>JBMOIW010000036.1:0-18712 GCA_049317145.1 Acidimicrobiia bacterium
GTTTTCACTTCTTGCTTGGCGCGGGCCAGACGGGGCTGAGCTGCGCGTTCGATCTCCCGACGCAAATGGGATACGACTCTGATCACCCGCGTGCCCTCGGTGAGGTGGGCAAGGTCGGCGTCGCAATCGATTCCATCGACGACATGCGTCGGTTGCTTGCCGGGATTCCCCTGGATCGGGTCACGACTTCCATGACCATCAATTCCACGGCCGCAATCTTGTTGCTGCTGTATCAATTGGTGGCCGAGGAGCAGGGCGTCGATCCGAGCGCGATCGGTGGCACGATCCAGAACGACATCTTGAAGGAGTACGTCGCGCGCGGCACCTATATCTACCCGCCCCGCCCGTCCATGCGACTCACGACGGACATCTTTGCGTACTGCCACGAACATGTGCCGCAGTGGAACACCATCTCAATCTCCGGCTACCACATCCGCGAAGCAGGAAGCACCGCAGTGCAAGAGATCGCATTCACGCTGGCGAATGGCATCGCGTACGTGCAAGCTGCGATCGATACCGGGCTCGATGTGGATGCATTTGCGCCACGACTGAGCTTCTTTTTTAACGGCCACAACAATTTCTTCGAAGAAGTCGCCAAGTTCCGCGCGGCGCGACGTATGTGGTTCCGCATCATGAAGGATCGCTTCGGGGCACGCGACGATAAGTCGCTCTTGTTGCGCTTCCACACGCAGACCGGCGGCTCCACGCTCACGGCGCAGCAACCCGAAAACAACATTGCACGTGTCGCGCTTCAGGCGCTCGCCGCGGCCCTCGGAGGAACGCAATCGCTGCACACCAATGGCTTCGATGAGGCGCTCGGGCTACCGACCGAACGTGCGGCGCGCATTGCGCTGCGCACCCAGCAAATCATCGCTTCGGAAACGGGAATCACCGACACCGTCGATCCGCTGGCCGGGTCGTATTTCGTTGAATCGCTGACCAACGAGGTTGAAGCAGCAGCGTGGGAATACATCGAACGCATTGATGCTCTCGGGGGCTCAGTCACTGCGATAGAGCAGGGATTCCTGCAAGACGAGATTGAGCGTGCTGCGTACGACTGGCAACGTGCGGTGGACGACAAGCGCAAAGTCATCGTCGGCGTCAACCGCTACGTCGACGATGCGTCGGAGTCTCCAGAAGTATTCCCGATCGATCCGCAACTCGAAGCGGGGCAATGCGCGCGGGTGGCGTCATGGCGCGCGGCGCGCGACGGGGCAGCGGTCGAACGCGGCCTGGCTGATGTTCGTGATGCAGCCCGCGGCACCCAGAACGTGCTCTATCCCATGAAAACCGCGCTCCAAGTTGGTGCGACCTTGGGTGAAGTAAGCGACGCTTTACGCGACGTCTTCGGTACGTACACACCAACTCGGTAGCGCGGTCCCGCGTGCGGGTTAGCTCCCGAAGCTGAACGACGGTCCGTTGCCGCTGGACTTGATCGGCAGGAACGGCGCAATGAATCCCGCGAAGCTTTCGGGGCTTCGGGTTTGGATCCACACCGATCCGGGGCCGGTCAGTTCGACGACCAGTCCTTCGCCGCCCAGCAACGTGGATTTCCAGCCGCCGAACTTGCGAACGTTGTAGCCCATGCCGGCGTGGAACGCGACGACGTGTCCGGTGTCGACGATGAAGGTCTGTCCGGCAACAAGATCAACTTTGCGGATCGCGCCGTAGCTCGACAAGAACAAGTTCCCCGCGCCGGCGACGTTCAGCAGAAACAGTCCTTCTTTCGAGAAGAACGTACGGGCGCCACCCCACTTGGTATCCACGGTGACTGCGCCATCGGAGAACAGGTACGACCCCGAGGTCACCATGACGTTGGTTTGCCCGTCGAGCTGGTGATGCACGATGTCACCTGGGGAAGCGGGAGCAAACGACACTTGCGAGGTTGCGCTCGCCGTGAAGGTGTTCATGAAAAAGCTTTCGCCGCCGAGCGCAGCGCGCTTGAGGCCGCCGAGAATGCCGCCACCGGCCGCACCAGAGCTCGTCTGTACGTCGATGCCTGGTGTCATCGAAACCATTGCACCGGCTTCGGCGATTACCTGATCGCCCGACTCGAGATTGCATGTCGCCATCGCGTATGCCGGTCCGTAGTCAATTGAAAATTGCATTGCGATCCCCCTGAGCGCGAGTTAGTGCGCGTGAGCCTATGGGGAGCCGATGCGGGGCGCGAGGGATTGGGGAGTTGGCGATATCGGGTGTTACCCGGCGCGTCGTTCCCGGGTCGGTCGCTCAGTCGGGCGGGACGCCTCGAGTGCCGCCCGAGCGCGCGCCACGCCTTCCCGGCCGATGCGCCGTAGATCGGGATCGAGCTCCCAGGCCGGGGCCAGACCACCATCAAGGAGTCGGAGTTGCGTCATCATGCCCATCCTCCAAGCGACCAGTGACAACTAAGACCGCTGGGTTCCGCCCGCGTATCTCGTCCGCTGTATCGACCGAGTCGGCCGGGAAATGAAGTACATGCATGTAATTTCTGCTCGGGACCCGAAAATTCCGGGGGAAGTACCCTTTCGCCTGTGCATTACCTGGATTGTGCCGCCAGCGCCCCCATGCGCCCGGAGGCGAGTGCAGCCCTGATCGAGTGGAGCTCGTGTGCCAACCCGACTGGGGTGCATGCGCCCGCCCGAGCCGCCAAAGCCGCGCTCGAAGCCGCCCGCGAGCAAGTGGCGGCGGCCTGTGGTGCGCGCGTCAGCGATGTGACCTTTACGAGTGGGGGCACCGAGGCCGACAACCTTGCGCTCATTGGTGCGGCTCGCGCTGCTCGTGTTGCGGGTCGGGGCGACGGCGTCGTCGTGAGTGCGATCGAACACAAGGCCATCCTGGCGGCGGCAACCCAATTGCAGACCGAAGGCTTTCGGGTGCAAATCGTCGCGCCGGACCCCTCCGGTGTGGTCCCGGTCGACGCGTTTCGCGCTGCGTGCGATTCCGACACGGTGGCTGCTGCGTGCATGCTCGTGAACAACGAAACCGGAGTTATGCAACCCGTAAACGCAATCGGCGATGCGCTCCACAGCATTGCGCCGCACGCCGTTCTGGTGACCGATGCGGTACAAGGCGCCGCGTGGTGTGACCTGGCGGCCGACACTGCGAACGCAGACTGCATCGCGCTCTCCGCACACAAGGTCGGTGGCCCCAAAGGAATTGGCGCACTGGTAATCCGCCCCGGTGTCGCGCTCGAACCAATACTGGTCGGTGGTGGACAAGAACACGAGCGTCGCGGCGGAACCCAAAACGTTGCCGGTGCAGCAGCATTCGGCGTTGCGCTCGAATACACCCAAGCAACGCGCGCAGCAACGTGGGCGCACGTTGCGCAGTTGCGAGCACGACTGCAAGCCGGACTGCTCGCCGTGCCCGGCGCGTTTCTCAATGGAGATCCGCAGCAGGCCGTGCCGGGCATCGTGTCCGCTGGATTTCCCGGAGTTTTGGGAGAGCTCGTGGTGATTGCGGCCGACCGCGCAGATATTGCGTGTAGTGCCGGTGCATCGTGCGCAAGCGGTGCGACCAACGCGTCGCATGTGCTCGAAGCAATGGGGCGCACCCCCGACGAGGCGCGCGCGAGCGTGCGCCTTTCCATGGGGTACGCCACCATCGACGCGGACATTGATGCGGTGCTCGCCGTGTTGCCGGCATGCATCGACCGCATTCGCAGTTCGGCGGTCGTGGCATGACTCCGGTCGTCGTCATGATGAGCGGAGGCGTGGATTCGTCGGTCGCGGCGGCACTCTTGCTGGAACAGGGCTATGCGGTGTTGGGAGCGACGCTGAAATTGTGGGGTGGAGAGTCCGACTCTGGTTGCTGCAGCATCTCGGACGTGGAGGATGCCCGCCGCGTTGCCGCGCAGCTTGGCGTGCCGCACTATGTCTTTAACCTCACCGAAGAATTCAACGACGCGGTTGTGAACCCGTACGTAGACGCCTACGCAAATGGGGTGACGCCGAATCCCTGTGTGTCCTGCAATCGCTATGTGAAATTCGGTGCATTCCTACGCCACGCAGATGCCTTGGGTGTCACAACGGTGGCCACTGGCCATCACGCCCGCATTGATCGCACCGCAGACATTGCCCGCCTCCAGCGCGGGCGCGACGAAGCCAAAGACCAGTCGTATGTGTTGAGTGTGATGTCTGCTGAGGCGTTGGCGCGCACGCTGCTCCCGGTGGGTGATCTCACCAAAGCCGAAGTGCGAGATCACGCAGCCCGCCTCGGACTTCGGACTGCAAGCAAAGCGGAATCCATGGACGTGTGCTTCATAACCAAGGGTGGTCGCGAGGCGTTCCTCGAACGGCGGTTCACCCCCACGCCGGGGACTATTCAGTCCACGTCGGGCGAGGTGCTGGGGCACCACGAGGGCATTCATGCCTTTACTATCGGCCAACGGCGCGGCACCGGCATCGCAGTCGGCGAGCGCGCATACGTGGTCGATGTGGACGCGCCGAGCGCCACGGTCACACTTGGTACCAAGGCTGATCTGGCGCGCTCTTCGGTCACGCTTTCTGAACTCGTGTTCACCGACGCACGTCCGGCACCCGACGAAGTGCTCGAAGTCCAAACGCGCGCGCACGGTGCGCCGATGACCGGGAGGTTCGATGGCATCGCGGTGCACTTCACGTCGCCGCAACCGCGAGTAGCGCCCGGGCAGATCGTGGCGCTCTATCGCAGGGATATCTGCATCGGAAGCGGCGTCGCGCAATAGCGCGCAGTAGCCCCGACCAAGGTGACCTAGCGTGCGCCGCGCGCGCGGTACTCAGCAAGAAACGCGGATCGCAACATCGGCGCGACCAGGAATGCATCGCTGTCCACCGGCACCGTGTCGCGCCGAGAGGCTTTGACGCGCATGCCCTCAGTGGGTTCCGTGCACGTCACGCGCACCGTTCCAATAAACGCGCCGAGGCGCAGATCGATTGCGTCCGCAATCGGTTCACCGGTGGCAGCAGTGACGCGGGCGATGTGATCGCGGGGAATCAAGATGGGGTCGGTCAGGATCATTTGGTCGCGCACGACAACGCCGGCGGGAACCAACACGAGCCAGCGGGTGCTCAAGGTGTGCACGCTCCGTAACGAAAGCGCGGCGAGTGGCAGTCCGACGAGGCAGCTCGCCACCCCTTCGACGATGCTTCCGTCCGCGAGCAACAGCGGACCGATGATGGTGCCAACGGCGACGGTGATCCACGCCAACGGCAGTCCGAGAAAACCCACCACGAGTGGGGTTCGCAACGGGTAGCGCGCCTCGGATCCGTACGACGCCGCGTCCACAAGACTCTGGAGCACCGGGGCGCTCGTCAGCGCGAGCGCACCGATCGTTGTTGCGATACCGAACGCGATGAGCACGCCATCGTGAAGGGCGATGCCGCGCGCGGCGATGAGTATCGATGCCCACACAATGATGGGCGCGGTAACGCGCGTGGTCGTGGCGCCGGCATCGCGCGCGAACACTGCACCGCTAAGTCCGGCCAACCAGTAACACCACGCAATGGCGAGCGCGCTGACGCGCACGGCCTCGGGATCGCCGCTCATGACGCGTTGGACCATCGGTATCACAAGGAGTGCAAGGAGTGCCCATCCGGCGCGCGCGGCCCATCGCAGTGCAGTTCGGCGTGCGCGAAATCCGTCGTTTGGAGCGCGAGTCGGTTCGGTCCCTACACTGGCCACTTCCATGCATCCCTCTGACGTGTTTATCCCCGGATTGGCAACCGGAATCGGGAGTCTGCCGCATATGGATCCGGTCGCGGCGGCCGAGGCGGTCTTCGCCGCGTTTTCGGGCCTGCCCGCGGTGCCGCAACTTCCGCAACGTTCGCCCCGCGAAGGTATGTGTGCGCAGGTGGCGCGCTTCATTCCTGGCGTTGCGGTCGCACCAACCGGTGAGCTGGTGCGCGCGCCGGGTGCCGACGGTACGGACGCGCTGGACGCCGAGTCGTGGGCTGGGCTCATTGGATTTCTCGAAGTCGGAACGACGCGAGGGATTGTGCCGGAGCGCATCAAAGTGCAGTGCGCGGGTCCGATCACGATGGCGATGACGCTTTCGCGCATTGGGTTTTCTGCTCCGGAAGCGATGATCTTGGCGTCGACCGGGGTGCGTCGGTGCATCCAAGCGCTCGAGACCTCGCTGCGGCACGTGTTTCCGGACAGCGCACTGGTGGTGTTGCTCGACGAGCCTGGGCTTGCCTCGTGGAGTGATGACGATGGATTCACCGATCGTGAGTCGGCAACGGATCTGCTCTCCGGCGCGCTCGCTACGGTGACCGGGGTATCGGGCGTGCATGTGTGCGGTAACGGCGATCGCCGGCTCGCCCTCGATGCCGGTCCCGATGTGCTCTCCATCGAGGTACGCAGCGACGTACTCGATGATGTGTCGGTGCTCGGACGATTCTTGGACAACGACGGGTGGATCGTGTGGGGTGCCGTGCCGACGGATCGTCCCATCGGTGAAGCGCCGGAGCCGCTGTGGCGCGCCCTTGTGAGCAACTGGTGTGTGTGCACACAGTCGGGCTTCGATCCGGTTCGGGTGCGGGCGCAGGCGATCATCTCTCCGGCATGCGGACTCGCAATGCATCGTGTGCCGCAGGCCGAACACGCAATGGCATTGGCCGGTGCGCTGGCGGCGCGAGTGCACGAACAAGCGGCCGCAGCCCGACTCACCCTCGGTGCATAACCGCGCGCTCTAGCATCGCCGCCGTGGCAAACCGCTCGCGCTCCAAAACTCCGGCGCAACAAATCACTGCGCTCCGCGAGCAGATTCGCTTCCACGACGAGTTGTACTACGGCCAGGATGAGCCGGAGATCTCCGATGCGGAATACGACCAGTTGATGATTGCGTTGCGGGAGCTCGAAGCCGCGCATCCCGATCTCGTTGCTGCCGACTCGCCCACGCAACGTCCTGGTGCTGCCACGCAGAGCACATTCGCGCCGGTCGAACACTTGGTGCCGATGTTTTCCCTCGATAACGCGTTCTCCAACGAGGATCTCGAAGCGTGGGAGGAGCGGGTCGCCAAGGGCGTTACCGGCCCGGTGCACACCGTGTGTGAACCGAAGATGGACGGCCTTGCGATTTCGCTGCTGTACGAAGACGGACGTCTCGTGCGCGGCGCTACCCGAGGTGACGGGGTCGTGGGTGAAGACGTCACCGCAAATGTGCGCACCATCGCATCTGTTCCCGCGCAACTGCGTGGCCTGCGAATTCCTCGACTGCTTGAAGTTCGTGGCGAGGTGTACATGCCGATCGCGGCGTTCGAAGCGCTGAACCAACGCCAGGCCGCCGCAGGCGACAAGTTGTTTGCAAACCCGCGTAACGCTGCCGCCGGCAGCCTGCGGCAAAAAGATGCGTCTGTGACGGCGACGCGCGACCTGGCGTTGTTCGCGTACCAACTTGGCGCGGTCGATGGCGGTCCGCAGTGTGTGACCCATCGCGAGAGCCTGGACTGGCTTGCGGAGCTTGGGTTGCCGGTGAATCCCCGCATTGCAGTGTGTGCCACCATGCAACAAGTCGAGGACTACTGCGAAGCAATGCAAGTGGCCCGACACGCGCTGGGCTACGACATTGACGGTGTCGTGATCAAACTCGACGATCTCGCGCAGCGCGAAGCGTTGGGTGTTACTTCACGCGCGCCACGGTGGGCGATCGCCTACAAGTTTCCGCCCGAGGAAAAACACACTCGGCTCCTCGATATCGAAGTGCACGTTGGGCGCACCGGTCGCGTGACGCCGTTTGCGCGACTCGAGCCGGTGTTTGTTGGTGGCTCGACGGTGGAGTTCGCGACGCTGCACAACGAAGACGAGGTAGCGCGTCGTGACGTGCGCCCCGGCGACACCGTGATTGTGCGCAAAGCCGGCGATGTCATTCCCGAAGTGGTTGGCCCGGTGCTCGCGAAACGGCCCAAGGACGCGCGGCCCTGGGCGTTTCCGACTGTCTGTCCGTCGTGCGGTGAGCCACTGCTCCGTCCTGAGGGTGAGTCAGTACATCGGTGCATCAACTTTGATTGTCCCGAAAAAGTTGTGCAGCGCATCGTGTTTTTTGCTGGTCGGTCCGCGCTTGACATTGAAGGACTCGGCGAGGAGCGCGTCCGCCAGTTCGTTGCGGCCGGGTTGTTGCAGCACGCGGGCGACATCTACGCGCTCACGGTCGAACGACTCGTGCCATTGGAGCGCATGGGGGAGCAGTCTGCGCAACAACTTGCGGCCAACATTGCGCGCTCCAAAACGCGGCCACTCGCGAAGGTGCTCAACGGACTCGGCATACGTCACGTCGGCCCCGCCGCAGCCACCGCGTTGACGCGCGCCTTTGGCAGCTTGGATGCAATTGCTGCTGCGTCGACTGATGCGCTGGCCGCAGTGGATGGTGTCGGTGTCGTCATTGCCGAAAGCATCTGCAACTACTTTGCCGATGCGCGCAATGCGCCCGTGCTCGACGCGCTCCGGAGTGCGGGTGTCACGCTCGAAGAAGCACATGCAGCGGTCGTGGCCACGAGCGACGCGCTCGCCGGACAGACGTTTGTGTTGACCGGAACGCTTGATGCCTATACGCGAGACGAAGCGCGAGCGGCGATCGAAGCGCGTGGCGGGAGCGTCACCAGCAGCGTCTCGAAAAAGACTTCCTACGTCATAGCGGGAGCAAGTCCGGGTTCCAAGCTCGCAAAAGCAGCATCGCTCGGCGTGCCGGTCCTCGATGAAGCTGCGTTTGTCGCTCTGCTCGACACCACGGCGTGAGCGTGCGTTAGCCGACGCCGAACGTCCAGCTGTAGGAGCCCATCACGGTGTCGGCGGGCGCGCGCATGTCGCGCCACCGCACTTCAGCCGCGTGACGTCCAGGTGTGAACTGTTCGATTTCTTTGCCTTTGCCGGGGCGAAAGGAAATGAGCCCGAGTGCAGGAATCTGGGATGTTTGATCGACCGGAATGACCGTGCCATCAACATAGAGATCACCGGTCAGACCATCGCGCAGATCCACGGAGATCGTGTCTTGTGGGCGAATTGTGCTTCCGGGGACCGGATCAATCGATGTCACATCCGCAGGGAGGACATTGGTCTGCGAGGTTGTCCCGGTGCGTGACTCGAGTATCGCAAAGATGACGAGATTCGCAACAAGAACGACAACGCCGGCGATGATCAATCCTCGGATGATGCGGGTTTTGCGAGGAAGCGCCGGAGCAGTACCGCGCGGCGTCGTGTCGAGTGCGATGTTCATCGGGAAAACCGTAGTCGTCTGCTGGCGCAGAGTTCCTACCGTGCCCCTGCCACCGCACCCACGCTGTGGCCCGGTACCGTTAGCGGATGCCTACCAACGTGATGGTCGACTTCTCGGGCCGTGTGCTCGGTGGCCGATATCGCCTGCTGGCTCCGATCGGCACTGGTGCGAGCGGCCGGGTCTATGTTGCCGACGACGTCAATTTGCGCCGTCGCGTTGCGGTCAAGGTGTTGCACCCGGCGTTTGCTGACGATGCTGCGTTCCTGCGGCGCTTCCGAGCTGAGGCGCAGATTGCGGCGTCATTGCATCATCCCAACATTGTGTCGGTGTACGACTGGGGCGAAGACGACGACGTTCCCTACCTGGTGCTCGAGCTCCTCGAAGGCGGCAGCTTGCGCTCGATGCTCGATGCACCCATTCGGTTAACGCCCGCACAAGCCGCGCAACTGGGCCAGCAGCTGTGCAGTGCGCTCGCGTATGCGCACGCCAACGGGTTGGTGCATCGCGACATTAAGCCGGGCAACTTGCTCTTTGATGAGCACGGGATTGTGCGGATCGCGGATTTCGGCTTGGCGCGTGCGCTTGCCGAAGCAAGTCTCACCGAACCGACCGGCACGCTCGTCGGTACCGCCCGCTACGCCGCGCCTGAACAAGCATCGGCGCAAGCCCTCGATGGGCGGGCGGACTGTTATGCGTTGGCATTGGTGCTCATCGAGTCGGTCATCGGTACCGTGCCCCTTACTGCCGATACCGCGATTGGGACGATCGGTCTGCGGACGCGCGAATCGGTGCATGTACAGGGCGAGTTCGGTGCACTGGGCCCAGCACTCGAACGTGCGGGGCGCGCCAATCCTGACGAGCGCTACCCCGACGCAGCCACGATGGCGAGCGCGCTGGCGGATGCCGCGTTGTTGTTGCCGATACCGGGACCGCTGACGTTGGTGGGCAGCGGCGATACTGGGTTGAGCGATCCCACACAACACGTCAGCGTGGTGGTCGAACCCGACACGCCGAAGCGTCGCCGCAAAGACCGCACGCGACCGGTGGTCATTGCACGCGAGTCGCGTCGGCGTGTGCGCATCGCACCGATTCTTGTGGTGGTCGCGTTGCTGGCCGTACTCGCGGGGGCTGCAGCCTTTTTGCTGGGATCGTTCGGCGGCCGGGTCGCCGCGCCCAATGCGGTTGGCTTGTATCGCACGGACGCCGCTGCACGCGCAGCGCAACAAGGGCTGACTGTGCGCATCGTCGAGGTACGCGCCGATGATCCTCCAGGATTGGTACTGGAGCAGTCGCCGACCGCCGGCACGTTTGTGCGCGACGGGGCGCGCCTGACGTTGCGGGTCTCGAGCGGTCCACCACCCGTTGCGGTGCCCGAGGTTGCCGGCAAATCGCTTGCAGATGCGCAACAACTCTTCACGAGCGCAGGCTTTGTGATGGTGGTCGAGCGTCGCAACGACGAAGCAATTGCGCGCGATCTTGCCATCACGACCGATCCCAAACCTGGAACTGCGTTGGTGCCGGAGAGCAGCATCACGATCATTGTGAGCGATGGTCCGGCGCCCGTACCTGTCCCCAACGTCGCCGGAAAGACCTACGACGAAGCGGTGAAAGCCTTGGATGCGGCGAAGCTCAAAGCGACTCGGGCCGAGGAGTTTTCTGACACCGTTGCGGTCGGACAAGTCACACGTACCGATCCGGCGTCTGGGCAATTGGCCGCCCGCAGCGTTCCCGTCACCGTCTACGTCAGCAAAGGTCCGGAGCTCGTTGTGGTTCCGAGCGTGGTTGGCTTGCCCGTTGAACAAGCTGCCGCGCGACTCCAAGGCATTGGACTGTTGGCGGATGTGCAGAACTTCGGTGTTGGCAAGCCGGTGCGGGCGCAGGATCCGGCGAGCGGCAAACTCAAAAAGGGCTCGAAGGTCACGCTGTTCTTGTAACGGTGCCTCGGCGCGCGTTGCGTCTATCCGCAAGGTGCCCGAGGTTGCGCGAAGGACAACCTACGATGCGGCATCGTTTGAGGAGGAATGTATGGGCGCATTAGAGGGTCGAGTCGCAATCATCACGGGTGCCGGACGCGGATTGGGACGCGAGCATGCGCTGCTATTTGCGCAAGAAGGTGCCAGGGTGGTCGTCAACGATCTCGGTGGCAACGTCGATGGCACCGGTGACGATCGTGCCCCGGCTCAGCTCGTCGTCGACGAGATTCGCGCGGCCGGTGGGGAAGCAGTTGCCAACGTTGACAACATTGCGGACTGGGAAGGTGCGCAACGCCTGATCAATCAAGCGGTTGAGACCTACGGCGACTTGCATGTGTTGGTGAACAACGCCGGCATCTTGCGTGACCGCGTCTTGGTCAACATGACCGAAGAAGAATGGGATGACGTGATTCACGTGCACCTCAAAGGACATTTTTGTCCGACACGTTTTGCGGCGGCCTACTGGCGCGAGCAATCCAAAGCTGGCAAAGAGGTCAACGCAGCGATCGTGAACACGTCGTCGACGTCGGGGTTGCTCGGGAACCCCGGGCAAGCGAACTACGGTGCAGCGAAAGCGGGTATTGCCGCGTTCTCAAACATTCTCGCGATGGAGTTGCCGCGTTACGGCGTGCGCTCCAACGCAATTGCTCCGGCCGCGCGCACGCGCATGACTATTGCAACGCCGGGCTTGGAGTCGATGGTTGCCGCGCCCGATGATCCGAACGCGTTCGATGCGTGGGCGCCGGGCAACGTCAGTCCGCTTGTTGCATATCTCGCAACCGCCGACTGTCCGTTTAACGGCGCAACGTTTTTGGTGCACGGTGGAACGGTGCAATTGTTCCAACCCTGGACGCTGACCACAAAGATCGAACAAGACGCCCGTTGGACCGTGGCGGATCTGACCTCTGAGATGACCAAGCTGCAGAGCTAGCGACTGGCTGCGCATTGGGTTGCGCCATATTGATGTGTCAACGTCGCGGAAAATGATCGTGATGTCACTCAGAGTGACTATGCCTGCTAGTCATTTTCCTGACCGTTGTGTCCGTTTTGCCAGGGAATACCCGGCAAACACGGGACGTTCGCGGAAATCTTGCGCGCGTCGCCAATACCGGGCGATGTTTCGCGTCATACGCATCATGATCTGACAGTCCGATTTGTCGCGATCGTGAATGGTCACGCAACCACCGTTATGGGCTATATGCACCTAGTCACTCGCCTCTTTACGGATCAGGCATGATCCCGTTTAATGCGCCTATCGGAACGGTGGTTGTAACCACCTTGCAGGGAGGCAAGCGATGCGGCGGTTCACGAACGGCGGAACAGAGCGACCGATGTTCAACCGGCCTGGAAACGGCTTCGGCCGTCCGGCAATGGGTGCGCCCCGCCCCATGTGGAACGTCAAGGCCCGCCCGGAGCTCGCCGCCTCGATGTTCTGCACACCGCTTTCCACCCCGTCGTTCGTATGGTCCCACGGAGGCCAGCAGCCCGAAATCGGTTGGGCAACCGAGACGAGCGTTCCGGAGATTCCTGCGCTCGAGCGCATCTAACCCCACAAGACTCACAGTTCACTGGCGCCCGAACGGGCGCCAGTGGCGCGTTCGGGCCCGATGTGCCGACGCGTTATTCGGTGATGGCTTGGAGCCGTTCGGTGAGCGCCGGATCGATGAACGTCAGCGCGCCCCCCGCACCGCCTACCGAAGCGGCGGTCTCGGCCAGCTTGGTGAGATCCCCTTGGAGACGGACCTTGCCCGCAAAAAATGCGTGCATCCCGCTCATCGGATCGCCGGAGACAAAGATCGATTTCGCCGTTTCATAATCGGTAGCGAGCACGAGGTCGGCCTGTTCTGCATGGCCATGGCCCCACACGGCGCGCCCCGAAGCCGCACCAACATGAACGTGGATCTCACGTTCGAATGGGGTTTCGTCAACGATGACGTTCACCATCATCTCGGCGTCCACCGGAGCGGCGAACGCTTCGTCCGCCAAGAGCGCTTCGACTGCAGTGAACCAGTCGTCGGAGAGGAACGGGTGCTTGTCCATTGTCGGCGATCCTAGGGCGTTGCCGGCCCAGCCGGGAATCCAGTGTCCAAGTCCCTAGACTCCCGGCCCGTGACGCAGCGAATAACGCAAACCGATGTTGAACACGTAGCCCAGCTCGCCCGCCTGGCGCTCACTGCCGAGGAGGTGCAGCGCTACACGGCACAGCTCGAAGCGATTCTCGAACACGCCGATGAGTTGGCGGCAATCGATACTGCCGGCGTCACACCGACGGCGCACCCGGTGCCGCTCCTCAACGTGTTGCGCCCCGATGTGGTGCGGCCCGGGGCGGAACGCGCCGAAGTGCTGGCGGCCGCGCCCGCAGTCGAAGACGGGCGCTTTCGCGTGCCGCGCATCTTGGGAGAAGCACAGTGAGCGCACCAACCGCAATCACGATCGCTGAGCAAGTGCGTTCCGGTGAGCGCAGCGCCCGCGAAGTCACCGAAGAACACCTGGCCCGCATCGAGGCGCTCGAACCGCAACTGCACGCGTGCAATGTGGTGCTTGCCGACGA
The DNA here is from genome assembly GCA_049317145.1 of Acidimicrobiia bacterium. GTDB lineage: Bacteria > Actinomycetota > Acidimicrobiia > IMCC26256 > JBMOIW01 > JBMOIW01. The sequence continues at coordinate 13,697 of JBMOIW010000036.1, forward strand.
AGCACTTGTGCAAGCCGACGCAATTGATGCGGCGCGCGCACGCGGCGAGGTGCTCGGTGCGTTAGCGGGTGTGCCGATCGCGCTGAAAGACAACCTCTGTACGCGCGGCATTCCCACGACGTGTTCTTCGAAGATTCTTGAGGGTTGGCGTCCTCCGTATGACGCAACGGTGATCGATCGTTTGCGCGCTGCTGGCGCGGTGTTTGTTGCCAAGACCAACCTCGACGAATTCGCAATGGGGTCCTCGACCGAGAACTCTGCGTTTGGTCCGACACGCAATCCCTGGGATCTTGGACGCGTGCCGGGTGGTTCGAGTGGTGGCTCCGCTGCCGCGGTTGCTGCGGGATATGCGCCCATCGCGTTGGGCTCCGACACCGGCGGCTCGATTCGTCAGCCCGCGTCGTTGTGCGGTGTCGTGGGAATCAAGCCCACGTACGGATTGGTCTCGCGCTACGGCCTTGTCGCGTTCGCAAGTTCGCTCGACCAGATCGGGCCGTTCGCCGGTGATGTGCGCGATGCCGCGCTGTGTCTCGAAGTCATTCAGGGCCACGATCCGATGGATTCCACCTCGATTCCCGAGTCCGGCACGCCGTTGCTGTCTGAGTTGGATCGGGGCGTCGAAGGATTGCGGATCGGCATCATTAGTGAGCTGCGCGGTCCGGATGGCTTTCAGCCCGAGGTGTTGGCCGCTCTCGATCGTGCGGCCGATGCGTTGCGCGCAATGGGCGCGCACGTCGCCGAGGTCAGCGTGCCGAGCGCAGAGTTCGGCTTGTCGGCGTATTACCTCATTGCGCCAGCGGAAGCATCGAGCAACCTCGCGCGCTACGACGGCGTGCGCTACGGACTGCGCGTCGATGGTGTCGATGTGTCCGAGATGATGCACGCGACGCGCGCCGCGGGCTTCGGGCCCGAAGTCAAGCGCCGTATCATGCTGGGAACGTATGCACTTTCGGCCGGGTATTACGACGCGTATTACGCGCAAGCGCAAAAAGTGCGCACGTTGCTAATCGAAGACTTCGCTCGGGCGTACACGCAGTTCGACGTGTTGCTATCGCCCACGGCGCCGACCACCGCGTTCGCGTTCGGCGCCAAGACCGAAGATCCGCTTTCGATGTACCTCTCGGATGTCTGCACGATTCCCACCAACTTGGCGGGCGCGCCCGCGATGAGTGTGCCGGCCGGGCTCGACAACGACGGCATGCCCATTGGTGTGCAGATCTTGGCGCCGGTGCTCGGTGAGGCGGTCATGGTGCAGGTAGGGGCTGCGCTTGAACGCGCACTGGCGTTCGATGCGATGCCGGCGTTGGTAGGAGAGTCGCGATGACAATGACGGACTACACCATGGATCGCGTGTTGGAACGGTTTGAGCCCGTGATCGGTCTCGAAGTGCATGTGGAGCTTGCGACCGCCACCAAGTTGTTCTGCGGTTGCCCCAACACGTTTGGTGCCGAACCCAACACCAACGTGTGTCCGGTGTGCTTGGGGCTCCCCGGATCGCTGCCGGTGCTCAATGCGCAAGTCGTGGAGTTTGCCGTGCGGTTCGGGACGGCGGTGCACTTCGACGTGCCAGAGCGCTCGGTGTTTCACCGCAAGAATTACTTCTACCCCGACATGCCCAAGGACTTTCAGACGTCGCAGTACGACGAGCCGATCTGTATCGACGGGTATCTCGACATTGATGGCGTGCGCATTGGTATCGAGCGGGCGCACCTCGAAGAAGACACCGGCAAGACCACGCACGTTGGTGGGGGCGGACGGATCCACGACGCGGCGTATTCGCTCGTCGATTACAACCGTGCGGGCGTCCCGTTGATGGAGATTGTGAGCCGTCCGGATATTCGCTCGGGCGAACAAGCGCGTGCCTATGTCGCCGAGTTGCGCGCGGTGTTGGAGGCCATTGGCGTCTCCGACGTCAAGATGGAAGAGGGCTCGATGCGGGTCGACGCGAACGTGTCCATCCGCCCGGTTGGCACCGAAGCGTTTGGTACCAAAGTCGAGATCAAGAACATGAACTCGCTGCGTTCGCTCGGACGCGCCATTGAGTACGAGATCCTCCGACAAGCCCAAGCAATCGACGCCGGTGAGCGCATCATTCAAGAGACGCGACACTGGGACGAATCCGATGGTCGCACGCACGGAATGAGGTCGAAGGAAGAAGCGTTCGACTACCGGTACTTTCCCGAACCCGACCTCGTTCCGGTCGCTCCCGATGACGCGCTGCGCGCCCGCGTGCGTCAAACGCTGCCCGAACTGCCGGCAGCCAAGCGGGCGCGCTACGTCGAATCGTGGTCGCTGAGCGAAGCCGACGCACGGGTATTGGTCGGACAGGCGGGGCTGGCGCAGTACGCCGAGGCGGCAGTTGCTACGTTGCGCTCGGGAACCCCCAAAGACGTGGCGAACTGGTGCTGCGGCGATGTCCTCGGGTACCTCAACGAGTCCGGGTTGTCGCTCGAAGTGCTTCCCCTCGCTCCCGATGCGTTGGCGGAACTCGTTGGCCTGATCGCCGACGGAGCGATCTCGCGTAACCAGGCCAAAGACGTTCTCGCCGAATGCTTACGTGAACCGAAGCGCCCCGCCCAGGTTGTCGAGGAACGCGGGATGCGCCAGGTCAGTGACACGGGCGCGTTGGCGGCCATCATCGACGAAGTGCTGGCGGCGAACCCGAGCGAGGTTGCGGACTACCGCTCCGGTGATGAGGCGCGGCAAAAGAAGCTGCGTGGTTTCTTTATGGGCAAATGCATGGCTGCGCTAAAGGGTCAGGGGAATCCGCAACTGCTCACCCAACTGCTCGACGAACGCTTGTAGGTCCGTGGCGCATTTGTTCGGTGGATCACAACCGTTGCGTATCGCGACGGTTGTGAATCCGTGCACGTAGAGAGTTCATCGTTGTGCAACACAACTGGTGACATGCAGTCGTGAGGTCGCGTTACATTTCGGCCCATGTCGTCCGCATTGTTTCCTGAGCTCACCCACGAATCGCGTGCCAACCTCTGCGAAGCGTGGGTTGAACACGTCGCCGCAACGTCGTCGGTTCCCTCGTTACTGGTCGCCGGTGATGAAGTGTTCGAAGCTGAGCTGCTCGAGCGCGATGTGTTGCGTCGCATTGCGCGCACACCGAGCATCGAAGTGTTGCGTCGACTTGGTGACATGCACAAGGCGCGACCAGGCGAGTTCAGTATTCAGCAGGGGCACATTGCGCGGCTATCGCGTTGGCATACCGTCGGGATGCAGGCAATCTTGCGGATGGTCGCCACTGGGCGGCTGTATCACGCGGACGATCTCGACGTCCTGATCGCCGGGGGACCCAGCGATGGGAAGCTCCGCCCGATCTTTGCGGATGCAGCGACCACGCTGACCTTGGCGCAGCGCGAACTGCACGTGCGCTTCGCCGATCGCATCGGCGCCTCACGCTTCCGTCCCGAAATTACTAACTCGGCCCGGGTGCTCGAACGCTGACGCGATCGGGTGCGCGGAGCGCTCGCGCGACTGGGGCTAACGGAGCGGTACGCTCCGGCCATGACCGAGCACCCGCGTAAACCCCTCAGCCACGAAGTCACCGACGGGATGTCGCGTGCCCCGGCGCGTGCCATGTTGCGTGCGGTCGGCATGACGGATAGCGACTGGGACAAACCGCAGATCGGGGTGGCGTCGTCGTGGAACGAAGTCACACCGTGCAATATGCCGCTTGATCGTTTGGCGAAACGCGCCAAAGACGGGGTGCGCGCTGCCGGTGGTTTCCCGATGGAGTTCGTCACCATCGCCGTTTCCGACGGTATTTCGATGGGTCACGAAGGGATGCGGGGCTCGCTGGTCAGTCGCGAAATTATTGCGGACTCCGTTGAGTGCATGATGCACGCGGAGCGGCTCGACGGAATGGTCACGTTTGCCGGCTGCGACAAAAGTTTGCCCGGCATGCTCATGGCTGCGGCGCGGCTCAATGTGCCCTCAGTATTTTTGTACGGCGGTTCGATTTTGCCGGGGCATCTTGACGGCAAGGCGCTCGATATCGTGAGCGTGTTCGAAGCAGTTGGCGCGTGCGCAGCCGGAACGCTCACCGAAAATGAACTCGGTGAGATCGAAAAGCGGGCGTGTCCTACCGAAGGTTCGTGCGCCGGTATGTTCACCGCCAACACGATGGCCTCGATCGGCGAGGCACTCGGAATGTCGCTGCCGGGTTCCGCATCCGCACCGGCCGTTGATCGGCGGCGCGACGACGCTGCGTATGCGAGCGGTGAGGCCGTGGTGCGGCTGATCGAGCTCGGTATCTTGCCGCGCCAAATCATGACGAAAGCGGCGTTTGAGAACGCGATCGCAGTGACTATGGCGCTTGGCGGTTCGACGAATGCGGTGTTGCACCTGTTGGCGATCGCGCACGAAGCGCGCGTCGACCTCGCGCTCGATGACTTCAACCGCATCGGTGCACGGGTGCCCCACATTGCTGACACCAAGCCGCACGGCAAGTACCACATGACCGATATCGATCGCATCGGCGGAGTTCCCGTGGTGTTGCGCGAGCTGCTCGATGCGGGCCTGCTCCACGGGGATTGTTTGACCGTGACGGGCAAGACGATGGCCGAGAACTTGGCGGACCTCAACCCGCCTGCGCCCGATGGTGACGTTGTGCGTGCACTCGCAACGCCGATCCATGCGCAAGGCGGCATTGCGATTCTCACGGGATCGCTCGCTCCCCAAGGCAGTGTCGTCAAAGTTGCTGGCATCGACCAGCCGCGCTTTGAAGGCATTGCGCGCGTCTTCGACGGCGAGCAACTCGCGATGGACGCAATCCTTGCTGGGCGGATCCACGCAGGAGACGTCGTCGTTATCCGCTACGAAGACCCGAAGGGCGGCCCGGGGATGCGCGAGATGTTGGCGGTGACGGGCGCCATGAAAGGTGCGGGGCGCGGCACGGACGTAGCGCTGATCACCGATGGTCGCTTCTCGGGTGGGACGCACGGATTTTGTGTCGGCCATGTCGCTCCGGAAGCCGTTGATGGTGGTCCGATTGCGTTGGTCGCC
>JBMOIW010000037.1:0-18442 GCA_049317145.1 Acidimicrobiia bacterium
GAAGCGGCGCGCTTCGACTACTTCGATCTCGGCGGCTTTGCGATTTCTCCCGATCACCAACTTGTCGCCTGGGCATCCGATACGACTGGCGGCGAACTCCTCACGTTGCGCTTTCGCGATCTCGCTACTCAAACCGACCTGCCCGACATCATCGAACGCACCTATTACGGGCTTGCCTGGGCTGCGGACAGCCGACACTGCTTTTACGTTCGCCCCGATGAGGCAATGCGTCCGTATCAAGTGTGGCGCCACGAACTTGGCACCGACCCGACACACGACGTATGCATTTTCGAAGAACCGGATGAACATTTTTTCGTTGCAGTGGGATCGACGCGCACGGAACGGCTCATTTTCGTAAGCGTCGATTCCAAAACCACGAGCGAGGTGCACTTCCTCCCGGCCGATACGCCCACCGCACCGCTACGCTGCGTCGCGCCACGCGAACCGGGAAACGAGTACCACGTCGAGCATCACGTCGACGCCGAGCACGGCGACCGGTTTTTCATCCTCACGAATGATCACGGCGCCGAAAACTTTCGCCTATGCGTCACGCCGGTCGACACCCCCGAACGCCCCCACTGGGAGGAAGTGCTCGCCGCTGACCCGGCCGTGCGTCTCGATGACGTCGACGCGTTCGCACAGCACCTCGTCCTCTCAGAACGCGCTGACGGACTGTCACGGTTGCGGGTTCTGTATCTGGCGGACAACACGTTGCAGGTCGTCCCGATGCCCGACGAGGTATACACCGCCTGGATGGGCAGCAACCCCGAATTCGAGGTCACCAGTGTGCGCTTCGGCTACACGTCGATGATTGCGCCAACGTCGGACTACCGCTTGGATCTCCCCACTTTGGCGCGCACGTTGATTCGCCAACAGCCCGTGCGCGGCGGATACGACCCCGCACAGTACGTCACGCGCCGACTGTGGGCCACCGCGCCCGACGGTACACAGGTCCCGATTTCACTTGCGCATCGCCAGGACACACCGATCGACGGTTCCGCGCCGACGTTGTTGTACGGATACGGCTCATACGAACACTCCATCGATCCGTCGTTTTCTATTGCGCGCCTGTCCCTGCTGGACCGCGGGTTCGTGTTCGCGATTGCGCACGTCCGTGGCGGCGGCGAGATGGGCCGTCATTGGTACGACAACGGCAAGATCCTGCACAAACGCAATACCTTCACGGACTTCATTGCGTGCGCCCAACACCTCTGCACCATGCGCTATTCGCAACCCGATCGACTGGTCGCGCGTGGCGGGAGCGCCGGCGGACTGCTGATGGGCGCGATCGCCAACCTTGCCCCCGACCAGTTCCGGGCAATTGTCGCCGAGGTGCCGTTCGTCGATTGCGTCACGACGATTCTCGATCCATCCCTGCCGCTCACCATTACCGAGTGGGAAGAGTGGGGCAATCCCATCGAGCACAAGGATGTCTACGAGTACATGTGCTCGTATTCACCCTACGACAACGTCGAAGCCAAGGCCTACCCGGCGATGTACATCACCGCCGGCCTCAACGATCCCCGCGTCCAATACTGGGAACCGGCGAAATGGGCGGCTCGCCTGCGGGAGCTGCGCACCGACGACGGAGTCACGTTGCTCGAGACCGAACTGGGCGCCGGCCATCACGGTCCGTCGGGGCGCTATGCCGGTTGGCGCGATGAGGCCCGGGTTTTGTCATTCATTTGCTGGCAATGTGGCGTCACAATCAACCCGGGTGGAGCCGAACACAACCCCGGCCCGGCCTAAATCAACACAAGCCAGGCCTCAGCCAATCGATATCGAACATCAACCGCACGCGCGAGACGGCGCATAGCGCGAAGCTACTGCCATGTCGTCTGCTGGCGTTCCGTCCGGCACACCCGTGCTCTGTGGTGCGTTCCCCGGAAATTCCGCGGCGCGTGAACCCGCTGATGTACACGATGACCGAGCAGTAATACTCGGTTTCGAATATCGCGAGCTTGGTCCGATCCGCATTGTTGATCTCTTTGATGATGCTGCGACCTCGGGTGTCGACAGTATCTACATCGAGTCATCGCCCAATGAAATTTGGCGCATAAACCAACGCTACGAACTCTCACTGAGCGATGACCGCAGAACAGAGGTGTACTCCGTGCGGCCCGAAACCGAAATTGCGATCGGCGCATTGCTTGGAGTTTCGCAACGACCAATTCGCCGGGTCGTCGTAACCAAACGTGAGCCATGCGCTCTTGCGACGGCACTCACATTGACAAGCGGTCGCTACTGCGATGTACGAACCCGCTACGGCATGCTTCGCTCCCCGGATCGCTATCGCCATCAGTTGTTCGCGCAAAGACTCGTCCCGCTCGGCATCGGGCCCGATGGCCAACACTGTTACGGCGAGCGCGTCACAATCCTGCACGCTCCCGCCGCCGACGTTCCCAGCACGAACATTGGCCTGATGGGCGAATATGGCTGCGCATTTTTTCGCAGCGAACCACGCCTCGGACCTAAAGCAGCCCCTGAGTGGCGCACCGTTACGGGCATGGATATTGATGCACTTCCCATCCGAATCGGATCACAACGCTCACCCATCATCCCTGCTGGCACGGTCGTCACCAGTATCTGGGGCGTCTTCGATCCGTATGCGCAGCGCAGCCCATCACCGCTGCTCACCCGCCCATTGGACCGGTCCCCGATCGAACCTGCGGTTCTCACCGCACTGCAAGGTGCGCGGCGCAATAATCCAAATCGCGGGTTCGAACCAGGTCGATCGCTAACGTAACGCACCGTGACGCAATCGCTCCTGCTCCATACCGCCGATGGCCTTTCCCTCGAAGCGGAAGAGACCGTCCCTGCACCGACGCCCGTCGGCACGGTCGTGTTATGTCACCCCCATCCGCAACATGGTGGAACCATGCAGTCCATCATCATCTCCACCCTCTTCGGTGCACTCCCCGATGCCGGCTTTACTGCGTTGCGTTTCAATTACCGCGGCGTCGGCACGAGCGAGGGGACCTATGCCGACGGGCTTGGCGAACAACTTGATCTGCAGGCGGCGGTTGATGCTGCCCAACTTCGCTTCGACAATGGCGCACCGCTTGCGATTGTCGGTTGGTCCTTTGGCGCCGATGTCGCATTGGCCCAGGCTGATGCCCGTGCGGGTGCAGTAGTGGCCATCGCTCCCCCGCTGCGCGACCTTTCGCGTTTCGAAGCTCGAACGCACGATCCTCGACCCAAGCTCGTGGTGCTCGCGGGCAGCGATGAGGTCATTGATAATGCCGTCGCCGAGCGCGTTGCCCCGACTTGGCCGAACACTACGGTGGAGGTTGTACCGGGCGCGTCGCACTACTTCATCGGTCGCACCCAGCGAGTGGTCGACCTCGTGCTTGCGTTTTTACAGACGCACGCGTCAGCGCTGATGTAACGCAGCGGTCGGACGATGCTCCGCCAGAAACTGGGCACGTTCTTGCGCACAGGTAATCCAATTGGCGAGATCTTCCTCGTAGCGCATGCGATCTCCGTCTTCGACGGCATGTTCGAGATCATCAAACGCAGCCGTTTCCGCATCCAAGAGCATGCGATACCGGGATAAGAACGATTCGGTTACCGCGCCATCGACCACGTGCACCTCCATGTCGTCTGGGCCATTGTAGAGAGCATTTCCATCGGGGGTTACCGGCCAAGCGAAGCACGAAACCCACGGGTTGGAGGGTCCCCGAGCGCCGGCCTCGCTACGCCTGCGAATGCGGGGCGGAGTTGCGAGTTGCGCCGAGCGCATCGGTGATCGAGAACTTCGCTTCGCTCAACGCCCGGCCCACGATTGCGCCGGCAAGACCACGCCCGTCAACGCGCAACTCGGCCAGGGCGCGCAGATCATCTAACGAGCCCACTCCCCCACTCGCCACGAGTGGGTGCTGCGCCACCTTGAGCACTGCCGCAAGTTGTTCGAGGTCGGGACCGGCGAACGTTCCGTCCCGACCAATCTCGGTCACCACAAAGGCCCCCGGACCAAACGCGTCGTAGTGGCGCACCCAGTCGAGGAGCGGAGTGGCATTGCTGTGCTCCCAGCCCCGCGTGGCAACCACCCCGCAGCGCGCGTCGAGGCCAATCGCGATGGCCGCGCCAAATTCGCTGAGCAACGCTTCCGCAATTTCCGGGGCCTCAACCGCAATGGTGCCGAGCACGACGCGGGTGACCCCAGCATCCAATAGTTCGACGACGTCATCTCTGCTCCGAACCCCGCCTCCCACCTGAATCGACGCCGCACAGCGAGCGCGTATGGCCGCGATCAACGCACGTTGGGTGGCCACTCCAGTACGTGCCGCATCGAGATCAACAATGTGCACCCACGGCGCTCCAGCCTGCGCGTACATCGCGGCCAACGCGACCGGATCTTCGTCGTAGCGCGTCTCCTCGGCGAATGCACCCTGATGCAACCGCACGCTGCGCCCTTCGCGCACATCGATTGCGGGATAGCACTCCACTGCTACAGCACGCCTTTCGTCGACGGCACCGCAGTTCCCTCGATCCGGACCGCATCCCGCAAAGCGCGGGCGACCGCCTTAAACGACGCTTCGATGATGTGATGTCCGTTACGACCCGCCAAGCCCCGAATGTGCAACGTGAGCCCGGCGGCCGTGACGAACGCACGCCAAAACTCTTCGGCGAGTTGCGGGTCAAACGTTCCGATGAACTCCGACACCGGGTCGAGGTCATACGCCAGGTACGGACGGCCCGAACAGTCGAGGGCCGCCAACACGAGCGCCTCGTCCAACGGGATGCAGGCGTTGGCGAAGCGACGAATGCCGGCCTTGTCGCCGAGCGCATCCCGCAACGTCATACCCAGCACAATGCCCGTATCTTCGATCGTGTGGTGTGTGTCGACCTCAAGGTCGCCCTTGGCCTCCACCACCAAGGTGAACCCGGCGTGCTTGCCGAGCTGCTCGAGCATGTGATCGAAAAACGGAATGCCAGTTGCGACCGTGGCCGTTCCTGCGCCGTCAAGATCAAGCTCGACGTGCACCTGCGTTTCGTTGGTGGTGCGATCCCGGTGGGCGGCGCGCGTCATGGTCATGCTCCCAAGTGCTTGTCGGCCAGGACACGTTCGAGCGCACGTACGAACGCATCGTTTTCCGCTTCGGTTCCAATCGTCACTCGCAAACAGTCGGTGAGGCCGGGCCAGCTCGAGAAGTCGCGAACGAGCACACCGTGACTTACGAGTCCCTCCCACACGGCACGTGCCGCCCCGGGAACGCGTACTAGAACAAAGTTCGCACCACTGGGAAATGCCGTTAACGCAGGAAACGCCGCAAGTCGTTCCACCAACACTTCCCGCTCGTGCACGATGAGATCAATGCGGCTTTGCATTTCCGCACCGAATCGCGGGGCATAGATCCCTGCCAACTGGGTGGCAATGGACAGCCGATACGGCAACGACACGGTTTCGCAATCTCCGACGAACCATGTCGGCCCGATGGCAAACCCCAAACGCAACGACGCCAGCGACCACACTTTGGAAAACGTGCGGCTGACCACCACGTTGCGATCCTCGGCAACCAATGCGAGGGCGGAAGCACTCGAATCCTGCAGAAACTCGGCATACGCCTCGTCGACAATCAGGACCGCGCCTTCAGCGTCGCACGCGTCCGCCACCGCGCGAACGGTAGCAACCGCTTCGATCGTGCCCGTCGGATTGTTCGGATTGCACAGGAACACGATTGCTGGCTGGTGCTCACGGATCGCGTCGATCATGCGGTCCGCATCCACCGTGAAGTCGTCATTGCGCGCAATTTCGACAACTTCAGTGCCGGTGATCTGGGCAATGTGACGGTGCAGTGCATACGTTGGTTCGGCAACGAGGGCGCGTCGACCAGCGCCGCCGTAGGCTAAGAACACCGTCTGCAGCACCTCGTTCGACCCGTTTGCGACCATCACTTGCTCGGGCGTGCTCGCCGTCATTGTGGCAATCACGGTGCGCAGATCACGCGCGTCGCGATCGGGGTACCGGTGCAACGGCATTGTCGCAAGTGCGTCGCGCCACGCAGCCACAAACCCTTCCGGCGGCGGGAACGGACTTTCATTGGTGTTTAACCGAACCGCAACATCGAGTTGCGGCGAGTGATAGCCGGTGAGTCCCGCGAGATCATCACGGCGGTTCGGACGGCGCGTCATTGATCCCCCAACCGCGCCCGTACCGACTGCGCGTGCGCGTGCAGGCCTTCGAGCTCGGCAAGCGCGACAACGGTGGGGGCAAGCGCCGCGATCCCGTCGTGCGTCACTTCGACGATGTGGGTGTGCTTCACGAAATCTTCGACCCGCAGCGCACTGGCATAGCGCGCCGCACGCCCCGTGGGCAGAACGTGGTTCGTGCCCACGGCATAATCCCCGAGCGCAGCCGGTGCCACATTTCCCACGAAGATCGCGCCGGCGTTGCGTACCCGTTGCGCGACGGCGCGCGCATCGACGCACATGACCTCGAGGTGCTCCGGCGCGAGCGAATCGACCACCCGGAGGGCTTCGTCGCAGTCTGCGACCCGCACGATCGCACCCCCACGCGTCAGCGATTCCATGATCGCTTCACCTCGCACCGATCCTGCGACGATCGTTTCCAGTGCGGCCATCACTCCGGCGGCGAGTTGATCGCTCCAGGTCACCACCACCGACGTCCCCGCGGGACCATGCTCGGCCTGCGCGCAGAGGTCGTACGCGACGTATTCGGGCGGTGCGGTTGCGTCGGCAATGATTGCGACCTCCGACGGGCCGGCCATCGATTCGATGTGCACCAGCCCGGAAACCAATTGTTTCGCCAACGTGACATACCGGTTCCCCGGTCCCACGATGACCTCGGCGGCCGGCACCGATTCGGTACCGAATGCCATGGCGGCGATGGCTTGCGCACCGCCGACTCGCACCACGGTTTCGACCTCGGCAACGTGCGCAGCCGCCAACGTGGACGCAGCAATTGCCCCATCAGGCCCAGGTGGGACGCACAACACCCGTTCTCCCACTCCCGCAACTGCTGCGGGAATCGCGGTCATCAACACCGTGGAGGGATAACTGGCGCGACCACCGGGCGCATACAACCCGGCGCGCGCGACCGGTAGCACGCGCTCAGTAATCGCAACGCCATCCGCGTCGAGTACCCGATCGGCAGGCCGCTGGTGCTCGTGATACCAGGAGATGCGCGCCGCAGCGTGACGCAATGCGTCTTGTATCCCACGCGGTTGCACCTCCCATGCGGCGTTGATCTCCTCCGGCGACACGCGCAGCTCGTCGATAGCGCAACCATCGAATGCGAGCGTGTAGCGGCGCAGCGCCGCGTCACCTTCGGCTCGTACCGCCTCAAGAATCGTGCGGACCTTGTCGAGAGCGTCCGCAGTGGCGTGGTCATCGCGCGTGAGAAAACGCGTGAACGCATCGGGATCCAACCGCAGATCGAGGATCGGCAACATGGGACGAGCGTACCGGCCATACGGATCGATCCCGGACCGAATTTCCGCCCGGTTTGCGCACGTTGGCCACAACCCGAGAGGCTAACGGGATGAGCGCCCCCACCGACCTCGCCGAGTGTTCTGCCGTCCGCACCCAACTCGACGAGCTCCTCGACCGGATTGAACGGGTGTCCGAGCGGTATCGCACCACACCCGACTCGGCGATCTGCGCCGACCTCGATCAAGTCGAGCGAGGTCTGGTGAGCGCACGCCGTGCGATCGAACGCGCCATCGGCACCCTCGATCGTTAATCTCGCCGCCTCGATTTTCTTTTCGGCGCTTTCTCGTTCGGCGCTTTCTCGTTCGTTACCGAACGCGTGCTTGTTGTTGTGGTCTTCGCCCGGGTCGAACGACGAGTCGTCCCCGCGGCAGGCTTTTTGCGCGTTGCCTGCAACGCTTTGCCGTCACCCGCCGACGGGCACACCCCGGCAAGCACACACTCCGCACACTTCGGGGCACGCGCATCACAAACGCGTCGACCGTGTTCGATAAGTCGCAGCGAAAAGCCACCTCGCTCGTCATCGGGAACGAGTGCGTTCAATTCGTGCTCGACTTTGACCGGATCACGCTCGCTCGTCAGCCTCAAGCGCAGCGCCAGACGCCCTACATGGGTATCGACCGGTAAGCCCGGGAGGCCGAACACCACGGACCGCACAACGTTTCCGGTCTTGCGGCCCACACCCGGAATCGTCGTAAGGTCCTCGAGTTCGGTAGGGACCGTGCCACCGAACCGATCTTCGAGTGCCTGTGCCATCCCAATCAAGCTCTTGGCTTTCGCACGATAGAACCCCGTCGAGCGAATCAGGGTCTCGACCGCTTCAGGGTCAGCCGACGCCAAATCGGACGGCGCCGGATAGCGCGCAAAGAGCCCGGGCGTTACCTGGTTCACCCGTTCATCGGTGCACTGAGCCGAAAGGATCGTGGCCGCAAGAAGCTCATAGGCATTGCGATGATGCAGCGCGCATTGCACTTCGGGATACTCCGCCTGGAGCAACGCCCGAATCGCATCTGCTCGTTGTCGCGCTCCTCGTGGCATGGCCATGATCGGGATCGTAGTGAGTTCGTTACAACCATCGGAAGCCGTGTGCTGCACGACACGGCCCACTAGCCTGGCACCCATGTTTGACGTCGCTGTCCTCCCCGAGCTTGACCCCGAAACCCGAACGGCGATTGAGACACTCGCGCTGTTGGCCGAAGGAACCGACGGCTACTCCTCGCTTGGGGATCATCAAGAACTGCAGCTCCAATTCGCGAGGTCGGGTGAATTCACTGCAATCACCGCACGCGATGGCCGTCGTCTCGTCGGATACGGCCATCTCAGCACCGATGCGGCGGGATTGTCGCTCCAGATTCTTACGCACCCTGGTCGTCGCTTTGCCGGGGTCGAGCGCGCCATTGCCGACGCCGCGCATCAGCTCGCAACCGAAAAGGGCCTGGAGTTAACGCTCTGGAAAATGCGCGCCGCGTTTGCGGACGATGTCCTTGCCGGCGAATTCGGTCTCCTGCCCTATCGAGATGTTCTCGAACTCCACTGCATTTTGCCGCGCAAGGAAAAGGCAAACTGGCCCGACGACATCACGGTGCGCACATTTGATCCCGCCGAAGACCGTGACCGTTGGCTTGCGGCCAATGCACGCATCTTCGCCGACCACCCCGAACAAGCAACCATCGACTCCGTTGGGCTCGACCGACGGTCTCGCAGCCCCTGGTTTGATCCCACAGGATTCATCCTCGCCGAAGACCCCGCCCGCAACGTGATTGGATTCTGCTGGACCAAATTGCACCGACCGCATGCGTTGGGCGAGATCTACGTCATCGGTGTGGATCCGCAGCGTCGTTCGGTCGGACTCGGCCGAGCATTGGTCTTGGCCGGTCTCGATCATCTCGCGGGCAATGGCGCAGCGCTCGGCATGCTGCACGTCGAAGCAACGAACGCTCCGGCGCGTGCACTCTACGAACACTTGGGGTTCCGCGAGGTGCATCGGAGTCGCGCGTATCGTGCGGTTATTGCGGAATGACTCGATATGCGATTCGTCGCGAAGTACTCGACGCGATGATCGCCGAATGGAACGAGCCCGCATACCGCGCGACCCAGATCTGGGAGGCACTGTTTGCGCAGCGCATTCCCCTTGAAGCAGCGACCAACTTACCCGCCCGCATCATCGAACACTGCGCCCACGAACTTCCCCCCGCACTCACTGCGGTCGTTCATCACGTTGCTGCGGATGCCATGACCGCAAAATGGCTGTGGCGCACCCACGATGGCGCGGAAGTCGAAACCGTTCTGATGCGCTCTCCCGATCGTGCAACGGTGTGTGTTTCCTCGCAAGCGGGATGCGCAATGGCATGCACGTTCTGCGCGACCGGCCAAGCGGGTTTCGAACGTCACCTCAGCGCTGGTGAAATCGTGGAGCAAGTTGCCCGCGCGCAGCACTTCACCGATCAGCGGGTAAGCAATGTTGTCTACATGGGAATGGGCGAACCGTTGGCCAACTTCGAGCCCGTGTGGGAGTCCGTTGAGATTCTCCACGAACGCTTTGGATGTTCGGCTCGACACCTCACCATCTCGACCGTTGGAGTCGTACCGGGCATGCGTCGCTTGGCCGAAGCCCCGCTTCCCGTCACGTTGGCCGTGTCGTTGCACGCTCCAGACGACGAACTGCGCGCAACACTCGTACCGCTCAACCATCGCTACCCCATCGCCGAAGTGCTTGACGCCGCCGCAGAAGTGGCACGAGCCCACGGTCGACGCGTGACCTTCGAGTACGCCGCGATCGATCACATCAACGACGAACTCCACCATGCCGACGCGCTCGCTCGCGTGCTGACCGCATTTCCCAACGGCGCGCACGTCAACGCGATTCCCCTCAATCCCACCGCGGGTTTCGTCGGTCACGCTCCGGACACCGAGCGCATTCACGCATTCGCCGAGCGGCTCCGCACCCGAGGCACCAACGCCACCGTACGGCGCAATCGTGGCGTCGATATCGATGCGGCGTGCGGGCAGCTCCGCGCGCGCCACCAATCGGGGGCGGTCATCCCGCCGACCTCGGCGTGAATACGCCACAATGTGCGCCGAACGTTTCCAGGAGCATCGTGAACGAACGAAAATTCTTTGATCCAAGCCAACCGCAGACACTGCAAATCGCAGTGTTGCTCTTTTACTTCAACGCGGCATTTGGCATCGTCATGATGTTGCTGGGTGGAGGTTTCGAACCCATCACGATCGTGCTCTATGGTCTTGGAGCACTCTGCGCATTTGGTATGGCCAACGAAAAGCGCATTGCCTATTTCGGCGCGCTGACCCTCGCAGTCCTTAATCTTGCGTGGTTCTTGTTTCTCTGGCTTGTTCTTGGCTTCGCCTACTCGCCACTCAACGTTGCGCTGGGCCTCCTCTTCGATGTAGCTCTTGTCGCGCTCCTCGTACACCCACAAAGTCGCGGGTACCAAAAGATTTGGTTCCGCTAATGGATCTGGGGATTCGTGGTCGCATCGCAGTAGTTGCCGGAGGTACTCGCGGCATTGGTCGCGCAACCGCTGAGCTCTTGGCGCAGGAAGGGGCGCGCGTCGCAGTACTCGCGCGCAACGAAGTCGAAGTGGCGCAAGCCGAAGCTGCGCTGCTTGATCTCGGTGCGCAAGACGCGCTCGGGCTCCCCTGCGATTTGCTCGACACGGGCGAGGTCGAGGCCGCGTTTGGGTTCCTCGAAGAGCGGTGGGGCGAGGTCAACATTCTCGTCAACGCTGCCGGCGCGTTCATGCTGGGTGGGTTCGAAGAGCTCACCGATGACGCCTGGCTCGATGCATTCGATGAGGGCGCGCTCACCATGGTTCGCACCGTGCGCGCCGCGCTGCCGCTGTTGCGCAAAGCGTCGATGGCCCGCATTGTCAACATTTCTGCCACCGGCATTCGCCACCAATCGCCAGGTCTGGTGAGTTGGACTGCCGCCAAGGCGGCACAGGCCAGCGCCTCCAAGAGCTTGGCTCGAGTGCTCGCCAGCGAAGGCATCGTGGTGAACACGGTGTGCCCGGGAGCAATCATGACGCCAGCCATTGAGCGCTACGTCGATGAGGCCGGGATCGAATCCGACGACGACGGACCGCTCGAGGCGGCCTATGACCTCATGGAGCGGGATTTCCAGACCTCGAACGACATCGGTCGGATCGGGCTCCCCGACGAGGTCGCCGCCGTTGTGGTCTTTTTATGCTCGGATGCCGCCAGTTTTGTCGTCGGGGCGGAGATCCCGGTTGACGGCGGGAGCGACTTCTCCTAACCAGGAAAACGATTCCTGCGCAAGAACGTGACCGGAGCCGGTCGCGGTCGCTACGGTGCCGCCATGGGGTTCCAGCTCGCCGATTGCTTTGCACGTGTGGCAAGTGCGGTTCCGTCGACGCTCGCCGTCGAGGACAACCGCACCCAACGCACCTACGCCCAATTGGATCGACGGGCAAACCAAGCGGCCCACGCACTCACGCACCTCGGTGTGGCTGCGGATGACACCGTTGCCGTGGCGTTACCCAATCGCATCGAGCATCTCGAAGTGCTCCTCGGCGCGTGGAAACTCGGCGCAGTTCCCATCAACATCAATACGCGCTACACCGCCGATGAGACCGCATACGTGCTCGAATCCGCCGGAGTGCGCGCGGCCATCACCGATGCCCGCCTTTCCAAAACCGTTGCTCGGGCGATGCCCGATCTCGCCCAATTGGTAGTCGACGACGAGTCGTCCTCGTACGAAGCGGCGTTAGCGCGCAGCTCCGCCACTCCGGTTTCGGCGCGCCGCTCCGGTTCTGATCGCTACGTGTTGTTCACCGGGGGCACTACCGGCATGCCCAAGGGCGCACTGTGGCGCCACGACGACATCTTCTTCGGCGCCCTTGGTGGTCGCGACATCACCGGCCGCCAACTGGTGCATTCCCTCGACGATCTGGCACGCGTCGCACTCGCCCACCCGGGCGAAGAGCGCGTTGCGCTTGCATGTCCGCTCTTTCATGGAACTGCCCAATGGATGGCGCTCCGCACGCTGTTTCGCGGCGGAACGGTGTTGCTTGACGGTAGCCCACCATTTGATGCGCACCAGACTTGGAAACGTGTCCACGCCTCCGGAGCGACTGCGCTCGTTATCCCCGGTGACGTAATCGCGCAACCGTTGGCCCAAGCGCTACACGACGGTGCAGTCCTCCCCGCGTCGCTCAATGTGATCTATTCGGGAGGCGCGCGTCTCACCCCAGCGATTGCACGCGCGTTGGTGCGCGAACTTGAACACGTCCTGGTTGCGGATGGTTATGGCGCCACCGAAACTGGCGGGCTCGGCATCATGGTGTACCTGGACGGCGCGCCCGACCCCGAGGGATTTCGCGTTTCGCCGGAGATTGCGCTTATTTCCGATGAACTTGTGATCGTTACTACAGCAGGCCTGGATGGGGAGATTGCGTTCCGCGGACGTATGCCCGTAGGGTACTTAGGGGTCGACCACACCCCAATGCGAACCACGCTCATCAACGGGACCCGCTGGTATCTCACCGGCGATATCGGATGTTTCTCGCCCGATCAACTCCTGCTGGTGCGCGGCCGGCGCACCGCGTCGATGAACTCCGGGGGCGAAAAGGTATATCCCGACGAAGTTGAGGCTGCGCTCATGAGTCATCCCACGATTGCGGATGCCATCGTCTACTCGGTGCCTGATACTCGCTTCGGAGATCGGATCGAAGCCGATGTCGTGTTGACCCGCGGGGTGCAGTTGCCGGCCGATGTCGACGCGTTTTTGCGCGCCCGCATCGCAGGATTCAAGGTGCCACGCGAGATCCACGTGGAAGAGTCGATCCCGCGCACCACGACCGGGAAACCCGATCGCCTCGCCGCCCAGCGCGCCCGAAACACCCGAACCGCATGATCGGCGTCGGGGAGTGGTTCACCACCTGGCGCAACGGGGTGTTGCGCTACGCCCAGTTCACCCGTTCTGAGCTTTCGCTCGGAGTATCTCAGGCCTGGCGCTTCACCGACACCGACCTCAGTCGTGCCGATGAGCGATTCTTCTCCGTCATCGGCATCCGCAGCGAGCAACCCGAAGGTACGACCACCCAACCGATCATCTTCCAGCCCGAAATCGGCCTCCTGGCTTTTGCCGTGCGACGCCGCAATGCGCAAACCGAGTGGCTGATGCAATGCAAGATCGAACCCGGCAATACGCACGGCGCGCAACTCGCACCGACGGTGCAGGCCACCCGCTCGAACATTGAACGCGCGCACGCTGGAGCCCCGACGCCGCTCGTTGACGACATTACGAAAGCACCGATGGTGTTGGCGCGCGGCAATTGGTCCGAACAGGGCGCGCTCTTTTTCGGGAAACACAACGAAAACCGCACCGTCATATTCGACGACGACATTGCGATTCCGGACAGCGATGTGTACCGATGGGTCGCGGCATCCGACGTGCGCGTACTCCTCACCGAGGAGTACGCAATCAACACCGATGCCCGCTCAGTGCTTGCCACCGGACCGTGGGATTTGTTAGCATCTTCGCCCCGCGGCCCCTTTCACGGGGAACTGCGCGCTTCGTACCACGCTGCGGATCGCGGGGTCGGAAGAGCACTCGACACGCTGGCGCACCTGCGCAAGACCCGGCGGGCGCCACAGCGCATTCCGCTTGCTTCGGTGGACGGCATCGTGCTCGATCCGTTGAGTCCCACTCCAGTTCGCCATTCGCATTTTGCCGTGCACCACGTTGCGGCTACGAGCAACACCCGCGAAGTCGCGCAATGGGATCAGCCACTGATCGCCAGTCAACACTCCGGCCGGATCGTGTTGTTGTTGCACCCCGATCACACTGGCGTGCTACGCGCCCGGCTACAGATCGACATGAGCCCGGGTCTGACGACGAGCCCGGAATGGAGCGCCACTGTGGTGGAGCCCCTCGGCACGGACCGAGAACTCCCACACTACGAGGTGCTCGCCCAGGTGTGGACCTCGGAAGAGGGAGGCCGGTTCGACAACTGGCAAAACGAAGTCATCATCGGACGCACCGATGCCCCACTTCCCACCCCCGCAACGGCCTCCGTGGACCTGATGCCGGATCTCACACTCGATCTCACACTTGGTGCACTGGAACGCTTAGTCCGCACACCGGGTGCCGTAACCAACGAGCTGCGCACCGCGGTTGCGGTACTGCTCAGCCTCGCATAGCGCGCTACGCCCCCGCGGACGCCCGATCGGTAGTCTCGGCGCCGTGAATCGCCTTGCGCACGAATCGTCGCCCTATCTTCGCCAGCACGCAGAGAACCCCGTGGACTGGTATCCGTGGGGCGACGAAGCGCTGCAAATCGCCCAGGAGCGCGATTGCCCGATCCTGTTGTCGGTGGGCTACTCCTCGTGTCATTGGTGCCATGTGATGGCCCACGAGTCCTTCGAACACGACGCGACGGCCGCACTCATGAATGCCAATTTCGTCTGCGTGAAAGTGGATCGCGAAGAACGCCCCGATGTTGATGCGATCTATATGGAAGCCGTACAACGCATGACCGGCCATGGCGGCTGGCCGATGACGGTGTTCTTAGCTCCAGATGGCCGCCCATTTTTCGGCGGTACGTACTTTCCGCGTGACGCTCGACCGGGCATGCCGAGCTTCACCCAAATCCTCACCGCGGTACACGAAGCGTGGACCACCAATCGCGGCGAGCTCGTCGACCAAGCCGAGCAACTCACCCGCCTGATCGCAGCGAGCAACACCTTGACCGGCGAATCTTCCATTGCACTCACTCCCGCGCACCTCGAGAAAGCCCGCACGGCACTCTGCGCGCAAGCCGATGATGAACGCGGCGGTTTCGGCCGTGCCCCGAAGTTTCCAATGGCGATGGCACTGCGCTTTTTGCTTACTCAACCCCGATCAGAACACGGCATGGCCGTCGCCCTCCGCGCGCTCGATGCCATGGCGGCCGGCGGGATTCACGACCACGTCGGCGGTGGTTTTCATCGCTACAGCACCGACAACGAGTGGCTCGTGCCGCATTTCGAAAAGATGCTGTACGACCAGGCCACATTGCTACGCGCCTATAGCGCCGCCTACGCCGTCACTGGCAGTGACCACTACGCCCAGGTCGCGTGCGGGATTGTCGACTACGTGACCCGCGATCTCGCTCATCCCGACGGCGGTTGGTATGCCGCCGAAGATGCCGATAGTGAGGGAGTCG
Source organism: Acidimicrobiia bacterium (assembly GCA_049317145.1). Classification (GTDB taxonomy): domain Bacteria; phylum Actinomycetota; class Acidimicrobiia; order IMCC26256; family JBMOIW01; genus JBMOIW01. The sequence goes on from JBMOIW010000037.1 coordinate 15,639, forward strand.
AAGGCGCGTTCTATTGCTGGCAACCCGAGGAATTGCGCGCTGCGCTCGGTGCCCGGGCCGACGCAGTTATTGCGTGGAGCGCAGTAACGCCCTCGGGCAATTTCACCGACCCCCACACTGGGTTTCGCGGCACAATCCTGCATGCCGCAAATGGTGATCCGAACATTGCACCGGCACTCCACACCACGTTGGCGGAGTTACGCGCCGTTCGCGCCTCACGAGTGCGGCCCGGCCTCGACGACAAAGTGTTGTTGGGATGGAACGCCATGTTCGCCGCAGCACTGGCCGAAGCCGCGGTGTTGCTGGATCATCCGGAATGGACAGCGCTCGCCGTGCGCAACGTTCGGTGGTTGCTGCACACGTTTACCACCGCATCCGGGTTTGCTCGCTCGTGGCAACATGGCACCGCCCGCCACCACGCGGTGCTCGAAGATGTTGCGGCGCTGCTCGATGCGTGCGTCACGGTGGGCGCATTGGCCGCGCCAGAACTCCTCGATGATGCCGCGCGCATCGCGACGATTCTCGATACCTACCGCGATGGTGATGGGGTTGGATGGTTCAGCACGCATCCCGATGTCGAGCTGGTGGTGCGGCCGAAGGATTGCACCGATAACGCTGTTCCGTCCGGCATTGCGCTGGCGTGCGATGCACTCGTGCGCTTCGCAGTGCTGTCCGGCGACCATCAGCGCGTCCAACCAGTGCATCAGCTTCTCGCTACCCTCACCGAACCGATGGAGCGCCATCCGTTGGCGTTCGGACGACTCCTGGAAGCCGCAGCCCGCGCCCTCACTCCCGCACGCGAAATCGTGGTGATCGACTGCGACGCAACGGCTCAACCCCTGCAGCAAATTGCGGCCAGTGCGCTCGGCGCCAACGACGTGTGTGTGTTTGCCGACGTCACCGCGCCCGGCGCAGCGCCGCTCCTTGAGGGTCGCACCGGCGCTGCTGCCCCCGCGCCGATGGCCTATGTGTGCCGCAACAGCACCTGTGATCAACCTACCGATGATCCCGAGGCGTTACGCGCGCAATTGGCCTAACACGAACACGCAATATCCGCCATACAAAACGTCGTTACGCAACGGTTCACGAAACTCCGACGCGGCGACTCGTTACGCAGCGACTCGTTACGCAGCGACTCGTTACGCAGCGACAAAGAGGCCGCTGGCGAGTTGCTCGGCCATGGCCCAGCCAAACGCAATGAGCGCTTGCCCCTTGCTCGGATCGGCTTCGCCCACCATCTCGACTGCGGCCTTGCCGCCGCCTTTCACGGTTCGGGCATCGAGTACTGCGGTTGCCTTGTTTTTCATCGCAACCCGGAACGTACGATCGTCGTACCCGGCATCGCATCTAAAGCGCTTTGCCAACCGGCGACCCCACGCACGCTCTTCGCCCGTCGGCGAATACTTCGGCCGCGGCACAACATCGTCGAGCACGTTCAACAGCGCGTAGGAGGCGGGTTGCGCAAAACGACCGCCAACCAACACGTCCTCGTCGGGGAACGAGATTGCCGCACGGCGGTACAGCTCACCGACCATTGCCTTGAGCACGACATTGGCATCGCGCCCCTTCTTGGTTGCACCCAAACCCCACAAGATGCACGGGGTGCCGCCGACGCGTTCGAGGGAACCAAACAAGAAACCGATGATCGCGTCATCATCACTGGTTGCGATCACAATGAGGGGAAAACTCTCCACCTGCGCATCGAGTTCTTCATCGTGCAACGTGTATCCCACGGAGCGAAGCAATTGGCCAAACTCGTCGAGCTCAGCGGGTTTCAGGGAGCTGGTGTCGTGCGAATCGGTCTTCATGAACTGACAATTCTGGTCGAAACCAATGGTCGTCCACAAGCCGGGTAGCCACACTGCGGAACTGCCCAGGCCAGCACCAAGGCGTCTACGTGGCCCACCACGGCATCGGGCGCATCACCTGATAAACGGCGCATTCGGCGCACGCCTCACGAATGGCTCTGCGCAATCGCCATCTGCGTAACCGCCACTTGCGCATTCGCGTTCCGCGTAACCGCCCGGGAGGATTGGCAGTGAATACCTCTGGTGGGCGTAACAGGATTCGAACCTGTGACCTCCGCCGTGTGAAGGCGGCGCTCTAACCAACTGAGCCATACGCCCAAAGGAGCCGACAGGATAGCGGTTTGCCCGTCCATCAGGACGAGGAAGGCGCAGGTGCGATAGCTGCGCTGTGGACGGCAGATATTCCTGGTCAGAACCGCCCCGAGCCAGCATCAGGTCTATGGATACACGAACCTGCCCGCATGGTGCATCATGGAGGGCTCAGGAACCCGCAATCGAGGTGAAATCGTGCCCAAGAAAGGTCGAGCGCGCCGCTTCCGCGAGGCGCGTGAAATGAAACAGGGCTTCGATGACGGACTCTTCAAAGAAGGGTCAGGCTCGCTCGCCGATGTCGAGTCGGACAGCGAGCACGACAGTTTCGACGCTTGGGATGATGAACCCACGTCCAAGGACTGGGACGACGACGACCCCTTAAAGCAAGACGACCGCAACGCGAGCTAACTCCATCGAGTCAACCCGCGGGTACGGTCGTCGTGCCGCGCGGTGGTGCAACGCTCTAGGCGAGTCGGGGATCCATCTTCTCGGTGTCGATCTCCAACTTCGTAATCGCGGCGGCGACATCTTCACCCTTGAGGTCGCCCATTTGCGCGAGTCCGTCGAGGACCGCCACCACGATGTTTGCCGGATCCGTCTCGAAGTGTGTCCGCAACGCCGCGCGGGTGTCCGAAAAGCCGTAGCCATCCGTGCCGAGTGGGATGAACGGTTGCGGCACGAAGC
>JBMOIW010000038.1:0-18162 GCA_049317145.1 Acidimicrobiia bacterium
AACTGCGGACCAAGGTCCTGGCATCTGCAGTTGCCTACATCGCCGAGCACGGACCGGACGGGCTCTCGTTTCGTCGCATTGCGCACGATGCGGGGGTGACACACCAAGCGCCCTACCACCACTTCACCGATCGCCGCGGCATCTTTGCTGCGATTGCTGGTGAGGGCTTCGAGATGCTTGCTCGTGCAATGCGCGACGCGCTGGATGCACCCGATGGAGATCCGGCGTCCGCACTACTCGAGAGCTACGTGGTTTTTGCGCTGGATCATCGCGGCCATTTCCGCGTCATGTTCCGCCCCGATCTCAGCGGTTTAGCGGAAGACCTTGAGCTGGCTCAGGTGGCGGATGCATCGTTTGGAATTCTTTTGGACTTCGTTGCCGCAGCGCTTGGGCCGAATGCATCGGTCAGCGATGTCGGTGCTCGAGCAACGGCAATGTGGTCGCTGGCGCACGGGCTGGCCACGCTGATGATTGACGGCCCCCTTGAACGCAAAGTTGGTCCCGTGATCGATGGGCGAGCATTCATTCACGCCGTTGCGTTGCAGTCGGGAATGGCGGGTATTCCTGTAAGTGGTGCACACACTCCAACAAAGGAACAACGATGACGGTCGAAAGCGAACCGATCTCCGCTATTGCGAGCGCCCGCTGTTTGTCCCTCACCACGTTCAAACGAGACGGTACGCCGGTTGCTACGCCTATTTGGTTCAACATCATTGGTGACAAGATCGTCGTAACGACGCCGCGATCCTCGTGGAAAGTCAAACGAGTCCAAAACAATCCGAAGGTCTGCTTTGCGGTGTGCACGCTGCGCGGTCGGGTGACTGGATCGATGTTCGAGGGTGTGGCGCGCGTGCTTGCCGATGAGGAGATCGCGCCGGTCCTAAAAGTGAAACGGCGGCGCTATTTCCCGGCGCGATTCATCCAGATGCTGCCGAGCGCGCGTGACCAGGTGGCAATCGAGATCACACCGGGTGGGCCAACCGAGGCCTAGCCCGGCGAAACTGTGCCGTCGACAACACGGCGTTCCATAGTCGGGATTCCGGGTGTCGTGTCGTTGATCCCCCAGCTGATGATGACCTCGGGGGAGATCCGGAACCGCGGGCCGTCAGTAGGTTCTTCGATCGCGGCAGCGCCGATGATCTTGATGCCCCGCGGCGACCATGGATCAGTCGTTGCGAGATCATCCACCACCGCGGTTGGGCGTGGGTTGTGTTGGATGTTGCGGTAGCGAACGGTGCGGGTGATGTCGAAGCCGCCGGTGACGATGTCGTCGCCATCAACGCTAAACACCACCGGCGCAACGTCGGGTCGCCCTGAAGGTGACGCGGTGGCGAAGCGCATGAGGGGTTGCGATTACAGGTATGCGAGCTCGGCCTCGGTGAACACACTCAAGACGCCACCTCTCGGGGTGGATTGAGCGGGTAGACGTCGAGGTCCCACCACTTCGCCATCGGGAGCGTCCGAACGATGTCCGCCGCAGCTTCGGCGTCGTCGGCGAACGTCTCGAGGAAAACAGTGCCGCGGGCCGCGGTTGCGAGATAAATCGAGCCGAGGAGTCCCTCATCGACGAGTTGACGCACTTTGGCTTGCTCTTCGGCGACGACGGCGAACACCTCATCCATCACCGTGCCTTCCTTGAACATGCTGACAACCATGAACTGAGCCATTGAAGGATCCCTTGTTCGGAAATGGGTGCGGAGTCGTGCCGCGAAGATGCGTGAGGCCGGGGCGAACCCTGAGCTCGAGTCGTTTCGTCAGGTTGCGAGCGCTTAGGCCTTCTGGCCGAGGAGTTTGCGGTTCTTGAACTGGGCTTTGACGTAGTCGCGATTCATCATTGCGATGAAGTCGATCGAAATCTCTTTCGGACACGCGGCCATGCATTCGCCGTGGTTGGTGCACGAACCGAAGTACGACTCCATCGTTTCGACCATGTTCACCGTCCGCGCATAGCGCTCAGGCTGACCCTGCGGCATCAAGTTCAGGTGCGCCAGCTTTGCCGAGGTGAACAAGTTGGCGGCGCCATTCGGGCAGGCGGCCACGCACGCGCCACAACCGATGCACGCGGCGGCGTCCATCGAGGCGTCCGCAACTTCCTTTGCGACCAGGATCAGGTTCGCGTCCGGGGCCGAACCGGTCGGGGCCGTGATGTACCCGCCGGATTCGATAATGCGATCGAATGCTGAACGATCCACGGAGAGGTCTTTGTTGATCGGGAACCCGCGTGCCCGCCACGGTTCGATCGTGATGTGGTCGCCGTCGTGGAACTTTCGCATGTGCAACTGGCAGGTGGCGGTGCCGCGCTCGGGACCGTGCGCCTGGCCGTTGATCATGACGCCGCACGACCCACAGATGCCTTCACGGCAGTCGTGATCGAATGCAACGGGTTCGGTGCCGTCGGTGATGAGGCGTTCGTTCAACACGTCGAGCATTTCGAGGAATGACATGTCGGGAGATACGCCGGGCATGTCGTAGTCGACAAACTCGCCCTTATCGGTGGGGCCGTTCTGACGCCAGATCGTGAGGCGAAGGTGCATGGTGTCGGTGCTCATCAGGGGCTCCGTTACTTGTACGAGCGTTGCGCGAGGTGGACGTAATCGAACGCAAGGTCTTCTTTGTGCAACGTGGGCTCTTCACCAGTGCCGTTGGATTCCCACGCGGCCACATAGGCGTAGTCCTCGTCGTTGCGGAGCGCCTCGCCGTCTTCGGTTTGGTATTCGACGCGGAAGTGCCCGCCGCAGCTTTCTTCACGCTGCAGCGCGTCGTAACACATGAGTTCGCCGAACTCGAGGAAGTCGGCGACGCGTCCGGCCTTTTCGAGCGACTGGTTCATCGACATGTCGTCGCCGAGGACGCGCACGTCCTTCCAGAACTCCTCGCGCAGCACCGGAATCTCGGCGAGCGCTTTCTCGAGACTCTCGCGGCTGCGTTCCATGCCGCAGTTGTTCCACACGATTTGGCCGAGCTCGCGATGGAAGTGGTCGACGGACTTGGTGCCCTTGATGCCGAGGAATCGCTTGGTCCGCGCTTGGACTTCGTTGATCGCTTCGGTGAACACGGGATCGGTGGTGGGCACTGGGGTCTGGCTGAGTTGCGGCGCCAGATAATCGGAGATCGTGGCCGGCAGCACGAAATACCCGTCGGCGAGGCCCTGCATGAGCGCGCTGGCGCCCAATCGGTTGGCGCCGTGATCGGAGAAGTTCGCTTCGCCCAACACAAACAAGCCGGGGATGTTCGACTGCAAGTCGTAGTCCACCCAGAGACCGCCCATCGTGTAGTGCACCGCCGGGTAGATGCGCATCGGGGTCGTGTACGGGTCTTCGCCGGTGATGCGCTCGTACATCTGAAACAAGTTGCCGTAGCGCTCCTGGATGGTGGGTTGACCCAGGCGGTCGATCGCCGCGCCAAAGTCGAGGTACACGCCGTTCTTGAGCGGGCCGACGCCCTTGCCTTCGTCGACCATGCGCTTGGCGTTGCGGCTCGCGACGTCGCGGGGGACGAGGTTGCCGAACGCGGGGTAGCGCCGCTCGAGGAAATAGTCGCGCTGATCCTCTGGGATGTCGGCCGGACTGCGGCGTTCGTCGAACTCGTTGGGCACCCAGATGCGTCCGTCATTGCGCAGCGACTCCGACATCAGCGTGAGCTTGGATTGAAAGTCGTCCGATGCCGGGATACACGTCGGGTGAATCTGCGTAAAGCACGGGTTCGCAAAGTACGCACCCTTCTTGTGGGCGCGCCAGGCGGCCGTTGCGTTCGAGTGTTTGGCGTTCGTGGACAAAAAGAACACGTTGCCGTAGCCGCCGGTTGCCAGCACCACTGCATGTCCAGAAAACGCGCGCACTTCACCGGAGATGAGGTGACGGGTCACCACGCCTACGGCCCGCCCATCTTTGACCACGAGATCCAACATCTCGGATCGGTTGTGCAACTCGACCGCACCCAACGAAATCTGGTGCGCAAGCGCCTGGTACGCGCCGAGCAACAGTTGCTGGCCTGTCTGACCGCGTGCGTAGAACGTGCGCGAGACCTGCGCGCCACCGAAGGAACGGTTGTCGAGGAGCCCACCGTATTCGCGGGCGAACGGTACGCCTTGCGAAACGCACTGATCGATGATGTTCACCGACACTTGCGCCAATCGATACACGTTGGCTTCACGGGCTCGGAAATCGCCACCTTTTACGGTGTCGTAGAACAGGCGATAAATCGAGTCGCCGTCGTTGTGGTAGTTCTTCGCCGCGTTGATGCCCCCTTGTGCGGCAATGCTGTGCGCACGACGCGGCGAGTCGTGGTACGTGATCATCGTGACCTGGTAACCCAGTTCGGCCAAGGTCGCTGCGGCCGATGCGCCGGCGAGCCCGGAACCCACGACGAGCACATGGAACTTGCGCTTGTTGGCCGGGTTCACCAATTTCACGGAGAACTTGCGCTCGTCCCATTTGTGTTCGATCGCGCCTTCGGGGATACGACCGTTGAGCAGTTCGGATGCGACCTTCATGCGTCTCCCCTTAGGCCTTCACGGCGCCGGACAGGATGGCGATTGGAATACTGAGGTTGCCGACGAGGATCACCGCAGCAAAGCCGTAGGCGAACCAACGCCGAGCTGGATTCCAGCGCGGGTTGTTCCATCCCAAGCTCTGAAACATTGACCATGCGCCGTGCGATATGTGCATGGCGAGCGCAATGTTGGCGACGATGTAGATCATCGCAACCGGCCAGCGGTCGAGACTCCAGACCACGTTTTGGTATGCCTCGCCGCGCACCCATTCACCGTTGACCCACTTCAGGCCCCACGTCAGGTCTGCAAGATGCCAAAGGAGGAATAGACCGACGATGATCCCGGTCCAGCGCATGGTGCGCGACGCGTAGTTCGCAGCGATGTATTCGCGAGGCGATTGATATTTCACGGGACGTGCCCGGTGGTTCATGCGGGTGAGTTGATACGCAGAAATGATGTGTCCGGCGAATGCACCAATAAGCGCGAAACGAATGATCCAGAGCAAGACGGTGCGCGGGAAGACCGGCTCGCCAATGCTTCGCAGCCACTCGGCGTAATGGTTGAGCGTCTGCTCGCCGAGGAAGATTTTTAGATTGCCAAGCATGTGGCCGAACACAAACCCGAGGAGCATCAGACCGGTAACGGCCATCACCCACTTCTTGCCGACGGCGGAGCGCCAAAAGCGCAGTGGCCATGGTCCGGAACGTTTGACGGGGATTGGCGCCCCGTAGTCCTTGGCCAGCCGATCGGCGTCGTCGGCTCCTGGCTGTTCGTTCTCTGTGCTCACCGTCATGGTCATGCCCGGCTGCCTCCTCGATATGGGCGAAACAGTACCTGGGCACTCATGAACTGGGCCGAATCGGTCGCTCGAGCGTGCCGTCCCTAAATGGACCGCTTGCGTTTGTAGAACCCGCAATGCTGGTTGCCCCAGCGCTGGAAGGCGAGCGATGCCTCGCGGTATTTGGTTTCGTCGCGCTGGATGACTGCGAGATCCTCGCCGCGCTGCAGCCGTTCATAGCCATCCAAAAATTCCCGGCCCTGGGACGCGATGACTGCGGGCGCCAAGCGCACGGCCTCCTGGACGAGCTCGTATTGCTCTTGCTGGGTGGAGTTCCCGGAGCCGAGCTTCTCGTCGAGGCGGGTAAATGCCGCACAGAAGTCTTCCGGGGCGGGTTCGGTCGTGGACTTGTCGGGGTTCGCACACCCGGCGACGAGGACGCCACCGACCGCAAGCCAGATCCAGAAGCGTCGTGCCATGGTCGAGATGCTCGCACGGTCGAGCCGTCCTGCGCACCTCGGGCGCTCGAGGGGGATCCGGGCTCAAGGCCGGTGAACGCCGAGCCGATACCTGGAGTGCGGGCCCGGGACTGGTGAGGAGGAGACTGTGCGCACACCTGCCGAGCCCGAACTCCGACTGGCAAATCCGTTGGCGCGGTTCGCTTTGGTGGTCGCGGTCACCCTCATCGGCGTCGTGGCGCTTGGTTTGACCTTGTTGGTCGACGCGTCGAACACGTTCGTGCGGGCGTTTCAGCCGTCGAGTGCGCTGATGCTTCCCGTTGCGGTCGTAGTTGGTGTGATCGGCGTTGTGTTTGCGTTGGACAAAGCACTCCAGGTTCGCCGGCTCGAACGCGAGTTGGCCCATGAACGCGCTGCAGCCGAATTGTTGGCGCGCCGCGTGGCAATGCACACTGCACTGGAACACGCCACCGAACCGCTCGAAGACGCGCTGGATGATGAAATCGTGTTGGACGCCATTATCGGGCGCGCCACTGAGTTGTTGGGCGCGAGCGAAGGTGCGTTGTTGCTGCGGGAACACGGCGATGTGTTGCGCGTTGCGGCCGTGCGCGGGACTCGAGCCGTGATGCACAGCCGTCGCCCTAGTGATCTCGGACCAGCGGGACGCGCCATGCGCGAACAGCGACCGGTTGCCGAGCGAGCCGAAGATGGCGCGCAAGTGTGGTGTGCGCCGCTCGTGCATCGGGGGGTTGCCCTAGGGGTCATCGAGTGCTCGACGTACCGCGTGGCCATCAACACGGATCTGTATGCGCTGGCGCTGTTTGCTGAGCCGGCCGCAGCTGCCATCGCGCGAGCGCAAATTGTGGCAACCGAGCGCGAGCACGTGGATGAATTGCTCACCCTGGATCGCATGCAGCGCGCGTTTGTTTCCGGGATCGGCCACGATCTGCGTTCTCCGCTGACTGCGTTGCGCGGCGCGGCCGCGGGATTGCGCCGCACGACCGATGCACGAACCCGAGATGAGCTCCTCGCCGTGATTGATCGCCAGGTGGAACGGATTGCATCGTTCGTACAAGAACTTGTTGATATCGGCACAACGGACGGGTCCTTCGAGGCGCCCCGTCTGGATCTGCCGTCAGTGATCCGGCTCTTGGCGTTGGATCGCGCAGTTGCTGGCCGCCCGGTCGTGGTGGACGCGCCCGAGCGGCTCGATGTGGTGGCCGATGTCGAAGCCGTGCGGCGCATGGTGAGCAATCTCATCGAGAACGCGTACCAGCACGGCGCCGCCCCGGTACAGATCCGGGTGTGGACCGATGCAAGCAGGGCGATCGTCACCGTGTCGGATTGTGGTCCGGGAATCTCGTCGGAAATTCGCGAGTCGGTGTTCGCGTACGCAGCGCGCGGCAGTAGTTCGTTTGGATCTGGTCACGGTATGGGGCTCGCCATTGTGCGCAGTCTGGCCGAGACCTGCGGGGGAACCGCATGGATCGACGATGCTCCCTCCGGGGGTGCAGCGGTATCGGTCTCGCTTCGGATGCGAGACGTCACAACGCAGGAGGCAGCATGGACCATCGATCACGTGTCTTGATTGTTGACAACGACCCCGACGTGTTGTGTTCGATGCGTGCGATATTCGACGCCGAAGGGTACGCCGTGACGCTTGCGGCCGACGGTTCGAGCGCGCGTCGCGTCTACGAAGAACACCGACCGGATGCGATCATTCTCGACATCGCAATGCCCGTGCTCGATGGGTGGTATTTCTTGGCGCATCTTGCGGGCGAGGTGGCACCGCCCCCCGTGATCATCACTGCACTTAAAGCGCATCCGCTTGATGTTGCGCGCGCGAAAGCGCTTGGTGCGTGCGATTTCTTCGTCTAACCCTGGGACACCGATGTGTTGTTGCGGCGCGTGCGGGAAGTCTCTGCTGATTACATGGTGGTGGTGTAATGCCGAACACGTGTCGACGGGTGGTCAATGCGCAAGGAACAACGCGGGCGGCGAGCCGTAGTGCGCGTTCGAGTCGAAGGTCCGTCGGTAAGGTCCAGGCCCGGGCCTGTCGGCAGCACCGGTTCTGGCAATAGAATTCTGCGCGAAAAGTACATATCGCCCAGTTTTTGGGTCGGTACAAATTCCATCTTGCGTTTCTTGCGAATACGGCGTAGACATCACACCGTTGTAATTCCATCGGCGTCATTACAGAGGGGGACAGCCGGTGCAAGAGCTGCAGGAAACCGAAATCGAAGATGCGAAGCGATGGCAGGAACAGGCGAACTGCCTGGGGGTTGACCCCGACCTGTTTTTTCCAGAGCGCGGTGCGTCCACGCGAGAGGCCAAAGCCGTGTGCGCGGGGTGTGAAGTCCGAGTGGACTGCCTCGAGTATGCGCTTGCCAATGGCGAAAAGTTTGGGATCTGGGGTGGCCTCTCCGAGCGAGAGCGTCGCCGCTTGCGTCGTCAGCGCGCCCTTGCCCGCCGCAACGCCGCCACCGCCTGAGCCTGATCCGGCCTCGTGCCGGGACCGGCTCCGATTCACTTTTTGCGCCCGCCGGGGCGTGAATCGGCCTCGCTATGCGCGTCCGACCCCGCGCTACCGGCGCCAAGCACCGTTTCGGCGCTAGCCGGTCTCAAGCACCGGTTCGGCGCTAGCTTCCGGGCCGAGCATCTGCTCGGGCGTTCACCCGGGCTTCAATGGTGTGATGCTCGGTGAGCTCGGCCCATTCCACGAACCACGGTTCGCACCGGGCTAGTTCTCGCCAGGGCATAAGGCCCACCAACTCGATGCGATCTACCTCGACGCCGCGCTCGTGCGCAGCATCAGCTACCTCGGCGCATGCCGCTTGCATGCCGGTAGCTGACAAGTCCACCAAGTTCATCGACACCTGCACATGCTCACGCGACGCAAGCGCGAAAGCCAAGGCGCGCACGCCCGGTAATCCGCCGTCACGTCCGCGTACCTGACGCGCGATTGTGCGCGCGGTGTCCAGGTTGTTGGAGGCAAGCTCGACGTTCACTGCAATCATCGGTGGGCGAACGCCGACCGCAATTGCGCCGCGTTGGGGATCCGGTGCATTTGGACCACAGTCGGGCACGCGCACCGTAAAAGCTTCGCGGCGCACCTCGGGCAGGGTGCGCGCGTGCATGTCGGCTGTGCCGTAAAGAAAGCACGGCACGCCATGAGTGGTGCTCGCCCAGGTTGCGTACGCGTGCGCAGCGGCGACGGTGGCGCGTTGCGCGTCTTCGTCTTCGCTCAAGGTGACAAACGGCACGACGTCCACGATGCCAAAGCGCGGGTGCACTCCGGTGTGGGTCCGCAAATCCAACCGTTCGTACGCGGCGGTCGTGAGGTCGCGCGCCGCGGTCTCGATCGCTGCGCACTCGGGGTGCGCGAGGGTAAAGACACTGCGGTGATGATCGGGATCGGCGTGCAGATCCACACACGCAATACCGGCTGCGATGCGCAGTGCGTCGAGGACAGATTCGTCTATACCTTCCGACACGTTGATGACACACTCAAACATCGGGGAGCCCTCGGTTGTGGTCGTGAGTACGACGCAGCCTAGGCTCCGTCCATGCGCATCGGTCTGGCTCTTCCGCAATACGACTACTCGTTGTCTCAGGAACAACCCTTGACATGGGATGCGATTCGTCACGTGTCCGAACGTGCACAGGCATTGGGCTTTGCCTCTTTGTGGCTGTCGGATCATGTGTTCTTGGATCTTGCGAAATACAACGGACCGGCCGAACACAGGTTCGCGTTCGATCCGGTTGTCACGTTGGGAGCGTTGGCGCAAGCAGTTCCGAACGTGCGACTCGGGACGCTGGTCGCGCTCGAAGTGCTGCGTCCGGCGTCAGTGCTTGCGAACGCGTTTGCCACACTTGATCGCATCTCGGGTGGTCGCATCGACATCGGTCTCGGCGCGGGCTGGTACGAACCCGACTACGCCGCAGTTGGCATGGCGATGCCGTCTCCGGGTGAACGGTTACGACGACTCGAAGAAGCAGTGCACGTTGTGCAAGGAACAGTGAGCGGTGCGCCGTTGAGATTCGATGGAACGTTTCATTCCGCAAACACCCCCGGAGTAGAGACCGGTGCGCTGCAGCGGCCAACCCCTCCCATCTTCGTTGGCGGCAAAGGCGACAAGCTTTTGGATCTCGCAGCGCGCACGGGTGTGGGATGGAACACCTGTTGGACATGGACCCCCGCCGATTACGCGCAGCGCCTCGAAGTACTGAACGCTGCGTGCGCACGGCACGGACGCGATCCCCAATCGGTGTGGCGTTCCCTTGGGTTGTATGCACTCGCGGGCGACAGCGCATCTGATCTGGAGCGACGTTTTGCGCGACTTGCTGCGCAATCCCCCAAGGGTGTGCTCGACGGTGTCACGCTCGACCAATACCGACAAGGGCGCCTGGTGGGCACAATCGACGAAGTGCGGACCCAAGCGCGGGCCTGGGAAGATCTCGGAGTTGAGACGCTCATCGTGGGCGTGGGCGCGGTGCCGTTCCAGATCGGGGATCTCGACGATCTCGAGCCGCTCGCGCATGCGCTTTTGGGTTAGCCGCAGCATCGTCCAAGCAGTGCCTTGGTAGGCACTAGCCTTTAGAAATCGTGTTAGAGGAGGTAACCCGTGCCCAGTCTCGGTGGATCCGAACTTCTCATCATTATTTTGGTCATCTTGTTGCTGTTCGGCGCAACGCGCCTGCCCAAGCTGGCGCGCTCCCTCGGGCAAGCCTCCAAAGAGTTCAAAGCCGGGGTCTCCGAGGGCGCGGGCCCAGAAACCGCCGATGGCTCCGCCTCAGAAAAAGGCTCCGCCTCAGAAAAATCGAAGGCAAAGCCCGACAAGGCTTCCGAGGATCGGTAAAACGGGAGCCTTGGCTCTAGAGAACCTCTCCTTCTGGAGGCACTCATCGGCGCGCCGCTGGTGCTGCTCGTCGTCATCCTTGTTCTCGTTCGACGCAGCCCTGGGCGTCCACCATCGCCTGCCGGCCGAAACGAAGCATTTCCTGACCAGTAGCGCAGTCCGGGAACTTTTTGTCCTGGCCCCATCGTTAGCCCGGTGACCGATTTGCCGATCCCGACGTGGGACGACATCGCCCGAACCCACGGGCGGTTCATGTACTCCGTTGCATACCGGCTGGTCGGGAACGAAGCGGATGCGCAAGACCTTGTGCAAGAGGCCTTGATCCGCGTGCATCGCGGGTTGGCCAATTACCAGCCCGGTTCAATGGAGGGCTGGTTGGCACGCATCGTGACGAACGTGTTTCTCGATGACGCCCGGCGCCGCAAACGCCGACCCGTCGACGCGTTACCCGAGTACGCCGACACAGTGTTGCCGGCGACACCTGGTGCGGATGTGTGCACCGATGGATTCTCCGACGAAGTGCAACGCGCGCTTGCCGGGCTGCCCGAAGAATTCCGGGTGGCAGTAGTGCTCAGTGACGTCGCAGAACTGCCCTACGAAGAAATTGCGGTAGCGACGAACGTTCCGGTCGGAACGGTGCGCTCGCGCATTCACCGGGGCCGCAAGTTGTTGCGCGAACGGCTCCCTGCGGAGGTGGTCGAATGAGCGAATTTTCTATCGATCTCATATCCGCGTACCTCGATGGTGAGTGCACGAGCGACGAAGCCGCCGCGGTCGAAGCTCGCTGCGCCTCTGATCCGACCTGGAGGTTCGAACTCGAATCGGTGCGCGCCGCGCGCCGAGCGGTGCGTGCCTTACCGGCGCTGGATATGCCTCCCGAGGTTGCGGACGCCGTGAAGCGCGCGCTCGCTGCGACCCCCGATGCAGACGCGCCGGTAGCTCCGGTGGTGCCGATGCGGTCGCAGCGATTGCGTTGGCTCTGGGCAATCCCCGGCGCAGCCCTTGCAAGTGCTGCCGCGCTCCTTGTAGTCGTTGTTGCGATGCCGACACCCTCCAACGCGCGCCCGATACGCCCGTCGATCGCAGTGCTCGCCGATGCGCATAATGCGCACACTGCTTCAGAGCCACCCGTTGCGCAGGTCGCGAGTGCATCGCTGAGCAATCTCCCAACTCCGGCGCGAGGTTCACGGTGAACGCACGCCGGGTTATCGGGATGTTCGGTTGTGTCGCAGTGGCTGCGATGGTCTCAGGTTCGCTCGCGGGTGCAACACGGCTTCGAAGTACGGATCCCGTCGACATGGTGCAGCGCGCAAAGGGTGCAGCGATGCGCGAACCGTTTACGGGTGTGGTCGAGATGACGTGGAGTGATGCCGCTGGAGAGCACTCCACGCGAATCGGAATCGCAAGTGACGGGTCGGGGATGCAGGCGGGATCGGTTTCGGTTGGGCCTACGGGTTATCGCGATTCCAATACCGGGGTTTGGTTTAAAGCCTTGGGGGCTGATGCGAGTACGTCCCCTTCGCCCGACAGTAAGTACGTGTTGTCATTTCGGGTCGGTCCGACCGTGGCCGGGCGATCCACATCAGTGATCGACGCAACGATCGATGGCTCGATACGCGAGCGCTGGACGGTTGATGATCAATCGCAAATGTTGCTCGCACGCGAGACCTACGACACGAGTGGTCAACTTGTTCGCCGCATGCAGATCGTCAATCTGAGTGTGAATGCAACACCGCCCACGACTTCCACCACAACTGGTTTCGGAGGCAGTGCGCCCGTCCAGGCCGCGCGTGTGCGTGAAACGCCAAAACCGTTTGTTGCACCAAACGCGATGCTGCTCGGATATCGCGCCATTGGGCGATACCAGCTCGGGAACGGTGCGCTGCAGGTCTTGTACAGCGACGGTTTGCGCGACATTTCGATCTTTCAACAACGCGGCACACTGGATGCCCAGGGTTTGCCCGAAGGTTCAGCGCGCACAAACGTTGGAGATATCGCGGTGTCGCAATGGACTGCGGCGGGGGCATCGACGTGGGCCTGGGACCGCAACGGTGTCGTGTTCACGATGGTTTCTGATGCACCACCAGAAGAGTTGCGCATGATGGTGGAGCAACTTCGTCCCGCCAAGCCATCATGGTGGAATCGATTCCGGGGCTGGGTTCACAGCTGGTTCGCCTAGAGCTGCCGAACGGACGCGTGCGCCTCGCTCACGATGGAGGCGCGCTCCATTGGCTCGTTCCGGGATTCGGCGGAACGCTGAGGCCGGGCACCGGAGTACGCAGTAAGGGCCCCGGAGTTGGTTGCCCAGCCGCTGCGGGAATTTCGATGGGTAGCGCAACCTGAATTGCGCGCGGGGCGCGCTCAAAGATCAAAAAGCCTCGTCCAGCGGGAAAGCGTTGCCCCGGCCGACCGGTGAGACGAGGACCGTACAGGTCGGCGTCGGTCTCAAGTTCGGGACGCAATGCAAGAACACTGGCAAAGCGTTTCGTGGCGGATACCCAGCCCATGTAACTGTGCTGAATTGTCGCCGGATCGAGCGCAATCACTAACCGCAGTGCGTTGCGACCGGGACCAGTGAGCAACCGCTCAATGTCGCCAGCGGCGGGATGATCGGAAAACAGATCCGCATCGTCAAATAACACCACGATGGGCGTTGTTGACGAGTGGGACTCCGCTCGCTCTTGGAGAACCCCCAGCGCATCGACAATCGCTAGCTCGCCAACGGTTGCCGTGGTTAATCCCGGCATCGCCGCGAGCGCACTGGGGCGTGGGCAGAGCGCGTGAATTTCGACACCGCCGGTACGCATGATCCCTTGCGCAATCGTTTGCAGTGCGGAGGTCTGCCCACTGTTCTTGCGGCCAGTCACCAATACATTGCCGGCAGTGAAATCGAGCCCGACCGCTGCGAGTCCTTCCGGCAAATCGGTGACGCCGATCCAGGGGTGGAGCGCATCCGGTCCGGCCGGTATTTGGCGCAGCGAGAACGCATCCGGGAGTCCGGTAATTGTGGGAGCAGTAGCACCCGCAGCACGTTCCCGCAGCGCTGCACCCAAAGCGATAAGCGCGTTGGTTTGTTGCTCATTCGAGGGATCGGTCCCGACGATGGCGCATTGCACCTCGGTCTCGCCCAGGAGTGCGCGGCCATCGCGAAGTTTTGCGGAGAGTGCAATCTTGTACGGAACTCCGAGGGCGGACATCTCATCGGCGTCTACTGCGCGTAACACGATGCGATCGGAAATCACTCCCACGAGTCCGCTTGGCACGGAATTGCGGCGGTCAGTGCTGATCACAAGGTGGATTCCGAGCGGGCGTCCTTCGGTCGCGAGTTGTTGGATTACGTCAATCCAGCGCCCAAACTCAATCTTTTCGAACGCAGTGACGAAACTCCCAAAGTTGTCGATGATCAGCATCAAGCGTGGCGGCGCAACGACCTCATCCGGGAGCGTACGCGCTCGGAGATCGCCCAGCGATCCGGCGCCGAGTGTGGCGAGGAGCTCGCGTCGCTTTGCCACCTCGTGTTCAATGCGCGAGATAACACGCGTCACAAGTTCAACGTTGGTCGTCGGTACAATACCGCCGCACTGAGGCAAGTTGCGTAAGGGTTCGAGCCCACCCGCGCCACCGTCAATGCCGTAGAACACAAAATCGCGGGGCATGGCGTTGATTGATGCACTCGCCGCGATCGTGCGCAGCGTCGTTGTTTTGCCGGCACCGCTCGCACCGAAGACTGCGATATTTCCTCCCGCTTCGACGTTCAAGAACGCGGTGACTTGCGACTGCTCGGAGGGGACATCGACGAGTCCGTAGGCCACCACTGCCGCGGGATCGCGTGGATCAATCGCTGGCTGTACTAAGGACTCGAGCGGAATAACCGAACCCATTGGCTCAAGCCACGGCGCAACGGATTCCGGCTGCTCGGTGCGTTTTGCGGCATCAATGATGCATTCGCACATCAGTTGCAAATCGGTGACAGTACGCGCAGGTGTCGATTCAGCCATGTCGGTTTCCGCCCAGAGGGTCACCGGGCCACTGAGCTTAAAGATTTTGATGCTCCGATTCGATGACGCAGCAGCCACCCGCGCAATGCCGCCCGCCCATGCGGCTTGAAATGCGGTGAAATCCGACTGTCCGGTACGGGCGAACGCGCGTCCCGGCAGTGTTCGTGGAATGTGTGCAGCATCGTCGCGACCCAAGATGTCCGTGCTGTCTTGGGTGTCCGCGACGCGTAGGGCAACGCGCAGATTGGTATTGGCACGAATGTTGTCGTTGACAACTCCGTTCGGGCGCTGCGTTGCGAGCAGAAGGTGAATACCGAGGCTTCGTCCTCGTTGCGCAATGTCGACGACACCATCGATGAAGTCCGGCACCTCGCGTGCGAGTGCAGCGAATTCGTCGATGATCAACAGCAGGCTCGGGGGAGCATCATGCGGGCGGCGTGTCTCGAGATCAATGAGGTCGCGTGCCTCGGTTTCTCGCAACAAGTGTTCGCGCCGTTTGAGCTCAGCGTTGAGCGAGATAATGACTCGTTGTGCGAGCTGTCCATCAAGGTCGGTGACCATTCCGACTGCGTGGGGCAATTCGGTGCACGAACTGAACGCGGTACCGCCTTTGTAGTCAACAAACAAAAAATTGAGGCGCGTCGGTGGGTAGGTAGCGGCGAGCGACACGACGAACGACTGCAGCAGTTCGCTCTTGCCGGCGCCAGTTGTTCCCGCAACCAGACCATGGGGTCCGTCTTGGCGCATGTCGATTACAAATGGCCCATCCGCTGCCTCGCCCACCGGTGCGGCAAGTCCTCGCGGCGGGTGCGACCAACGGCGAACGATTCCATCGGTCGACGGTTCGGGCATACCGAGGAGATCCGTGAGCCGACACATGACCGGAATGCCGCCGCCGAGAGCGCTTGCGGTGGTGTGGTCAACAATCGGTGCGAGTGCGAGACCAACTTCGCGCGCAATGCTTTCGCTGCATTCGTCGAGGACCAGGTTGACTAATGGTTCACCCGATGCCGGTGCGTGAAATATCCCTGCACCCGGCTGTTGGACTTCGAGATACTGCCCGCATTCCCCGGGCAAGTTGCGGGCCTCGTGTGCGACCCAGATGACGCGCACGCCGTGTGCGTACGCATTTTCGAGCAGACGGGCCGCGCGCGGCCGTTGGCGAATGACGGTTTCGTCGACGACGAGCACGATGAGCGGGAGTTCCATTGTTGCTTCGCCGCCGTATTGCGAGCGTTGGGTGCGGCGCCGTTCGATCAGTGCGAGGAGCCGCTCGATGAGATCGCCGGACGCTTCTGCGCCGACGGCGATGAGCGGTCCCGAGAGTGGTGCTGCAAGCGGATCACAGTGGGGGAGCCATTTGCACCAATCCCATGAGCGCTCGGATTCTTCGGGGATTGCGAGACATATTGCGAGTTCTTTCGGGCTGTGCAACGTTGCGGCCTGCAGGACCAACGAAGTCGTAACTCCGAGAACATGTTCTGGATTACCGGCAACGCCTACTGCGGGATAGGCGCGCAGGGTGAACGATTTCGGAACAAACGGCATGATTTCCGGCGGTGCGGTGCGCTCAAGCGCCCTGGCGCGCAATGCTTCACCGCCACCTTCTTGTATGTCGACGTGAATAGCCGACGGTGTACGCGCGCAACCGACTCGCAGTGCGATTGCATCGGCGTCGCCAATTCGTCGCTCCCAAAGGGTGGGGCTGAGTTGGACCGCCCGGGCGCGCAACGCACTGAGATCGGGTGCATTCGCGCGTCGCGTGACTGCTTCGGCTTGTCGGGCGCTTCGTATGCGCGTTGCCGTGTCTTCGACTTGGTGTTCGAACTTCTTGCGCTGTTCGGTGTACTCGCCTTTTCCGGTCCGCCGCTCGGATGCCCAGTTTCCCAACGCCATGATGGGTGACAGGAGCGCAAATACTGCGAATTGCCACGGCCATTTTGCGGGTTGGCCAATGTGTCCTTGCACTGCCGCCATGCCGACAATTGCACCGAGCGCGCCAACGATGGGGAGCAAGGTGACAAGGAGCGGAATCTTGCGGGGTTTGTGATCCGCTGGCGGTGCGATCAAACGAAATTCCGGTTGGCTGTCCGGGTGTTGATGTCGCGGTGGTCGATTAAACGGCACCCGACCGGAGCTGTCTGACTGGCGCGCGTACACCTGGGTGTCGGCGAGGCGAACTTCGGCGATTGTTGTGCCGTATTCGATCCATGCGCCCGGTGAGAGCGTTGCGCTGCGTTGCACGACTTGCCCGTCAACGATGACACGACCGGCATGGGGAGTGACGGTGATGTGATCGCGCGTGATCTCGAGCACCAGATGTGACGGTGCAACATGTGGATCATTGGACACGATGTCGCTGCGCGGATCGCTGCCAATGCGGTATGTGCCGTAGTTGAGGGGAGTGAAGTTGCCTGCTCGCTCACCGCTGACGATTGCGAGTTCGAACGGCATTGGTGCCGGGTTGTGATCGAGCGCCCGTCCGGGCGCGCTGCGAATGAGCGTTGCCGGGGTTGCGAAGATCAATTCATCGGCTCGTGCAATCCCGGCTTCGCCCAAGCGTGCGCGGGGGTCGAGCCATTGTTCGGTGCGGACGTGAAATATCCGCAGGTCGTCGCGGACCCGCATTGCGTGCAATGCCATTCCAGTGAAGTCGGCCACGGTCGCGTCGCGATCGAGTTCGATGACGAGATCAACTCCGTCACCGTCGTGAAGGCGAACAACGACCGCGACCTCCATCGCGTTGCTTCCTGGTGCTCTCGGTAGCTGCGAAGCGGGCCGTTATTTGTCGGCCGCTTTGACCGCGTTGACCTGGTCGGTGATGAACTTCACGATCGACTTTTGCGCTTCGTCGCAGCGACCTTTCGCCGAGTTGGTAAAGGTGCTCACGGCGCCAACGGCAGATTCTTTGGCTTGGCCCTGCCAATCGGTGGCCTTGAGATCGGCGAGGTGCTTGTCGAGGCCAGACCGGATCGCATCGAAGTGCTTGTTGACTGTGGGCACGAGCCCTTCGAGCGCTTCGGTGTTGACGTCTACGTAGTCGACTGCCTTGGGTGCAGGCGGAGTGATCGGCTTGTTGTCCACGACGATGGAGATCGTGGTTCCACCGAGTGCGGTAGCGATGTTTGAGGTCGAGAGGCGTACTGCGTCTGCGATTGCTGCCATGTCTTTGTGCAGCGCGTTCGCGAACTCGCTTGCGAGGCGACCGCACTCTGTCTTGAATTGCACCGAGTTTGGTCCGAAGTAGTGCACTTCAACGGTTTCGGTCACCATGCTCTGAAGGTCGTGCGAGACGCTGGCAAAGATTGCGGTGGCGGAATTCCCGTAGCTCTTAACGCTGGCCGGATTAACGCGAATGGTGGTCATCGTGCTGCCCTTTCGGTGGGGTTGTGTTGACGATCAACGGTCGTGAGGACCCGCGGGAACAGACCGACCACATCGAAGCGATGTCTGCGCTGCCTCCCAGCTCACGAATAGGTATTTCGGCTCAGCTAGCCAGGAGTTGAGAGGAATTCTGCTCACCGATGTAGCCGCATTCGGACTCCGGCCTAGCTGCTGGCCCGTGGCGAGGGGTTCT
>JBMOIW010000039.1:0-18059 GCA_049317145.1 Acidimicrobiia bacterium
TGGTCCACCTAGGCTGCAGCGATGCCGCGCGCCGTATCCGAACCCCGAGGCCTCAGTGAGATTGGGAAGCGCACCGAAGCGCGCATTCTGACGTTGCTCGAACACGAAGTTCGACGATGGTCCGAGGTGGAGAACGAGCTTTCGCTCCCGCTCGAATCGCTCGCGTCGCTCATTCATGCGGGGGGAAAGCGGCTGCGTCCGGCCTTTTGCTTCTGGGCGTTCGTCGGTGCTGGAGGCGACCCGGATGATCCCCTCATCACCGATGCGTGTGCCGCGCTCGAACTCCTCCACACGTTCGCGTTGGTGCATGACGACATCATGGACGGATCCGATCGGCGACGCGGGTTACCGGCAGTGCACGCCGACTTTGCCGATCGTCACACCGCAAAGGAGTCACGTGGGGAAGCGCGACGCTTCGGTGAAGGCGTTGGCATTTTGGTGGGGGACTTTGCGTTCGTGTATTCCGATATGTGCATGAGCGGGGCGAACGCAATCGCACGTTCTGTCTTTGATGAGCTGCGTATCGAACTGTGCGTCGGGCAGTATCTCGACATTGTTGGTGGTGCGGGTGCACCAGTCGATCGGGAACGTGCTGAGCGCATCAGCGTCTTTAAATCCGGCAAGTACACGGTCGAACGTCCGTTACATCTCGGTGCTGCGCTCGCCGACGCGCTCCCAACCTACGAAGCTGCGTTTAGTAGCTATGGTCTCCCGGTGGGGCTTGCGTTTCAGTTGCGCGATGACGTGCTCGGTGTCTTCGGTGACGCCACAACCACCGGCAAGCCCGTGGGGGATGATCTGCTCGAAGGCAAGCTCACCCCGCTCATCGTCGAGACCGTGCACCGCGTGCAAGGCGCAGGAACTGCTGACGAGCGTGCGCTCCTGGATGGATTCCTTGCGGGTGCATTGACGCCCGCGACCGTGCCTGAAATGCAAGCCTTGGTCGTTTCCTGTGGCGCGCTGGATGCCATCGAAACCCAGATCCAAACTGCGGTGGAACGCGCACGACACGCACTGCGCGATGTGCCGCTCGCTCGCGACGCGCACGAAGCACTCGAAGAACTCGCTGCATTTGTGGCATGGAGGGCGAACTGATATGGCATCCGTTATCGTGATTGGAGCCGGACTTTCCGGGTTGGCCGCAGCTGCACACCTCACCCGCGATGGGCACGAAGTCACCGTTCTCGAGCGGGCCAGCACTCCCGGCGGTCGGGCCGCGTTTTTTGATGCCGAGGGGTACCACATCGACCTCGGACCCACAGTGCTCACCATGACCGATCTCCTTGCAGACGCGTTTCACGCAACCGGCGCAACCATGGAGGACTACCTCGAGATTGCACCCGTCGATCCGATGTATCGGGCAACGTTTTCCGATGGTTCGGTGCTTCGGGTCCTGCATGGCCGCGACGCCATGACCGAAGAGATCCGCTCGGTGTGCGGCAACGTCGACGCTCGCGCGTTTGGACGTTTCTGTGATTGGCTCGAACAGCTTTACAATGTCGAGCTCCCGCACTTCATTGATGCGAACTTCAATTCTCCGCTCGATCTCATGCGCACACCCGCAGCACTTATTTCGCTGTTGCGCCTCGGCGGACTGCAGCGCCTCAGCCGCAAAGTGGCCGAGTTCTTTGCGGACGAGCGGCTCCAACGCGTCTTTTCGTTCCAATCCATGTATGCCGGTCTTGCCCCCTACGAAGCGCTCGCGGTGTACGCGGTCATTACGTACATGGATTCGGTCCGAGGCGTTTCGTTTCCCAAGGGGGGAATGGGCCGTATCGGTGTTGCCCTGGCAGAGGCCTGCGAAAAGGCCGGAGTGCAGTTTCAGTACGACACCAACGTCGAACGTATCTTGCGCACACCGAGTGGCGCGGTGTCTGGTGTGCGCTTGGCATCCGGAGAGAACGTTGCTGCCGAGATCGTGGTCTGCTCCGCCGATCTGCCCGTTGCATACCGGGAATTGCTCGGCACCGAGCCGCCGTTGGTTGCGCGGCGCGGTCGGTACTCGCCGTCGTGTGTGGTGTGGGGCGCGGGGGTTCGTGGTGCACTTCCCGAACACACTGCGCACCACAACATCTTTTTTGGTGATCAATGGAACGACGCCTTCCGGGCACTGTTGCGCGACGGAACCCGCATGCCGGATCCGTCGATCTTGGTAACCGTGCCCACCCTCGGCGATCCGACGCTGGCCCCACCCGGCGGGCATGTGCTCTACGTCCTCGAGCCCGTGCCCAACTTGTCGGGGCGCATTGATTGGACACGCCAACGCGACAGCATCAAGGCCGACATCGAAGCGCGGGTTGGTGCCCTGGGGTTCCCCACGGAAGTTGTTACCGAGCGCTTCATCGATCCGCTCGACTGGGAATCCCAAGGGATGGCGATGGGCACCCCATTCGCTTTGGCGCACCGGTTCTTCCAAAGCGGACCGTTCCGGCCCAATAACGTCACGCGCAAGGTGCCGGGCCTGGTGTTTACGGGCTCTGGCACTGTTCCCGGCGTTGGTGTTCCGATGGTCCTCATCTCCGGAAAGCTCGCCGCGCAGCGCGTCGCGCAATATGCCGGAATGCGCTAATGGTGACACTGAACGAGTCCTACGCACGTTGTCGCGAGCTCAACAAGCGGTACGGCACCACGTATTACGCATCAACGTTTGCGCTCCCGCCCTGGAAGCGCCCCCATGTCCACGCGCTGTATGGCTTTTGTCGCTACGCCGATGACATTGTCGATGACCTGGGTCCAGTGCCCGTCGACGTGCGCATCAAGGCACTCGATGCATTCGGCACACGGTTCTTCGAGGATTTGGCCTCGGGGAAATCCGAAGATCCGGTCTTGGCTGCGGTCGTACACACCGTCCGCTCGTTTGGAATCGATCCCGACTGTTTTCGCCGGTTTCTTCGCTCCATGACCATGGACTTCACGGTGTCGCAATACCCGACCTTCGCCGACCTCTGCGACTACATGGACGGATCAGCCGCGGTCATTGGCGAGATGATGCTCCCGATATTGGAACCCTCCGATCGTCAGGTGGCGTTTCAGCCAGCCCGCGATCTCGGCGACGCGTTTCAGCTCACGAATTTCTTGCGAGACGTCAATGAAGACCTCGATCGCGGCCGGGTGTATATCCCGCAAGAGGATCTGGAGCGATTTGGGGTTGACATTGCGGAGCGACGCGTGACCCCGCAATGGAAATCGCTGATGGTCTTTGAGATTGAGCGTACGCGTACGCTGTATCGCTCTGCGACCGCCGGATTCGCCTACTTGCCGCCGGCGTCACGACGCTGCGTTCGGGCTGCGCATCAGCTGTACGGCGGAATCCTCGACGAGATCGAACGCGCACACTACGACGTGTTCACAAAGAGAGTTCGTGTCCCTCAGTACAAGAAGGTGCGCGCCATCTTGCGCGGCGTGCTCACTGCGCGGTGAACGCAACCGCGTCGCGTGCCGCGCAGATAACAATGGCGGTCGGGGCAATTGTCCTCGCCGGCGCGCAGATCGCAATCCCATTGACCTCCACATCGCCGGAATTGTCGTCGGCAGTGGTCGGCGCGCTCGGGGTTGTTGCATTCGGGGCGGCGTGGTGGACGTGGGGGATCCGCACCGCACTGCGACTAGCGATCACCATCATCCCGCTTGCTTGGGCAATCGAGTTGCTTGGGAGTCGCACCGGTGTGCCGTTCGGTGCATACGAGTACCGCGCCGCATTGCAACCGCAACTGTTGGGTGTCCCGGTGATCGTTCCGATCGCGTGGTTCGGAATGGGACTTGCGGCGTTCGCTACGGCCCGCGCGCTGAGCAACCGAGTTGTTGTTCAGGTGATTCTCGGCGCGGGTGCACTCACGGCGTGGGATATCTTCCTCGATCCGCAGATGGTCGGCGCCGGGTTTTGGAAATGGAACATGCCGGGTGCGTGGACGTTTGCCGGAATCCCTTTGGTGAACTACTGCGGTTGGTTTGTTGCCGGAATGATGGTGATGGTCGTGTGTGCTCGGTTCGCCGGAACCGCAGTGTCGGTACCGCTGCTTGGTCTGTACACCTGGATCGCGGTGATGCAGACGATCGGGATGATCGCGTTTTTCGACATGCCCCTGGTCGGGGCTTGTGGCGCAATTGCAATGGGACTGTTCTGGGTGCCGGCGTGGTGGCGCGTGCGCAATGCCTACCGTGAACACGTGGCCTCGATGACGACAGCAACGAGTGCGCATGCCTGAACCGCGTGTAGTTGTCGTCGGCGGCGGCATTGGTGGTCTCGCCGCGGCGATCCGGCTCGCCACGCGCGGCTGTGCCGTAACGGTGCTCGAGGCGCGCACAGAGTTCGGAGGCAAGCTCACGGAGCGAACGCATGCGGGGTACACGTTCGAAACGGGCCCGTCGTTACTGACCCTGCCAAATCTCATCGACGATTGCTTTGCGGCTGCCAGAACCCGTCTCGCCGACGAAGTCGATCTCGTTCGTCTCGATCCGATCATGCACTACCACTGGTCTGACGGTTCGTACCTGGCAATGCCAGCAGATGGAGATGCGCAAATCGATGCCATCGAAACCTTTGCTCCGGGCAATGGCAATGCGTGGCGCGCCATTCTCGAGCACGGACGCGCCATCTGGGACACCTCGGCGCGAACATTTTTTGCCGGACCCATCGGATCGCCCCGACAATTGTTGCGTCGAATGGAATCGCCGCGAGACTTGGTGACCATTGACCCGTTACGGTCCTTGCATCGCTATGCGCAACACAGCTTGTCCGATGCCCGCCTGGTGCAGCTTCTCGATCGGTACGCAACCTACTCCGGGTCATCCCCGTATCGGGCGCCGGCAACGCTGGCGTGCATTCCGGCTGTCGAAGCGTTCTTCGGTGCGTGGTATGTGCGCGGAGGATTGGCCCGCCTCCGCGACGCGTACGTGCGAATTGCCGAAAAGGCGGGTGTCGAACTTCTCGCCAATACGGAAGTGACCCGCATCGAGACGGAAGGGCATCGCGTACGCGGAGTTGCCACGACGTCGGGCACTCGACTCTCCGCCGACGTAGTAATCGCCAATGTCGACGCGTTGCATCTGTACCGCGATCTGCTGCCCGACGCGCGCCAGGTGCGTTCCGTCGAGCGCACCGAACGATCGTCCTCGGGATTTGTGGTGCTTGCCGCGCTCACCGGCCAAACTGCCAAGGTGGGCCACCACAACATTGTGTTCTCTCGGGACTATCGCGCCGAGTTCGACGATCTGTTCCGCCGGCGCGTGCCCGCTGTGAATCCCACGGTGTACGCATGTGTCTCCGCGGTGACGGATCCATCCCAGGCGCCCGCCGGAAACGAGAACTGGTTCTTGTTGGTCAACGCGCCATCGCAGGATCACCAGTGGGAGTGCGATGCGTATCGGGATCGCATCTACGCAGCATTACAACCAACATTTGGTGACCTTGCCGCGCGCAGTGTCTGGGAAGCGACCATCACTCCGAATGATTTGGCCGCCACGTTCCGCACGGCAGGTGGTGCGATCTACGGCACCTCCTCCAATGGGATGCGTGCTGCGTTTCGGCGTCCAGCGAATCGGGGACCCCGGGCGGGCCTCTATCTCGTTGGCGGGAGTTCGCATCCGGGAGGCGGCATTCCGCTCGTCACCCAGAGCGCTGCGATCGTCGACGCCATGATTGCCGCGGATTGCGGGCTTGCATGAGGTGGGTGCGGCGAGCGTTCGTTGCGGTACGTCTCATTGCCGCAGTTGCAGTGCTCCGACGGTTGGTGCGCGGCGCACAGCGTCCGGCACCCTTGCATGCAGAGGTGATTCCTCCGGATGTCACCGTCGTGGTTCCAGCCCGCAACGAAGCACAACGTATCGCGGGTTGTATCGCCCCGCTACGCGCCGCCGGTGTTCCGGTCATCGTCGTTGATGATGAGTCCGACGATGAGACTGCTGCAGTAGCCGGTGCGCTCGGTGCAAGTGTGTTGATCGGTGCGCCCCGTCCTCGCGGTTGGGCGGGGAAGACCTGGGCGTTGCAACAAGGCATTACCGCAGCAACTACGCAATGGGTCGTGTGTCTTGACGCCGATACGCGCCCGGATCCCGGGCTGCTCGGCGCGCTCGTTGCCAGTGCGACTGGGAGTGATCTGTGCACGGCGGGTGGAACGTTTGTCTGCGAAACGACCGGCGAACAAATGTTGCATCCGGCCATGTTGGCGTCGCTCGTGTATCGCTTCGGTCCACCCACCGGTGATGTGCAGGCACGACCGCATGCCAACGGCCAATGCATGGTGTTCGATCGTGCAAAGTTCCTTGCGCAGGGCGGAATGGAACCAGTCGCCGGAAGTTTGATCGAAGATATGGCACTGGCGCGAGTCGTGCATGCTCGCAATGGGGTGGTGCGGTTTGTGGATGCGTCCCCGTTGCTTGCGGTACGAATGCACGAGAACGTTCGAGAGGTTTGGCAGCACTGGGGTCGCTCCCTTGCGGTCGCCGAAGATGCGCCGTGGCATTGGCGCATTGCCGACCTGGTGGTGCTGTGGACCACAATGGCACTGCCATTGCCGCGAGTGTTGTTTCGTCGCGGGGATTTCCTCGACGTGGTGTTGCTGTTGTTGCGTGCAATCACTGCGGTGGGGACATCATCGGTATACAAACCGCGACGATGGACCTACTGGTGCTCGCCTCTTGCCGATATCGCGGTTGCCTGGCGCTGCACCAAGACCACAATCTGGCCCGAGCGAACCTGGCGGGGGCGCACCTACGACGCGCCGGAACGCCGCTGAGCAATAGCGGCCATCGCAAAACGCAATCCGATGATGCTCATACAGGCAAACGCGGCGAGCGCCACCTGCCAACCGGCAATCCACCATGTGAAGAGCGGAAACAGAAACACCCCGGCACGAGCACCGTATGCAAAGGTGCGCGTGAGTAGCGCCACCGCAATACAGAGCACTATTGCTGCGGCTGCCGCGAGCGGTATGACCGCGCACACCCCTCCCGAAAACACCAAGATCGATCGGCCTCCACGGAAGCGTGCAAACACTGGCCAGGCATGGCCGATCATTGCGGCCGCAACCGCGACTAAGCCGACGGTCCACCAGGGCACGCCCACCATCAGCGCGCCCGCCCCGCCAAGCAGTCCCGCCAGCACCCCCTTGACCGTGTCGCCGATAAACACCGGGACGGCGCGGCGCGTCCCGAGCTGCGTCTGCATATTCCAGTACCCGGGGTTGCGATCACCGTGGGCGCGCGGATCCATGCCATGGCGTCGGCCGATTACCACCGCAACCGGGATCGAACCAATGCAGTACGCGCTCAGCACCACGACGACAACGATTGCGAAGTCCATCGCAGCATTGTCGCCCGAGTAGCGTGCGGGTGTGGTGATTTCGTTCCATTTGGTACGCGTGGCCCGTCACGCCATCGCCGGTGCAGCACTGCGGAGCCGCTCGCGGCGGTACCGCCGTGTCCCCGGCCTGAGATTCCTGCGCACGCTGGGCACCGGCTCGGGATCGTCCATGACCTTTGGCGCCGACCTCTCGCGCTGGGCCACGCTCGCCGTCTGGGAAGACAATCACGTATATCAGCAATTTCTCTCCAGCACGCTTGCACCCGAGCAACACCCCAGGGTCGTCGAGTGGTGGCGCGCCGAATTCGCCTTGGTCTCCGCCCACGGTTCGTGGAATCGCGTCAACCCGTTTGCGGACTGTCCCGAAGTTGATCCGGGCGACGGCCCAGTTGCCGTGCTGACGCGCGCCACGATTCCGATGCGCCATTGGCGGGCGTTTCGCCGCGCGGTACCTCCTGTGGATGCCGATCTCCATCAACACCCTGGCCTGTTAGCGACCGTGGGTATCGGCGAACGACCGGTAGGACTACAAGCAACGTTTTCGCTGTGGCAAAACAGCGCTGCGGTGCGCGCGTTTGCCTACGAGGGACCCCACGCGGAGGTCATCCGCGCCGAGGCGCGTCACGCGTGGTTCGCGGAATCCTGCTTTGCGCGACTCGCGCCGATGAGCTCGGCCGGCACCTGGTCGGGGCGCGACCCGCTCGCAGCAACCGCAACGCCAACCGGCCACAACATTCCGTACGGCGAGCCATTGGTGCGGTGATGCTGCGCGTGCGCTAAGGCCACACGATCGAGCCACCGTCCGCGAGGGCGAAGGGGACCAAGCCGACGATGGATCGCAAGATCGTGCACGATTGCGTAGGCCAGCCCATACGCAGTGATGCCATAACCGATCGGCACCAGCACGGAAAGTGCACGGAATGTGCCACCGAGAATCAACATGGTCCCCACCATCCCGGCAAAGACCACGGGATACCAGTCGTTACGTTCGAGCTTGCGATGCCGGGGCTGATGATGATCGCGGTGCCAACCCCATCCGAACCCGTGCATCACAACCCGGTGCACGGCAGCGGTCACGGGTTCCATTGCGCAAAAGGCGCACACAAAGATCAGCCCGAACCACATGGAAAAAGTCTACGGCGTGGGCACATCGGGTCGGCGCACTCGGCGTCGACGGTCGGGCCAGAGCCATCCCAACAACGCGGTGTTGATCACGGCGAAACCAAAGAGAAAATCCTCAACCGGGATATCCCAGGGGAACCGCACTCCCAAAAAGAACGGTTCGTAATACCGCACAATCGGCGCGCTGAGTTTTGTCAGCCACCCATTGACCCAGATCATGAAAAACAAACAGATTCCCATCGTGATCCAGTACGACGGGCTACGAAACAGACCGGTCCGCAACCACCAATGCTCTGCCGCCACCGTCGCCAACACTGCAAGTACCGCCAGCATCGTGTACTCAGGCATCAGCGTCCCAGCGTCCTGCGGGCGGCCTCAAACGTGAGGATCGCGCAGATTGGTATCGAGACAAAAAAGACCAGCTCTTCGATCGGAATTCCACCGGGCGTGACGACGCCGGTGACGTACTGCGAAGCAAAATCCCAGTGCCCGCGGCCGATCGCATAGAGATCCCAAACCCCGAAGATCGCTACAACGGGGATCAATGCGCCAAGGAGACGGCGAGGTCGGCGATAGACCCGAGCGTTGTACACGAACTCGAGGGGGAGTGTGCACAACAGACAGGCCACCATCAGACCGAGGTATTGGAACTGATCCACGGGGTCATTGTGGCCTGCGGTAGGCCTGTCGTGTCGGGTCCTCGCTAGATTGGCCGCTTATGGACTTCGCAATCGTCGTTGATGGGCTCGTGAAGCGTTATGGGACGCGTAGCGCGGTCGCCGGCCTTTCGCTTTCGATTGCCCCGGGTGAGGTGTTCGGACTCCTTGGACCCAACGGCGCCGGAAAAACCACAACAGTGGAGACGCTCGAAGGCTACCGACGCCCTGATGAGGGCACGGTCCGAGTACTCGGGCTCGATCCCATTCGAGACGGCGCAGCGTTACGGCCCCGTATCGGGGTCATGTTGCAAAGCGGCGGTATTTATCCCGGTCTTATGCCCGGGGAGGCGCTTCGCCTCTTCGCAAAGTTCTATGTCGATGCCGAAGACCCCGACAAGCTCCTCGAACTGGTGGGATTGCGCGAAGTGCGACGCACGCCGGTTCGGCGTCTTTCCGGCGGTCAATACCAGCGGTTGTCGTTGGCGCTCGCACTCGTCGGCAAACCCGAATTGGTTTTTCTCGACGAACCAACGGCCGGTCTTGATCCGCATGCACGCGCGATGACCTGGGATCTCGTGCGGGATCTACGGGCGAAGGGCACCACCGTGGTACTCACGACCCACGCAATGGATGAGGCCGAAGCATTGTGCGATCGCCTTGCGATCATCGACCACGGCCGCGTTGTCGCCATGGGTACGCCATCCGAAATTACCGGAACTGCCCACGAGATCCGCTTGCAGACCACCCACACGCTGTCGACCTCTGCGCTCGCACTTGCGCTCGACCTTGGCCCGAACGACGTGGTGGCCGACGGCGATCAGTCCATTGTGTTGCGCTGCGAACCCACGCCCGAACGGCTCGCCGATCTCACGATCTGGTTACGTGATCAGCGGATTGCGCTCACCGACTTACAGATAGGTCGGCGAAGTCTTGAGCAAGTGTTTCTCCAACTCACCAGCGATCCGGAGCTTCCCCGATGAGCATGCGGGCTATCACGGCGCAAACCGTGGTCGAAACCAAACTCACCTTGCGGCGCGGCGAGAGCCTGCTCGTCACGCTCGGCATTCCGGTGGGCATCCTCGTGTTCTTTTCGCGCCTCGACGCCGCGGTGACCGGCGCATCGTTGGAGTTCCTTGTGCCCGGGGTGTTCGCAATTGCGGTGATGTCGAGTGCGATGGTCAGCTTGGGTATCGCAACCGGATTCGAGCGCCGCTTTGGCGTATTGAAACGACTCGGCTCTACCCCCTTGGCCCGGCGCGGGCTGTTGTGGGCCAAGGTTGGGAACGTCTTGTGCATTCAAGTGCTCCAGCTTGGCGTGCTCATTGGCGTGGCCGCGCTGCTTGGGTACCGCTTCACGAGCGGACTCATTCCGGCGTTGGCATTCCTTACGCTCGGTTCGATTGCGTTCGCTGGCATTGGGATGTTCCTCGCCGGCACCTTGCGTGCTGACGCGAACCTGGCAGTCGTCAACGCACTCTTCCTGATCTTTGTGTTTCTTGGCGGGATGGCCTATCCACTCGACAAGCTGCCGAATACCCTCGCCGCGGTTGCGCAATGTTTCCCGGCTGCTGCGCTCGCCACATTGGTACGCAACGCGATGAACGGCGCAGCAATGTCGTGGAGCGCCTTAGGCATTCTCGCTGCCTGGGCAGTGGTGATGTACGCACTTACGGTACGCACATTTCGCTGGGAGGAGTAACTCAGCGAATCTTCGCGAGCTCGTCGTCTAACTGACGACGGGTCGAGAGCCCGTAGACGCGGCTAACGATGACGCCCTCGCGGTTCACGAAGAACACTTGGGGAATCGCACGCACCCCGTATGCCGACGCCACGTCGCCGCCAGCATCGGTAGCGTTTTCCCAATGCACGTCCATCTCGGCGACGAACGCTCGTGCATCGGCGGGAATGTCTTTGTAGACCACGCCAAAAATCCGTAGGTCCGGGTTCTCGGATTGGGCTTGCGCGAGGAGTGGGAACTCCTTGCGACACGGCGCGCACCACGAGGCCCAAAAGGTCAGCACCGTCGGCCGTCCAGCATCAAACTGCACATCACCGCGGCCCGAGAGATTGGGCATGACAAAACCGGGGGCAATTTCGCCCGGGCGGGCGATGCCGGCACTCGACACTTGTGTGCTGCGAGCATCCGGTTTCGGTGTCTCACGCGTCCACAACACCCAGGCCGCACCGGCACCCGCAACTGCAATCGCACCCACCAACGCAAGCCAGCGCATTCGCCGGGGAGGCACCGAAGCGGACTCGGGCTCGAGGGGAACCTCAGGCGCGGGCGAGGAAGGCATCGACGGCAATCGCAACGAACAGCAACGCCAGATACATGTTCGAGAGCGTAAAAAACTGCATCGCTCGACGCTCATCGTTGTGTGCGATCAACCGGAACGCCTGCACGAGAAACACCGCACCGAGGACACACGCGCTGACGAGGTACACCGCACCCAATGTGCTGACGGCGGGCAACGCTACCGAGAGCGCAACCACAATGATGCTGTACACAAACCCTTCCATTGCGGCGCGGCGGGGGCCGCGCACGACGGGCATCATGGGAATTTCGGCGCGGGCGTAATCCTCGCGATAGCGAATTGCGAGCGCCCAAAAATGCGGGGGAGTCCAACAAAAGACGATGGCGAACATGATCCATGCCGCCCAGCTCAGCGATCCGGTCACCGCCGCCCAGCCCACCAATGCAGGTACTGCCCCTGCCGCCCCGCCAATCACAATGTTTTGCGGGGTACGCGGTTTGAGCCACATCGTGTACACGAACACGTAAAACACCATTGCGCCAACCGCGAGCGAAGCCGCAAGCAGATTGGCGCTCCACCACAGCCAAGCGAACGCAACGGCTTCGAGCACGAGTCCGAACGCCAATGCTGCTCTCGGATCGATATCGCCGGCCGGGAGCGGACGGGTGTGGGTGCGCCGCATGAGCTGGTCGCGATCCCGTTCGAGGAAGCAGTTCACCGTGTTGGCTCCACCGGCAGCCATTGCGCCCCCGATCAAAACCGCGATCACGAGCAGTGGGGAAGGACGACCATCGGCGGCAAGCACCATCGCGGGCACCGTCGTTACCAACAGGAGTTCAATCACCCGGGGTTTGGTGAGCCGGAAATAGGCAACAATGGTCCGATACCACGGCAGACGGGTGCTGTGAGTCTCGACGGCCGGGGAAGCGTGCACGGCGGGTCAGCCTACTCGGCCCCCTTTGGAACCTTCGATTCCACCGTGCACTTCGCTGAGAGGCCCAATCGACCACTACCGTGTCGCCCATGTCCGCACCCGTCAAACAATCGATCCGAATGACCGCCGACCGCATATTGGTTGCGCCTTCCACCGAAGCCGGCGAACGCAAATCTCGGTCCGGCATTCTGATTCCCGCGACCGCCAACGTGGATCGGCGCCTCGTTTGGGCCAAGGTCATTGCGGTCGGTCCCACGGTGCGCAATGTCGAAGATGGGGATCAAGTGCTCTTTGCCCCGGACTCCGGCTACGAGGTCGAGATTCGCGCCGAGGAATACCTGATCTTGCGCGAACGTGACGTACAAGCAGTTGCGTCGGATCGCGTCGAGGGTCAAACCGGGTTGTATCTTTGACCGGCGATGCTGTGCAGCGCCTCGACGGTCGCGTCGCGATCATCACGGGCGCGTCCCGTGGTATCGGTCATGCAATTGCGACCCGTTTCGTCGAAGCCGGCGCTCGCGGCATTGTCTGCAATGCACGCCACCACGAGGATCTCGAGGCGTTGCGCACCGAACTTCCTGCTGGGGTCGTCGCGACGGTCACCGGCTCAATGGGCGATCCGGCAACCGCAACACAATTGGTCGCAACCGCATTAGCGCAGTTCGGTCAAATCGACATTGTTGTGAATAACGCAGCAACGAACCCGACCTTTGGAAACGTGCTCGACGCCGAACCGTCCGCAGTGCGAAAGATCCTCGAAGTCAATGTCGAAGGACCGCTTGCACTCGTTCGCGAGGCGTGCCACGCATGGATGCACGAACACGGTGGCGCCGTCATCAATATCGCTTCGATCGGAGGCCTCGAGCCCCAACCGTTTATCGGGGTCTACAACGTCTCCAAGGCGGCGCTCATTCATCTCACGCGCCAGCTCGCAGCCGAATGCGCACCGGCGGTACGTGTCAACGCGATTGCCCCCGGCCTGGTGCGAACTCGTTTCGCTCGGGCCCTCTGGGAGTCTGACGAGACCAGCGTCGCCAACATGATTCCACTCGGTCGGATCGGTGAGCCCCCCGACATCGCGCATGCCGCACTGTTCTTAGCTGCCGATACCAGTGCCTGGATCACCGGCACGACCCTTATCGTCGACGGAGGCGCGCTCCTGCGCTAACGCCGAACCGCGTTCGTGGCGTTACCGCTTCGCCTTCTTGGTGGCCTTCGTCTTCGGTCTTTTGGTCAGTTGCACGCGCACTTCCGCAGGGTGTTTTGCCGGCGGGGCTATAGAAGCCATACGCGCATCGAGGTACGTCGCAACCTGCTCGTACAACGCATCTCCGAGAATGGCGCGGAACTCTGCCTCGCTGCTGCGATACAGCGGTTCACGACCCGTGAACGCTTCCGGTTCCTCGGTGCACCACCACGCAAAGTCGTCGCCGCCTTCCCCCCAATCCTCGCGGTCAAAGGAGGTAAGGATGCTCGTGACCGTGCCGTCCTCTTCTTCGCGATCTTCCCGACGAAGCGGCACCTGCCAGCACACTTCCGGTTTGAGCTCGAGGAAGTGTTCACCGGAGTCCTGGGCGTAAAAGTGGAATGCACAGCCCGGTCCGGTTTCGAAACCCACGCGGTTCAAGAAGATGCACGCATCATTCACCAGGCGGGTGCGGCCAAACTCGCCCACGTTGGCACTGACACCCTTTTCGAGGCCAACGTCACGGTATTGCCAGTACTCGGCCGGAAGTCGTTTGGCGGCACGCTCGGTGCGGGTGCGGTCCGCCTTGTCGGAATAGTGCGCGCCGTAGGAGCAACACCCTTGCTGCAGTTCCGGAGTTGGGGCGGTAAGCACACCTTTGCAACCGCAGCCGAAAATGCAGTTGTAATGGGAGGCGAGATAGGTGATGTCGACCATCCACTGCCGACCTTTTTCTTTTGGATCGTCAAATGCGACCCATTCACGCGTTGCCCCGCTCACTGGCGCTCCTTTGTCCGAGCTCGCACTGTAGTGGTGGACGAGCACCAGGTTCTGGATCTAGAAACTGCAGCGATGAATGCCGATCACGTCATCGCATCGCTTGTCGATGTGGAAGCACAACTCCGAGACCTCGCCTACGAAGCACTGCGTCGCGCCGCCGATGGCGACTCCGATGGCGAGGCAGAAGAACGCCAATTCAGCAAGGCACGCCGTGCCGTCGCCAAGGCAATCCGTGATCTCGGTGGGGTAGTCGAGGAGTTCTAGGTCTGCGGGTAGTTCGAGGGCCGGTCGTTGAGTCGATCGATCAACTGACGCAAGCGCGCCCAGTGCCGACGATCGAACCGGAAGGCCAAGCGGGCGAGATCCGGATGATCGTTGTCGGCAAGTTCGGCGGACGACGCTGCAGTCAGTTCGATCTGGCCTCGGGTAATGATGTCGGCAAATTCTTCGTTGAATGTGGCGAGTTGGGCGGCATCGGGTTCACGATGCATGCGCAACACGAGGCGACCATCAACGAATCGCTGCGAGTGATAATTGCGATAGAAGCCCAAGATCTCATTAACTGCTTCGTCAATGGAGTCAGTGATCTTCACCAGTGCGAGATCCTCGGGGAGGATGTAGCCATAGGCCTCGAGCTCTGCGTTGACGAAATCGCGCCAGCGATCCCAGTATGTGCCGCCGGGGACGTCGAGTAGCACGATCGGTGCCGGGAGATTCTTGCCTGTTTGTACAAGCGTGAGGAGTTCGAAGGCTTCGTCCATTGTTCCAAAGCCGCCGGGGAGTAACACGAACCCGTGGCTTTCTTTCATGAAGGACAACTTGCGGGTGAAGAAATACCGGAAGTTCACCAACTTGGGATCATCGGCAATGAACTCGGTCGTGGTTGCTTCGAACGGGAGCTTGATCCCGACCCCGAAACTCATTTCGGGCCCGGCACCTTCGATGCCGGCGGCCATGATGCCGGCTCCCGCACCGGTGATGACCATCCAATCGTGGGAAGCCATCTGCTCGGCGAAACACCGAGCTTGCTCATAGAGCGGATCATGCGTCTTGGTGCGCGCGCTCCCGAAGATCGAGACCTTGCGCGCAGTGCGGTACGGCGAAAACACATGAAACGCGTAACGCATCTCTTTGAGTGCCGCGTTCGCAATTTTGAGATCTCCGCGGTTGGCGTGGTCACGGGTGAGCCGCAGGGCCGAGATGATCATCTCGTAGATCAGGTCGTTATTCTCAACGGTGTTGGCTTTCGTGACGAGGTCGGCGACCATTTCGTCGAGTACCGGATCGCCGGTTCGATATTTTGAGCTGCGTAACATCCCCGAGAGTGTAGAAGCAACACTCGCTTTTCGGGAGGGAACGTCTGAGACGGCTCAGCGATCGAGGTCCGGCGCCGACCGATCCGGGGAACGTTCGGGTTGACGGGCACTGGCGTTGATGCGACGAATCATCGCCCCCAAACGCGCATAGCTGCGGTTGTTGAACCAAAACCCAATGCGGGGGAGCTCGGCAAACATCTGTAACCGCAAACGATCGTGAACATCTTCGACGTTGGAAAGCGGTACGCCGAACGCGAAGTCGATTCGACCGAGGCGCTCCTCGCGCGTTCCAAGGCCCTCCCAATCATCGGTGGCCAACCGGCTCAGCGCGGGATCGGCCGCGCAAATTTCGGGAAAGTCGGCCAGGCCGCGTTCGACCTCGCGAATTTCTTTGTCTGCTAATCGGGCAACATCGATGCCCCCGCTCGGAATGATGTCGGCAAATTCCTCGGCCAACGAAGCCCGCAGCTCGTCGCTGAGTTCGACGCCGGGCTGGAGACGCATGACGAGATAGCTAACGTTCATACCGCCGACGGCGCGATGGTCCACCATCACATACGAGTGAAACGCGGAGTAGAAGCGTGCTATGCCATCGATGACTTCGGCCGGGGAGTGCACGCGCGCGGTCAAGTCCAAATCGTGGGCCGAGATCATGCCGCGCTCAAGCAGCGCCGAATGCAACGTGTCGACGTGCTCCCACAAACCGAATCCCGCTGGTTCGAGAAGGAACACCGGCATGATCGGATGCTTGCCGGTTTGCATCAACGTGATGCATTCGTAGAGCTCATCGAGCGTGCCGAATCCACCCGGCGCAGCGACGAGCGCCACCGAATCCCGGATCAGCCCCAGCTTGCGCACGGCGTACTTATCCAGCACGAGTGCCGTGTCGCCGTCGTCGGGGTGACGTGGCTCAAACGGAAGGGCAATCGCAACCTGCAAGGCAGATTCGCTCGCTCCGGCGGTTGCCGCGGCCATCGCACCCGGGCCGCCACCGTTCACGACCCAGTACCCGTGTTCGGCCAGTGCGCCTGCGGTCTCATGAACGAGTGCGTACGAAGGCGAAGCAACCGGCGTGCGGGCTGATCCAAACACCGTGACTTTCGGGCCCGGGTATTGGGCCATGTACTCAAAGAGTGCGCGCAAGTCGCGCGTGTGGCGCAACGTTAATTTGATATTGCTGCGAGTGTCGCGGCCCTGCGGGTGCACCTCGCGGTGCGCGACCGGTGCCAGCGTGGTCCGCGCCAGTTCCACGAGGACATCGTGAACCAAGTCCGGCGAACCGGGGACGCCCAACTCGCGTGCCGCCTCGGAAAGCGCGGCCACGAGGGCCACCACGTGTTGGTCGACCTGCGCGTCTCCGGTGGAGGACACGGGTGGTCGATGCGCCGCGCGCCGGTAGGGGAAGACGTCAGTCACACTGCTCGATTCAACGCCATGATCATTCGATGGTTCAGGCCGGCAGCAGGTCCGCGAGGCGCTGTTCCGGGCGAGCGCCGAGGTGCGAGAGTACTTCGGCGGCCGCTATCGCCCCCAATCGGCCGCTCTCGGCGAGGGAATAGTCGTGCGTGATACCGAACAAGAAACCTGCTGCGTAGAGGTCGCCGGCTCCCGTGGAGTCAATGATCTCGGAGATAGGTTCGGCATCGAGCACGTGCACCTCACTGCCGGAGACGATGACCGCGCCCTGGGCGCCGCGGGTGAGCACGGCGATCTCGCAATGGTGATTCACCATCTGCATCGCCGTGTCGAAATCATCGACTTCGTAGAGCGAGCAAATCTCTTGCTCGTTTGCAAACAAGACATCGATGTGCGATTCGACCAACGCCCGAAAGTCGTTGCGGTGGCGGTCGACACAAAACGGATCAGAGAGCGTCATCGCGGTCCTGCGTCCGTTGGCGTGGGCAATATCCATCGCGTCGCGCATACCTGCTTTCGACATCGGCGCGTCGTAGAGATATCCCTCACAGAAGGTGATTGCGGACCCGGCGACGACGTCTTCGACGATGTCCGCTCGGGTGAAGCGTCGGTTGCCCCCGAGCGCGGTGCACATCGTGCGCTCGCCACCCTCAGTGATAACCACGATGCAACGGCCGGTGGGCAAGTCATCGAGACCGGCTTCGTTTGGGATGGCCACGCCCGCCGCCCGCATGTCGTGGGCAAAGAATTCACCAAGTTGATCGGATTGGCGACGACCCAAGAACGCGCCCCGCCCACCAAAGCTTGCGATTCCAACGATGGAGTTGGCGATCGAACCACCGCTCACTTCGATGGTTTGGCCCAACGCCTCGTACACCCGCATCGCGTGCGCTTCATCGACCACCGTTGCACCGGGCCGCAATTCGAGGCGATGAATGAATTCCACATCCGCATGGGCCAACACGTCGACCAAGGCACTACCAATACCGCACACGTCATAGATGGTGTCGGGTTGCACCGCCACTCCTTTGGCTTTCCGTTACTGCAGCGCGGACGCTGCGGAGGAATCAATGAACCACAGGAGGTTATCG
>JBMOIW010000040.1:0-17785 GCA_049317145.1 Acidimicrobiia bacterium
GGTCATGGATAACACGATCGTTAACGTGGCGCTCCCCACGCTGAGCCGGGAACTTTCCGCTTCCACGAGCCAACTGCAGTGGATCGTCGACGCCTACAGCCTTGTATTCGCCGGCCTGCTGCTCGCCTTTGGTTCTTTCGGCGATCGCTACGGACGGAAAGGTGCACTCCAGATCGGACTCATCTTGTTCGCCCTCACCTCCGTCGCTGCATCGTTTGCGACCTCGGCCAATCAACTCATCGCAGCACGCGCGGCAATGGGCGTTGGGGCAGCACTTGTCTTTCCGGCGACGCTCGCAGTCCTTACGAACATTTTCACCGACCCCGTGGAACGCACCAAGGCGATTGGTGCATGGTCGGCAGTTTCCGGACTCGCCGTTGCGCTCGGTCCGCTCACTGGCGGCTGGCTCCTCGAGCACTTTTCGTGGGGTTCGATTTTCCTCATCAATGTGCCAGTGGTGCTGGTTGCACTCATCGCCGGCTACGTCCTCGTTCCCAAAACGAGCGACCCTGACGCCGGACGCCTCGATCTCAACGGCTTGGTGCTGTCGATTGCCGCAATCGTGCTCCTCGTTTACACGATCATCGAGGCACCCAAACACGGCTGGACCAACCCACTCACGATTGTTGGGTTTGTTGCTTCCGCGGTGCTGATCGCCGCGTTCACCGCATGGGAGCTCCGCCGCGACCACCCGATGCTCGACGTTCGCGTATTTCGGAACGCGCGGTTCTCGGCCGCCAGCGGGGCAGTTGCCTGTGCGTTTTTCAGCTTGTTCGGCTTCATATTTCTGGTCACGCAGTACTTCCAAGTCGTTCGCGGCTACTCCACGCTCTCCGCAGGCCTCCATACGCTTCCCTTTGCGATTGCGTCAGGAATCGCCGCACCAATCGCCGCTCAGCTTGCCTTGCGAATCGGCACCAAAGTCGTTGTCGCCGGAGGGCTCCTCTTCATGACCGCTGGGTTTCTCTGGACATCGACACTCGAGGTCAACACTCCCTATTGGGGTCCACTCGTTTTGCAGATGGCGCTCATCGGAGCCGGACTGACGCTAACCCTGGCACCGTCCACCGAAGCAATCCTCGGCTCCCTTCCGAAAGAGAAAGCGGGCGTTGGCTCGGCGGTCAATGACACAACGCGTGAGCTCGGCGGCACAATCGGCGTTGCCGTCGTTGGATCGGTGTTTGCCTCGCTGTATGCGCCCGAAATCTTGCGGCGCCTGCGTGGCGTTCCTATTCCCGAAGCTGCACTCAGCGCCGCTTCGCAATCGGCGGCAGTCGCCGCAGAAGTTGCTCAGCAGGCGCCCGCCGGCGGTCAAGCCATCATTCTCGATGCCGCGCGTGCAGCGTTCATGCACGGCTTCTCGACGAGCGTTCTCGTCGCGGCAGGAGTCACTGCCCTCGCTGGAATTGCTGCGGTGCTGTTCCTGCCATCCCGAGCGGTTAGCCCAGACCACCC
The DNA here is from genome assembly GCA_049317145.1 of Acidimicrobiia bacterium. Lineage (GTDB taxonomy): Bacteria > Actinomycetota > Acidimicrobiia > IMCC26256 > JBMOIW01 > JBMOIW01. Next base: position 1,456 of record JBMOIW010000040.1, read on the forward strand.
GGATGTGCCGGCCGATCTCGAATCATTGACCGACGAGGCCAGCGCCTAAGACCGTCCCCGCGTGTTCTGGACACGGATGCGTGCAGAATGCCTAACAGTGTCGAGAAAACAACGGCGTTGCTACTCCTCGTCGTCTTCGTCGGCGTCTTCGTCGGCGTCTTCGAGCGCTTCGAGTTCGGCGACCGCGGTTTCGACTTCGAGACGCGCCCCTTCGATGCGGTCGCGTAGGCCAGCGATGAGCGCTGTGGCGCGCCGCACTTGCTCGGCCAGGCGATCGACATCGACTTGTTCGCCCTCGAGCTCGGTGAGGATTGCTTCGAGCTCCTGGCTCGCCTCGAGATAGGTCAGTTTGTCGATGGCTTTTGCGCCCATGGTCATGCTCCTGTTTGTTCGACGCGACTGACGATGGTGCCATCGGCGACTTCGGTCCGAAGTTCCTCGCCGACCGCAACTTCGCCAGTTGAGCGCACGACTTTTCCGTTGAAGGTGGTGATCGAATAGCCGCGTTCCATGACGCGGCGCGGGTCGAGCGCCCGCACTTGGCGCGCGTATCCGTCGAGCGCGACGACAAACGGCGCCAGGCGTTGCGGGGCCAACCGCACGCGTGCGCTAGCCCGCACCCGCTGCTGGTCGGCGCGCACGATTGCGCGACGAGCGTTGGAGCGAATGCGTTGCATTGCGTGCGCGAGGCGCGCCTGCTCCAACACCGCACGCTGCGTGGCGCAGACGCGCAGTCGCGCCCCGATTGCGAGGAGAGCAGACTTCGCAGTGTCGAGCTGTTCGAGTGCCGCATCCACCACTCGGCGCTGGGACTCGAGCAACGCATGACGCACTTCGGCGATTGCCTGCACGAGGAGGTGCGCGGCCGCCGTTGGGGTCTTGGCTGCAGTGTGCGCAACGGCGTCTGCGACGCTGGTGTCGATCTCATGTCCGATGCCCGTCACCACCGGAATTGGGCACAATGCAATCGCTCGCGCCACCGCTTCGTGATCAAAGGCGGCGAGATCGCCGCGCGAGCCGCCTCCTCGAATGACGAGCACGACATCAGGGGCATGGCGCGGTGCAGCCGTTATCGCCGCCGCGATTTGTTCGGGCGCGCCGCGACCTTGCACTTGGGTGTCGAAGGTCACGATGTGGAACGCGAAACCAGACTCTTCGAGGGTGCGCAACGCGTCGTGATACGCCGCACTGTCGACGCTGGTGATCATGGCGATACGCAACGGCAGCTCAGGAAACGCCAACGCCGCATTTCGGCCGAGGAGTCCTTCCTCCGACAACATGCGCAATGTTTTTTCGCGCTGGGCCTCGAGCACCCCGAGAGTGAACGTCGGGTCGTAGCCGGTCATCAGGAACTGGAAGCGCCCACCCTGGGGATAGAGCGTCACTCGACCGCGAATGCGAATTGGCGTATCGGACTCGAGCGTTAGCCCGCCGTGGTCACGCACGTCCCGCTCAATCCGGCGGCGCTCCCCCGCCCAACAGGCAACATCGAGCGCCGCCTTGATATTGCCGTCGTCATCGCGCTCAACCAGCTGAAAGTACGTGTGGCCGTTACGGCTCGTGCTGACCCGCTGCACCTCACCTTGCACCCACAAATCGTGCGGGAATGCGACCTCGAGGACCTGACGTACGGCGGTGTTGAGCTCGAGAACGCTGAAGGTCATTTCATCCAGCGAGGACGCCGACGGTGTTGCGTCGAACAACGAACTCACACGGACCCTTCCGTGCGAATGCGTTCGTTGGCAATCGCGACGTATTCGGGATCGGTGTCGAACCCGAGGTAGTGCCGTCCGGTTTGCGCGGCGGCCACTGCAGTCGTGCCCGATCCCATGAACGGATCGAGCACGACATCGCCCACATAGGTGTAGAGGCGAATCAAGCGCTCGGGAAGTTCGATCGGGAACGGTGCTGGGTGATGCACGCGCTTCGCACGCTCAGGCCGAATCTTCCAAACGTCCAGCGTCGCGTCGAGAAACTCTTCGCGTCCGATATCGGAGACATGCGGTAATCCGCGTTGCTCACGTTGCTTCACCGAAATTGCGCGATCAAAGCGACCTTTGCTCGCAATGATGACTCGCTCCGTGGTGTCGCGCAGGACAGGATTGGACGCGCTCTGGAACGAGCCCCATGCGCAACTGCCGGATGCGCCGTCACCTTTTTGCCACACGAGCTCACCGCGCAACAACAGGTGCAGGTCGTCTTGCAAGATCGTGGTGACGTCAGCGGACAAGGAACGAAATGGTTTGCGGCCAAGGTTGGCGACGTTGACCGCCATGCGACCACCAGGCTCGAGCACACGCACGCATTCAGCAAACACGTCGCGCAACATTTCGAGATACTCGACATAGCTCGCCGGCACACCCCCCTCGCCAAGCGCGGTTTCGTACGCCTTGCCGGCGAAGTACGGCGGTGAGGTCACCACGAGCGCAACGCACGAGTCCGGAACCATGGTCATGGCGCGTGCGTCACCAGTGATGATCGCGTCAAGTACCGGGCAGGGTTCGATGTGATCGTCCTGCGAAATGGCCGGCGCTTGGAAACGGGCGTAGAAGTCCGAGGCGTCGTGGGCTTCACGTCGCCCGACCCCAAAGGTCGAGGTTGTTGTCGGTCGGCGTCGGCGGGCGCCGGCCTCGGCCACGGGTTCCATCCGGGCAGTCTCGCCCATCCGCGCCCCCCGACTCCACCCATCGCGCGGGTTGGGTGGCAGATACCCTCAGCGCATGTCCGACACCGCTCCAATCTGGAATTTCGCCCGCATCTGGACGGAGCTTGCCGACGTAGTCCCAGACCGCCCGGCCATCGTGATGGGCGATCGAACCACCACCTACGCCGCATTCTCCGAACGGGCCCACCGGTTGGCGGCATGGCTCCTCGACCACGGGGCAGCTGCCGGCGACGCCGTTGCACTCCACTGCCCGAACCGGCCCGAGTACCTCGAAGCGTTCTTTGCTGCACTCCTCATCGGCGCTCGTCCGACCAACGTCAATTATCGATACGTCGCGACCGAAGTTGCCCAAGTCGTCCGCGACGCCGACGCGCGCGTCATTCTCAGCGGCGCTGAACAAGGCGAAATTGCACGCGCCGCCGTTGCACTCGTGTCGCCACCGCCACTCGTGCTCGAGGTCGGTGCCGCATACGAAGCCGCACTTGCGGAGCATGCGGTGCGGGCGCTGCCGCACACCTGCACTGGTGACGATCTCATTTATCTCTACACGGGCGGCACGACCGGACATCCGAAAGGGGTGATGTGGCGCAACGAGGATTTGTATCTGGCGCTCTGGACGAGCATGCGCGGCACCAAAGCACCAACCGATCCCGTATACGCCATACGCAACGGCCTACGTGCTGCAACCACGCTTCCGGCGTGTCCACTCATGCACGGAACTGGGCTCTTTGGAACACTTGCCGCGCTTGCCGGCGGCGGAACGATCGTGTTGGTTGATACGCCCAAAGTCGATCCGGTTGCGATCTGGGATGCCTGCGCGCACAACGCAGTGCAATCGCTACTCATCGTCGGAGATGCGTTTGCTCGCCCGCTCGTGGATGCACTGAACGATCATCCACAACGTTGGGATCTCTCCGCATTGCGCGCGATCGTGTCGTCCGGCGTGACGTGGAGTCCGCAGGTCAAAACTGCGTTGCTGGACCACCTCCCCCATATTCGTTGTATCGATTCGCTCGGTTCTTCCGAAGGACTCCTCACGCGCACCGAATCTGCTGTCGGAGCCGCAATCATTCCAGCGGCGTTTGCCGTCACGCCGCACCTCCGCGTGTTGCGCGACGACAACACCGAGGCCTCCATCGGCGAAGTCGGTCGACTCGCGGTCGCCGGGAATGTTCCCGTCGGGTATCGCAACGATCCCGAAGCATCGGCGAGTGCGTTTCCCACAATTGATGGCGTGCGCTACGCCGTCCCCGGCGATCTGGCGCGCCGCAATGCGGATGCAACCGTCACCTTGCTCGGCCGCGGCAGTGCGTGCATCAATACCGGAGGCGAGAAGGTGTTCCCCGAAGAGGTCGAGCTGGTCTTGCGGGCACACCCCGAGGTCCTCGATGCGGTCGTTGTGGGCGTCCCAGATGCACGGCTCGGCGAACTTGTCAGCGCAGTAATCGCAACGCACGACGCTTCCGTTCCCGCGTCCCTTGACGAGTGGTGCCGTGATCACCTCGCGGCCTACAAGGTCCCTCGGCGCTATGTTGCGCGCCCCGATCTCGAGCGCTCGGCGGCGGGCAAAGTGAATCTCGCACAACTGCGCGAACTCGCAGCGCAGAGTGCGCATGAGCCCCCAGCCGATCCGTCTACGCTGCCCTGATTCCTGGAGGGAGGCGCAATGGCCGAGATTTCCGTCGTTGATGTACAAACCGCAAGCGCCCGCTGCACGGCGGGAGCCGTGCTCCTCGATGTGCGCGAGCCGCAAGAGTGGGAAGCCGGGCACGCGGTGGACGCGACCTGGATTCCCATGAGCGAGATCAGCGAGCGCCACACGGAACTTCCCGCGGACCGTGACATCTACGTGATCTGCCGTTCGGGGGGTCGCTCCCTACGCGTCGCGGAAGCGCTTCAGGCGTGGGGCTACACCGCCCACAACGTCGACGGCGGCTCGTTGGCGTGGTCCGAGGCCGGCTTACCCTTCGTGGATACTGTCGGCAACCCCGGCGTTGTGCACTGAGTACGGTGCAGTGAGTACGGCTAACTGACCGCGCCTTCGGTTACCGCACCAACCTGCCAGCCGAAGCCCGGCGCACCGTCGTTGCCAGCGACGCGCAACGCGGCGTGGGGCAATACGCGCAACGGCGTCTCGCTCAAAATTTCGCCGGCCCAATCGACGGGCTCGACGTCAAAGTGCTGGGCATCGTGTCCGAGCGACACATCGACCCGGCGGGGAAAGCCCAACGTATCCACCGTCGATTCGTACGTACGCACATCCAACAGATCCGGATTTGCTGTCCGCCAATGCACGGCGCGGGTGCGCTGAACAAAGACATCGCCTTCAACGTTATGCCACCACAGCGACTGCTCGTCATCGGACGCGTTCCACCAATGCGTGCGCAAGCCATAGGTCACAACGGGCATCCGGTCTTCTCCGATCAATACTTCGCCATCGATGTGTCCGGGTTGCACGTACCCGCTTCCGGCATCCAGCGCCGCAACGTGGTGTTCGCACTCAAGATCAAGTCCAATGGGGATTCGATGTCCGCGTTCACCGTGCCAAGTGTCGCGTGCGTCTTCAAGCTCAACACCAAACGCCTCGAGCCCATAGGTCCAATGCGTGAATGGGGTTTCGCACCATTGGTTCATCCAGACGCCATCGGCACGAAGTTCAAGCGTATCGCTGCGCCGGGGAATGGCGTCTCGCACGATGAGTGGCCCGTAGTGCGGGTGCAGCAACACGACGGACAGCCGGACCTGATCGGCAAGGAACGTCGTCGCAATCCGGCCGGCACATTCCTCCGCGTTCCCGAACGTCAGGGTCCAGGTTTCGACTCGCGCGTCATCCCATCCTTCGCGCGAGTGCGCCGATTCATCAGCGACCGTTAGCGCCACGCGCGGTAATCCATTACGCGTCGATGCGTCGGCGAACGACTAACTCGCCGATGTCGAGGCGATCGACGCGCAACGACCGGATGTGCGCCCGGCGAATTACGAGCCGGCCGATTGCCAGTGCGCCAACTGCCAAAGACCCGACTGCGATCGCGCCCACGGCGAGCGCGCCGAGCGCAAGCGCCCCATTGGCCTGTGCGCCCGTGCCGAGCGCGGTTGGCGCGAGCGCTCCCGATTCGACCGGCATCGGAACGCGCTCGGGTTCCGCATTCGTTACCTGATCTTCGGTCACGTTGCTCTCTCCTTCCGGCTGCGCCGCTGTTGCACAACCCCCGCCACAATGCTTAGCGGAATAATGGCAAACCAGCTCCAGGACGCCGGCTGTCCTCCGAAGAGCAATGCCACCGGAACCGAACACCAAAACACAATTGGGGCGACTGCTGTCGGCAGCATGCCCGCCCATTGATCCGCCCGGTCCTCGGGGTAAATGAGATCCTTGGCTAACGCATACAACTCCAACAGGACGAACGTCGTCCCAAGGAGCGCGAGGGACACTGCATAGAAAATGACCGCAACGGTGAACGCGCTGCCATCACCGCTGCTGTCTCCGATCACTTGTGTTGGAATCGAAACGAACGCAACAACGCTCATGAACACCAGCGTGAGGGCCAAGAACCCGACGGTTGCGTGGCGAACGCGACGCATGAAGACATGATGGGCAATCCAGTACCGTCCGATAACCGCAAAGCTCAGTGCGTACCCAAATACCTCGGGTCCCATCGCACGAATCGAGCGCCATAATTCGGCGCCGGTGTTACCGGTCGGCTCGCTGATGCTCAGCACCAAGATGGTCATGGCGATTCCGAATAGCCCATCCGCAAACGATGCGGTGCGCCCCACCGTCATGCCGTGCGTATCGCGACGCGAGTAAGTGGGCGCAGTGGCTGCGGATTCGCTCATAGCAACTGGATGCCTTCGTGACGAAGTAACCAACGCTTGATCTCTGCACCCCACCCAAATCCGCCGAGCGCGCCGCTCGCCGCGACGACGCGGTGACACGGGACAATGAGCGGCACCGGATTATGTGCCATCGCCTGGCCGACCGCCCGGGCCGCGCCCGGGCGACCCGCTCGTTGCGCGAGCTCGCCGTACCCGACCGTGCTTCCAAACGGAACGGTCGCCGCCAGTGTGTCGAGAATGATGCGGGCGACCGGCCCGGCGACCGAACTCAGGTCAACCGGGACTGAAAACAAGCGCCGCGTGCCCGCGAAATACTCCTGTAGCTCGGAGGCGACTTCTCGATCGATCTCTTCGAGACCATCAGCGACCGGCACCACTCCGGGCTGGATCGAACGAACTCCGGCATCACCGACGGAAACGGTGATCGCTCCAATCGGTGTCGCTTGTATCCACCAGCGAAGGTCAGCCATCGCGACTTATACGAACTGCGCGACGTCAGCTTGCTTGGCGCGCACCGCCTCGGCTGCATCGCGCAATGCCGTTGCTTCGCCGTCCGTCAACGGAAGCTCCACGATTTTCTCCACACCGTTGCGACCGATGATTGCGGGAACGCCGAGATAGACACCGTCGATCCCATACTCGCCACTCACCCACGCGCACACCGGCATTTCGGCGTTGGCATCTTTGACGACCGCCTCAACCATCTTTGCCGCGGCGCTCGATGGCGCGTAATACGCCGAGCCAGTCTTGAGAAGTCCGACGATCTCGGCTCCACCATCGCGGGTCCGTTGCACGATGGACTCAATCGACGCAGCATCGAGGCGCTCACTGAGCGGCGCGCCTTCGACGCGCACCAGGCTCGGGACCGGCACCATCGTTTCGCCGTGGCTCCCAAGGGTGACCGCGTCCACCGCGTTCGGCGACACGTGCAGCGCTTCCCCGACAAAGTGCTTAAAGCGCGCGGTGTCGAGCATGCCGGCTTGTCCTATGACACGCGACTTCGGGAACCCGGACACCGTTGCCGCCAACATCGTCATCTCGTCGAGCGGATTCGACACGACGATCATCACCGCGTTCGGCGAGGTACGCGCCAGATTGGCGGCGACTTCTCCGACGATCTTGGCGTTGACCTCGAGAAGGTCCATCCGACTCATACCGGGCTTACGGGGCAGTCCCGCGGTGATCACACAGACATCGGAGCTTTCGGTTTCGTCGTAGGTGTTCGTGCCCACGACGCGCGTCTCGAAGCCTTCGAGCGAACGGGTTTGCATCATGTCGAGGGCGAGACCCTGCGGCTTGCCTTCGACGATATCCACCATGACAACTTCGTCGACGTAATCCCCTTCGGCGATGCGCTGCACCAGCGTCGAACCGTAAAACCCCGCGCCAACTACTGTGACTTTCATCGCGTCCTCCAAGTAATGAATCCGGGCGGGACATTATCGGGCCGGACCCGATCGCTTAGACCTCGGCTGCGTCCTTGGGTGCAGCAGCCAACAAAATCTCCCGGGCTTCGGCGAGTTCGGTAATGCGCTCGGCCGCCCCGAGATCCTCCGCACCCTGATCCGGATGCGCCAGGCGCAACAACCGGCGGAACCGGCGTTGCACATCGGTGCGGTCGAACCCAATGTCCGGTCGCAACCCAAGGACTTCCATCGCCCAACGCGCATCGGTATCGATGCCGTCCCACAGGGGCGCATACGAAGCGTGCGCCGCGCTGTCGCTTCGGTACGATGCGAACTGCGCACCCGGCACTCCGTTGGGCAACAGCCGCAGCACATACCCGGGTCGCGTCAGGGTTTCGGCACGCAACACGCGTTGGATCGAGCGAAATGCAAGCCCACGCGCCGTTGGAGCAAGCCGGGCCGCAGCCATTACTGCACCGAGCACCTGAGGCGTCGGCGATCCGTGCGTATCGAGTTCGATCACCGGATGTTGTGGGCGATCGGCGAGCGCCAACATCTCGAAGCCCGGAAGCGGCTCGTACACGATGCGATGACGCGAGTAATCCAAGCCGTGCGTATCGGTTTGCATCCGGAACCGCAATGCAATTCCGGGGATCGGAAGTTGCCCAGCACGGGCGCGTGTGAGCAGCCCAGCAAATGCACCGCGCGTTTCTTCATCGAGTTGGGGAACGAAGTGGACCATGATTGCTTCGAGGAGCACGAGGCCCTCGGCTGCCCCCGAAGTGGGGAGCTGGGCGTAGGCAAGGGCAACCCGGCGGGTCGGCATATGGGTACGCGTGTGTCGCAGTTCGAGTTGAGCCACCGTTGCCTCCGGCCCATAAGTTTCGCCGATCGCGCCGGGGGATTTCGCACTCAGCGCAAGGACGCGCCCACATTTTGGGGTTCTCGTGCCATCGGACGGTACCCGACAATGCTCAAGAACCGCATCGCACATCAGCGCTTCGAAGCGCTCGCTGGCTCACACGTGCGCCGCGCCTGGCCTGATAATCCGGACAACCACGGCGGTCCTACAATCCGCCCGGAGGAATGGCCCTCAGATTCCGGACACTCCTGCCTGGGCCAGCCGCGAGGGAATAACCTTTGCTGTCGATGACCGCAACGCCCCTCCAGCCCGGTCGCTATGCCGTCCTCGATTTCGAAACGACGGCCCTCGAGCCCGGTCCGCTCGGAAGAGTGCTCGAAATTGGAGTCGTTGAACTCCGTGCCGTGGCGAACCCATTCGGAAGTCTCGATTTCACTCGCGTCGAAACTTGGGAAACCCTCGTACGCCCGGGCGGCGGAGTCGGGGTGGGGCCCACCGAGATCCACGGCATCCAGCCTGCAAACATCATCGCAGCGCCCCGCTTTGATGACGTTGCGGGCGATCTGTTGTCGCGCCTGGATCGCGCCGTTGTCGTTGCGCACAACGCGCAGTTCGATCTCGGTTTTCTCGCAAGCGAGTGCGCGTTTGCCGGTATCGATCTCCCCCCACTCGCTGCCGTGTGCACCCGTGATCTTGCTCGCGGAATTGCGGCAGAAGCCAGAGAAGAACCGGGCTCGTTTCGACTGGCTGCATGTTGTGAGCGAGCCGGTATCGATTTTCCCGAAGCAACACAACATCGGTCGCTCGGAGATGTGGAGGTCACCGCGCAACTGTTTGTGCATCTCATGGCGCGTGCGGATGCGCTTGGCCTTACGATTCGAACAACGACACCCCCGGCTGCCCTAGAGTTTCCACCACCGAGCGGCAAGCAAGCAGCCCGCGCGCCACTTCCCACGCGCCTCGAACTGCCCTTCGATGTTTCAGACTCGTTCGGTCGGTAACCACCAACACCAATGACTTCCTCCGAGGAGTTCGCTCCGCTCTTCGACTTTGCGCAGATGAACAAGATGTCGGGGCGCTATGCAGTCGAATCTGGCGACCTCGTCATTGTCGATCTCGAAACCACCGGCACGTACACTCCGCCGCACCGTATTTGCGAAATCGGCATTGTTCGGATGTCTGGCGGCCGTGTCGTCGACGAATACACGACGCTGGTCAATCCCGAACGCGATGCCGGTGCCATACACATTCATCAGCTCAGCAATCACCAGCTTCGCCAGGCACCGACGTTTCCCGAGATTGCGAATGCAGTGTTGCGGCGGCTGCAATACGCCACCGTCGTTGCGCATCACGCCCCGTTTGAAGAGATGTTTCTTGCCGCCGAATTCACGCACCTTGGAGTACGGCTGCCACTGCTTCCTGCACTTTGCACCCACCAACTGGCAACAGTGCTCTACCCACAATGGCAGGACCACCGCTTGGCAACCGCCTGCGCGGAGCTCCACATTCCACTCACGAATGCCCACACCGCACTCGGCGATGCCCGAGCTACGGCGCGGCTTGTCCATCAGTTACTCGGGGTTGCGCACCAACGCGGGTTGATGGTGTCGACCGACGTAATTCCCGGACCATTGCCGGATCTCGGGCGCGCACATCCGCCCCTTCCTCGATCACGCTTCGATGCCGACCTAGCGCTAGGGCGCTAACGAATCAACGGATCTTTAGCTGTACCGCTGAAGAAGTGCGGCGACAATCGTGACGACCAACGATGCCGCTATCAGCCCGGCGATCATTAACCACCAGCGCGTGGTGAATGGCGAATGCGTCGCCGGCATGCAGTACTCGTTGCAGATCGGGCAGCGATCGGTCTCCACCGCGAGCGGCGAACCGCACAATGCGCACTGGGGCGCAAAGGTTTCCTCGGCGCTCATCGCGACTGGGCGCGGCGGGTCGCCGCCTCAACCGTGTTGCGCATCAACATCGCGATGGTCATCGGCCCGACGCCGCCGGGCACCGGCGCGACCCAGCCCGCCACGTCCCAGACATCCGGAGCGACGTCGCCCACGATGCCAGTCGCGGACCGCGAGATCCCGACGTCGAGCACGGCAACTCCAGGTTTGACCATGTCGGCGGTGATCATTCCCGGGTTTCCCGCGGCGGCCACCAAGATGTCGGCGTGACGCGTGTACTCGGGAAGGAATTCGGTACCGGTGTGACATTGCGTCACCGTTGCGTTGGCGTGTGCTTCCTTGAGGGACAGCAACATCGCTAGCGGGCGTCCCACGGTCGGACCGCGCCCCACGATGACGACGTTGCGGCCGCTGATCGGCACGCCGTTGCGCACCAGTAATTCCACAATGCCTTGTGGCGTGCACGGACGCGGCCACCCGGGCGCACCCAGTGCGAGATACCCGAGGTTCATCGGGTGCAAGCCATCAGCATCTTTGGCGGGATCCATCGCCAACAACAACTCGGTGAAGTCCAAGTGACCCGGGACCGGGTACTGAATGATGTAGCCGTCGATTTCGGGATCGGCGTTGAGCTGCGCAAGGAGTTGCAACACTTTGGCCCGATCCGCGTCAGCGGGAAGATCGTGGCGAACACTGTAGATTCCAACCTCTGCACATGCGGTGTGCTTGTTGCGCACGTACACGTGCGATCCCGGATCGTCACCGATCAATACCGTGGCAAGTCCCGGCACCACACCAACCGTCGCGAGCTTCGCAACCTGGTCGGCGAGCTCCGCTTTGATTGCTGCCGCTGCTGCTTTTCCATCGAGTCGTGCCGCCGTCATCGCTGCTCCTTAGTGCCGGAAGTGACGACGTCCGGTAAACACCATTGCAATGCCGTGTTCGTTTGCTGCGGCAATGACCTCGTCGTCTCGCATACTTCCACCCGGCTGCACGATTGCACGCACACCTGCCGCAGCCGCGGCATCGACGCCATCGCGGAACGGGAAGAACGCGTCACTGGCGCACACACCGAACTGGGCTCGATCCCCAGCTTTGCGGGCCGCGATTTCCGCTGCATGCACCCGACTCTGCTGGCCGGCGCCGATGCCCAGCGCCTGCCCGTCGCGCGCGAGCACGATGGCGTTACTCGTCACTCCCGCACATACCTCCCACGCAAAGTGCAGATCGCGCCACTGCGCGTCGGTAGGCGCAACATCCGTGACGACCGTCCACTCACTCGCGTCGGGCTGCACTGCGTCGCGTTCTTGCACGAGGAAACCACCGTCAATCCGTCGTAGATCAAATGCGTCGGCCAACTGCGCGTCGGGAGGCACGATGAGGAGCCGTAGGTTGATCTTGCCGGCGAGCAGCTCACGCGCCTCCGCACTGAATCCGGGGGCGAGCACCACCTCGGTGAACACATCCCCAATGGCTTTTGCGGTTGCACCATCCACTTCACGATTGCAAGCAACGACCCCACCAAACGCGCTGACGTCATCGCAAGCGAATGCACGGGTGTACGCGTCGAGCAGATCGGCGCCCAAGGCAACCCCGCAGGGATTCGCGTGCTTCACGATGACACATGCCGGTTCCGAGAACCGCTGTGCCATTGACCACGCGGCCTGCCCGTCCAGCAAGTTGATAAAGCTCAGCTCTTTCCCTTGCAACTGCTCACAAATCTCGGGCCAGCCAGGTGCCGCCAACACATTGCGATAGTGCGCACCCGCTTGGTGCGGGTTCTCGCCATAGCGCAACGCACGCACCCGTTCGAGGGGAAGGATCAGATGCTCCGGCATTGCGTCACCGGATTGCATCCAGGCCACGATCGCTGCGTCAAACGCTGCCGTTGCGGCAAAGGCAGCCAACGCGCACTCGCGTCGAGTGGACTCGCTCACCATGCCGTCGTTGGCGTCCAGCTCGGCGAGAAACGGTGCGTACTGATCGGGTGACGTCAGGATTGTGACCCACGCGTGATTTTTTGCCGCCGCGCGCACCATGGTTGGTCCGCCGACATCAATGGTCTCGATGCCAGGCTGCGCAGTAAACGGATAGAGGTTCACGACCACCAAATCAAACGGAGCGATGCCATACGTTTCGAGATCAGCGCGGTGGGAGTCTTTACCGAGGTCGGCGAGGATTCCGCCGTGGATCTTGGGATGCAACGTCACCACGCGATGCTCGAGCATCTCGGGCGCTCCGGTGACATCCTCAACCGTTGTGACCGGGACTCCCGCTTCCATCAGCGCACGCGCCGTTCCGCCGGAAGACACAAGCTCGACCCCTCGGCGCACCAACGCACGGCCCAGCTCCACCACTCCGGTCTTGTCGTAGACCGAGAGTAACGCTCGAGTAATGCGAACCTGCATGGTCGTCCTTTCCTCGCTCGAACGTTACCGGGAATTACCGGCGGGAGTCGGCGCCATTCCGGTCTTGATCCACTGCGCCAATACGTGTGGATACAACGCGCACTCGATGGCTTTAATGCGCTCCTGCAATGACGTTTCGGTGTCGTCGGGAAGCACTGCGACGGTTTCCTGCGCCAAGATCGGCCCGGTGTCGACGTCCGGCGTCGCAATGTGGATGGTGCATCCGGTTTCGGTGACTCCGGCCGCCAGCGCGTCACGGACCGCGTGTGCGCCCTTGAACGCCGGCAGCAAGCTCGGGTGCGTGTTGATCACTCGCCCGGGATACGCCGCAAAGATGGCGGGATCAAGAATCGTCATGAACCCTGCCATCGCAACGAGATCGACTTCGTAGGGCTCGAGCGCCAACACAATGGCATCCGTAAATGCTGCGCGATCTGGAAGCCACGCGGATCGTTCCACAACGATGGTGGGGATCCCAGCCGCGTCGGCACGCTCGAGTGCGAATGCATCGCGGCGATCACTCACCACGACGGCAATCGGCAATGCAGCGTCGATTATCGCCTGCAGATTGACGCCGCTCCCGGAAACGAGCACCCCGATGCGCATGCCAGGAACCTACAACGCTCGTTGCGACCCGGCCCACCTGCAACGCATCAGAAGCCAGTGCTTGACAAGATGACGATTGCGCCGGCATACAACAGCCCAAGGGCTCCGCCGGTAGCACCGCACGCAATTCCGGCGATTGCGATTCCTTTGCCGCCCGCCGGTGTCGCAGCCCGATTGATCTGACGCAAGGCAATGATGCCCAAGACCACGCCGGCAACGCCGACGAATCCACCAAGTCCTGCGAAACACAGCGCGGGGATCGAAACGATCCCAAGGATCATCGAGGCCAACGCCAATCCATTGAGTGGCGCCGACGGGGTGTACGGGCCCCCATTCTGCGGCGGGCCCGGAGGCGGTGCATACCCCGGCGGCGCAGTTGGCGGTAGCGGTGGGGGCAACGGGATACCGTTTGGGGGAAGGTACGGAGGTTCTGTCGGGCGCGCGTCGTCGTTCATACCTTCCCCCTGCTCGCTACAAAAGTCCGGCCACGACTTCGGCCATCAACGTTCCGATTTCACTCGGGTTCGCGGCAACGAAACAACCTGCGTCACGCAACGCATCGATCTTTGCCGACGCAGTGCCCGATGATCCCGAGATAATTGCGCCCGCGTGGCCCATTTTCTTCCCCGGAGGCGCCGTCTGGCCCGCGATGTACGTGACGACTGGCTTGTCCATATTGGCTTTGATGAACGCGGCGGCGTCTTCTTCGGCGGATCCACCGATTTCGCCGATCATGATGACGGCGCGCGTTTCAGGATCTTCTTGAAAACGGCGCAAGCAGTCGACGTATGTCGTACCCGGAACCGGGTCACCACCGATACCAACACACGTTGTCTGGCCGATACCGCGCGACGACATTTCGTGCAGCGCTTGATAGGTCAGCGTGCCCGAGCGACTCACGATGCCCACCGGTCCACCGGGGAGCGCAATGTCACCCGGGGTAATGCCGATGTTGCACTTGCCGGGCGTGATGATGCCGGGGCAGTTCGGACCGAGGAGCTGCACGTCCGGGAAGCGGTCTTTGAGTTCGTTGTAGAACCGCGCCTCGTCGTGCATCGGCACGCCTTCGGTGATGACCACGATGAACTCGATACCGCCTTCGGCCGCTTCCATCACTGCGTCGGCAACACCCGGTGCCGGGATGAAGATGCACGATGCGTTGGCGCCGGTCGCTTCGACGGCATCGCCAACCGTGGCAAAGATCGGAACACCGTCCACGTCGGTGCCGGCTTTCTTGGGGTTTGTACCGGCAACGACTTGCGTTCCATACGTACGGTTCCGCATACCGTGAAAACGTCCCTGACTTCCGGTCAGTCCCTGGTATACGACCTTGGTGGTTTCGTCGACAAAAATACTCACGCAGATTCCTCTCAGGCGTTCGCGAGCTCGACGGCTTTGCGCGCCGCGTCAAGCATGGTCGGTTGCGAAATGATCATGGGATTCGGGTTCGCTTCGAGCAGCGCACGACCCGCTTCCGCGTTCGTACCGTCGAGCCGCACGATGATCGGCGAGCGCAGTTCTACGCGCTGCATCGCCTCAAGAACACCGTTCGCGACTTCGTCACACTTCGTGATGCCCCCAAAAATGTTGAGGAAAATGGCTTTGACGTTCGGGTCACTGTTGATGACCTCTACTGCGTTTGCCAGCACCGCTGCACTGGCACCACCGCCAACGTCCAAGAAGTTTGCCGGCGAGCCGCCCACTTGGTTCACGACATCGAGCGTGCTCATGACGAGCCCCGCACCATTGCCAATAATGCCAACGGTGCCGTCAAGCCCGATGTAGTTCAGCCCTTTACTCTTGGCGAGTTGCTCTCGAGCGTCGAGCACCTGTGTGGCTTCGTACGCTTCCCATTCGGGGTGCCGATACGACGCGTTTTCGTCAAGCGTGACCTTCGCATCGAGCGCGTGCACGCCCCCATCGGTGCGCAAAATCAGCGGGTTGATCTCGGCCAGGTCGGCGTCACCTTCGGTGTACGCGCGGTACAGGTTCAGCAAAATCGCCACGGCACCGTCCGTGGCTGCGGGATTCAGCGCTGCCGCCACAACCCATTCGCGTGCCTGCGTTTCCGTGAGCCCGACGCTCGGATCAATGTGAATCTTTGCGATTGCATCCGGGTTTTCGGCCGCAACTGCTTCAATCTCGACACCGCCCTGTGCGGACAACATGCCGAGATGTTTCTTTGCCGCCCGATCCAGCGTGAATGACGCGTAGTACTCCTCCGCAATGTCGGATGCGCGTTCAATCCATAGTGCGCCAACAATGTGGCCGCGAATATCCATGCCCAAAATGTTGGTGGCGTGGTGCCGCACCGCACCGGCGTCATCGGCAAGTTGGATACCGCCAGCCTTTCCGCGTCCACCGATCAAGACTTGTGCCTTGACCACAACGGGGTATCCGATGCTTTCGGCGACCTCCACCGCTTCGTCCGGCGTGATTGCCACGCCACCGGGCGAGACCGGGATTCCGTACTTCGCAAAAAGTTGTTTGCCTTGGTATTCGAGCAGATCCACTGCTTCTCCTTGGTTGTTACGCGCGTGTGTCGAGTTCGGTTTCGAGCCACTCGGCAATGTCCGAGAGCGGCGTTCCCGGACCAAATATCCGAGCGACGCCGTCGTGCTCCAGCACGGGGATAT
>JBMOIW010000041.1:0-16630 GCA_049317145.1 Acidimicrobiia bacterium
CGGATCCCTCCACGCTCGATTACGTCAAGCAGATTTGTGGTGATCAAGACATCGAGCAGACATCCGTCACGGTCAACGGTGACGGTGTGCGTTCGAGCACCGAGTCGATCAACACCAAAGCGTTGGCATCGGCGGGCATGCTGCGCCGGATGCGTCCCGGTGAAGGACTCGTCGTGTACGGACATTTGTTGCCGGCCAAGATCGTGTTGCGTCCGTGGTACAAGGACACGAAGCTCAAGTCGCGTTCCGAGCAAGGCGTTGACCCAGTGCCCGTGAATGGCAACCTCAAACCGGGATCGAAATCTGGTGGAAAGCCGGGTGCGAAGAATCCGAACGCGCGCAAAGGAACGGGCACCAAGTCCGGTAAACCCGGCGCGAAGAATCCGAACGCACGCAAAGGCACGGGCACCAAGTCCGGTAAACCCGGCGCGAAGAATCCGAACGCGCAACGAAACCCGAACGGCATGCCACGACAGAACGCGGGGCGTCCGGGTACACCTCAGGGAAGTGGTGCGTCCGGCGCACCGGGTCGCCCCGGTGGTCCGGGAGCGATGCCGGGCCGGTCGCCGATGAACGCGCCGACCGCGCCGAATAGTTATCCGGTTCCATCTGGGTTTTCGTCGCCGCCGCCGGGGCGTATGCCGCAGGCGCCGAGCGGTCGCCCCGGAGTTCCCGGACAGCCTGTCCCGGCGGCATGGGCGCCTCCGGGCGGAACGACACCAGGGTTGCCGTCGCCGTGGCCGAGCGCGCCTAGCCTGCCGGGTGATCGCGCTCGCCGTGCGCCCAAGCCGGGTGCGACCGATGCGCAAGACACCACAAGTTCACAAGGCTCGGGGCCGAATAAGCGTCCGCCCCGAGTGGAGTAAGGAGCAGGAGTGAGGATCAGCGTGCAGAATTCGGATGACCCGGCCGGGTTTGAAGATGTGACTGCCATCATGCGCGAGCGCGGCCAGGATCCCACCGCGGGATCATTCAGTGGCTCAACCGGCGACATCGTGATGCGGTTGCGCGAGCTCGGCATCTATAAGCATAAGGCATGGGTCGGCGAGGTAGCCGACGCGCTCTTTGGTGAAGCAGTGCGCCCACGTCCGTCGGCGCATCGCCGCGTTAGCGATCATCAATTCGAGATCCTGTGTCGGGCCTATGTGTTGTGTGCGGCCTACGGATATTCGATGGAGGAGCTGGCCGCCTACCTGCACGGTCGGGTGAGCCATGACGAGGTGCGGGCCCATCTGATGCGGGGCCTGGCGTTGCTCGACACCCTCGACGAGCTGGCGGCCGCGGATCCCAGCCAAATTGGTCCGGAAGTGAGCGTCGTATCCTTGCCGGATTCAGAAGGCTCCGTTACCCTGACCGAGTGAAACGGACGTTTACCGCAAACCCCCCCAAAAGTGTCGCCTGGAGTCGCCTCGTCATCCTCCTCGCCGGTGAAGCTGCGCTCCTCGGTCTGTTTCTGTTGCTCGGCTCGGACCCCGCACGACGCGTGGATTGGTCCAACCTCGGACGTTGGCTTGAACTCACACCGCCAGCCAATGCGATCGTCGCGGTCGCCCTGCTCCTCGGAGCGCTCGGTGCGTTCTGGTTGTTTGCCACGTCGTTGCTCTACATCACGGCACGCATCTTTGAAGTAGCAGCGCTGGAAAATGGAACACGGCGCTTCATCTTGCCGGGTGTGCGTCGCATGATCGACGGTGCATTCGCAATTGGCATTGCCAGCAGTTCGTTGTTTGCCAGCGGTCAATTGGCGCACGCTGCTGTGCGCACGCAAGAACCCGTCGTGGTCGTTGTTGCCGGAAATCCGAGCGCGCAAAATCCGTCAGCATCGGGTCAAGTCGGTGTTCGTGTCGCGAGCAACATGCGTGCGGTCGATACCGACATCCCGATTCCTGCCGGCGATCTCGTACCCGGTGGCGAGATGCCAAGCACAAGCATGCCTACACCGACGTCGTCCACTGCTCCCGTTGTATCGACGACCACGCCTACACCTGCGCCGGCGGATGACCCCGACATGGTGTTCGTGCGACCGGCGAGTCCAGAATCCCCTGCGCCGATGCCAGGTTCGAGCGACCAGGCCCCGACCCCGGTTGGCGATGCACCGACGCCCAATGCAAGTACGCCCAGCCCGTCCACACCGGCGACGACCGGTCGAACTGGTGAAAGCCCATCGATCGACAACAACGCCAGCGATTCCACGCCGACGACCGCCGCGCCGTCCCCGCAGCCCGTCGGTGATCAGAACGGATCCGGCAGCGTCACCATGGTACGCCCGGGTCCGTCGGGCGAGGTTGCAACTCCCGATCCGGCGCAACCCGACGTGCCGGCACCGGTTGTGGGCGGTTCATCGCTGCGGCGGCACACCGTGGTCAAAGGCGACAACTTCTGGGCGATTGCTGCCCGCGAGGTACGTAACGCCACGGGCCGCAACCCGTCGAATGAAGAAGTGCGTCGCTATTGGATAACGCTCATCGAAGCGAATCGCGGCAACATCAGCTCGGGCAATCCGAACCTCATCTATGCCGGTGAAGAGTTCGTGCTGCCCCCCGTTGCGTAACGGCCGCTAGAACAACCGTAAGCCCGGTTCGACCGCACCGCGCAGTTCGTCGAAGTCGACCTCGACGCATTCGATACCGCGACTCTCGGCGAACACTTTTGCCTGCGGCTTGATTCTCGTTGCAACAAATATGCCGCGTGTGGGGCGGTAGCGCGCGTCGAGATCGAGGCGTTCTTGGTAGCGCATGAGTTGCTCGACGCCGGCAATCTCGCCGACGCGTTTGATTTCAACGACAACTGCCGTTCCATCACCGTCGCGACACAACAGATCGACGGGTCCGATATCGGTGGGGTACTCACGTCGAATCAACGTCATGCCAGCTTTGAGTGCCTCGACCCGTGCCGCGAGGAGCACTTGTAACTCGGCTTCGACGCCATCCTTTTCGAGCCCCGGGTCATCGCCGAGTTCGGTGTGGTGGTCCGCGATGATCGTGTGCAGTTCGACGCGCAGGGTCTCGCCTTTGGGGTTGGCCGCTTCGATGCCCGTGTCATCGATGCGAATCGTGCACGGCGGGTTCATCCAGTTCAGTGGCTTGTACGCCTTGCTGTCTGAGTGGATCGCGAGGGAGCCATCGGCCTTGAGCAAGATGAGACGCCGTGCGGGCGCGAGTCGCGCCCCTAACCGACCTTCGTAGACCACAGAACACTCAGCGATGATGACGCGCACGCCCTGGGTTGTAGCACCTCGCAGTGCGGGTTAGCGAGCGACGCGTGCCAGCTGTACCATCGACGTGCGTCGGAGCGCGGAAGTCGATGCAATGCCGATCCCGAGACCGACCAGTGCGATCACCAGGCCCGGGGTAACGGTGCCGGCTGCGTTGGCGTGCAGGGAGGTCGCAATGGTGTCTCCGAACGTACCGAGATTTCCAAGGATGGCGGGCATGAACACGAACCCGATGAGCGGGAACACACCAACCAACATTGCGGTGCGCGCCAGTTTGCGCACCAGCGCGAGGCGGTTCCGGCTAAAGACCAGCGCGATTGCCAGCAGTGCGAGGGCGACTAACCCAGCGTGATCGGCCAAGGTGCGGAACCAGTCCGCTTCTGAGCGGCGCGCCGTTGCCGGCGCGGCCACCAACGTGACCGGAGTTCCGACTTGGGCGGTACCGGCGGGAGCCGGGGGTGTGCGCGCCGGTACCGCAGGAGCAGTGTTGAGTGCACGAGAAAGCGACAGACCATTGACCGACGGAGTGGCGCCCGCGGGATCCGTAGTGAGCTTGCCCTGCACGGAGGCAACGCCGTCGCGCACCGCACGACGCAGCTCGGGATCGTTAAACAGTGATGTCAGCGCGTTGCGCACGAACTCGCGGTTCTTCGCAACGCTGGCTGCGAGTTGCGGATCGCCGCTTGCCGCCACACCTGCGTCGGTTGCGACGCCCATGAGGCCGTCGATCTTGTTGACCACGTCGTTGGTATTGCCGGTGCCGTTCAACACTTGGTTCGCGGTTTCTTGAACCGAAGCCGGTGCGGCCAAGGAGTCCGAGATTCCGAAGGATCCCAGCGACACTGCGCCGGTTCCGAGTCCGAGTCCGAGGGCGAGGGTGGCAATCATGATCCGCATGCCTCACGCTTCGGCAGGTTTTCGAGCGGAAGTAAGCGCGATTTTCGTTGGGTCCGAAAATCTTTGTCAGAACGGCCTGGTGCTCGTCGGACCCGGGGGTCGTCGGACCCGGGGGTCGTCGGACCCGGGGGTCGTCGGACACTGGCCCAAGATTTAGGCCTGAGCGGTTCAGGCTTCGTTCAGCAACCAGACCGTGGATGTTGCGTCCAGTGAAAGATTGCCGTCACGCAAGGTGGCCGTGCCGGGTGCCACGAGCGCGATCTCGCGCGCATCGGGCACCGCAAACGTGGTCGCTTCATCGTTGGTATTGCCCACGCATGTAAGGGCACCGCGGCGAAACGCAAGGACACCGGCGGGCGCGTCGAGCCAGGTGATTGATTCCGGTTGGTGTACCACGATCTCGCGACGCTTGCGTAGCGCATGTGCAAACTGTGCGCGGATTCCATCTGCTTCGGTGTTTGCGTTGCGCATTGGCGCATCAGGGGCGAACGGAAGCCACGGATACCCGTGGGTGAATCCATGCCCAGGAACGTCGCTCGTCCACGGTATCGGCGTGCGGCATCCGTCGCGCCCGGGATGCGCACCTTGCGTGCGGAAGTAATTCGGGTCTTCGCGATGTTCGGGCGCAACGTCAACTTGTTCGAGGCCGAGTTCTTCACCTTGATAGAGGTAGGGCGCGCCGGGGAGCGCAAGCAAGAGCAAGAAGACGGCGGTCGCGCGAGTGCGCCCGAGATCCCCGTCGCCGTAGCGCGTTGCGACGCGCACTTGATCGTGATTGCCGAGCACCCACGTACACGGTGCACCGACCGCAGCGTGGGCGCGTAGTTGTTCATCGATTACGTGTCGCAACGCAGTCGCAGTGAACGGCGCTTCCATGATCGGAAAGTTGAACGCTAGGTGTAACTCGTCGGGACGCACATAGGCCACGAGGCGTTGCGTATCAACGATGCCAACTTCACCGACGAAGATCCGATCGCCCGGGTACTCATCGATCAGCTTGCGCCAATCGCGAAAGATCGCATGGGTTTCCAGCGCATCCCATCCCGGCATTTCGGCCGTGGTTTTCCCGGGGTTGGGTGGCGCGGTGGTCGCAGTGAGGTCTTTGCCAATCGCATGGGCGACGTCGATCCGAATGCCGTCCACGCCCCGATCAAGCCAGAACCGCAACACGTCGTCAAACGCACTGCGCACCTCGGGATGCGCCCAATCCAAGTCCGGCTGTTCGGGTGCGAACGAGTGCAAGTAGTACTGCCCGCTTGTCGCGTCGAACTCCCACGCGGACCCACCAAAGATGGAGCGCCAGTCATTGGGTGGTCCTCCGTCAGGAGCTGGGTCACGAAAGACGTAGTACGCGCGCTCAGGCGCATCGGGACGCGTGAGTGCGGCGCGGAACCACGCATGGTCGATGGAGGTGTGGTTCGGAACAATGTCGATGATGACGCGCAGACCTCGCGCGTGCGCATCGGCGACGAGCGCGTCGAAGTCGTCGAGGGTGCCAAAGCGCGCGTCGACATCGAAGTAGTCCGCGACGTCGTAGCCGTGATCGGCCATCGGCGATGGGTAAAACGGTGTGATCCAGATTGCGTCGATGCCGAGGTCGACCAGATAGTCGAGCCGGGCGCGAATGCCGGGGAGGTCCCCGAGCCCGTCGCCGTTGGCGTCCATGAAGCTGCGGATGTAGATCTCGTACGTGACAGCGGATCGCCACCACGGCGCAGTTTCGGAGGGCATCACCGCATCCTAGGAGCGGGTGCGGCGCCGACCGGCCTCGACCCGCGGGCCTTGTTGTGGCCTACTATCTACGCCCTCGGGGGTGTAGCTCAGTTGGCTAGAGCACCTGCTTTGCAAGCAGGGGGTCGTCGGTTCGAGTCCGATCACCTCCACCCGAACGCCCGCCCTCGTGGCGGGCGTGCTTGTTTTTACGTACCTGCAACGCCGCTTTGCCACGGTCGACCTATTGCGGGGTCACCTCACGGTGATTGCCAACGTCGGGAATGTGCGGGGAAGCCGTTGTGCGCAGTCCGGTTTGGCTGAGAGCCTGTGGAGCAAAATCCCCCGAACAAAGGCGAGCCCCATGAACCGTCAACGAATAGTCGAAAAGCCGGGTCGCGCGTCTGCCAAGGTCACCCTCATGGTTGGTGCAGCTGCTGCGATTGCAAGCGGATGTGGTGGGTACAACCAAGAACGCGGTCTTGGTGACGTCCCGATTGGTGATCGCGAATCAACCTCACCGTTGATCGTCGAGAACGCTGATGGTTTCCCGAACCAGGCGATCAAGTGTGTCAATCTCGTTGACAAAGGGAATGGCATGTCGGTGGGCAGCTATTTGATTTTTGAAACCACGCACAACGACAGCAAGCCAAGTGCAACGCATATCGAGCGCCTTCCGGAGGGAACGCGTTGTCCGGCATCGGGCAAGCTTGGTTTTGGAATCGGCGACTAAGAACGTCCGTCACATAGTGAAGCGCCCGCCCTCGTGGCGGGCGTTGTCGCGTGCGGAGATGCCGCCGCTACAGCTCGGATTCCAGGATTGCGCGTTCGAGGTCGTCGATGATGCCGAGGTCGGTCGCAATCGCACGGAGGTCATCAACGTCGACCTCGCGATGGCTCACGGAGAGAAGTCCGCAGATGTCGCGCCATTGCCGGTCAGAGGCGCGCCCGCCGACACGCCACCAGGTGATCTTGTGGAGGATCTGGTCGGCGGGCGAGGTGACCCAAACCGGTTCCTCGGACCCGGGCAATGCAACGGCAACGCGGCGTTCGATCTGTAAACGATCGAGCAGGCCATCGCCAAGGATGAAGAGGTCGATCTTGAACCCGGTCGTTTCGTCGAGCACGTTGAACGATTCGTGCATGTCGAGCGCGCGACGCGCCGCCTGGATGGGCACGGAGAACGCGATGGTCAGCGCCTCGAGGAGTGCCTCGCGTTGGCCCGCAGCAACGTCGAGCGCGACATCGATATTGAGTGTCGAACGCGGTTCTCCGAACATGGAACTCGCAACCGAACCGCCAATGACGTACGGGATCTCGAGTCCATCCAGCATGGCCCTGATCCGCTGCACCTCTGCGAGCGGACCGGTTTCAGTGATGCGTCGGATTGACGTGCGCGTCGGCGAAAAGGTTCCCGTACCGGCGATGGATGAGCTCGCGGCGGATATCTGCGTCGCTTGCTTCGGGCCGTTGCCGCTTGATCCCCGCTATCGCAAGTTGCGTGACATCGCGTGAGCGCTGATCGGCGAGGACGCCGCGCTCGGTCGGCGACCTCTCCCGCCATCGAGTGACTTGGCGCGCAGCAATATCTGGGGAAGTGTCGGCGGACATCGAGCTTGGGTGCACGACATGAGGAGACTTGTCGGTACCCAAGCACGGAGACGGTGTACGAAGTTGTTCGCAGCGTTGCCGCCAAAGGCAGCGCCGATAATCCCAACGGGAAACGGATATTTTCCGCTTTGGTCTCCTCTAGCGGGGACCGGAGGAATTCGGGGAGGGGCAGCGCTCGTCGCTTTGAGTCCGGTCACCTCCATTGAAACGCTTGTCCTCGAGGCGCCCGGTTGCGCGCCGTATTGTTCACAGTCGTCAACAAAATCGTTACTAAATCGTGTTGCCAAAGGAGCATGCAGTGAGCAGTAGCGAAGTCGGGAACGATCAGAAAGCTCGACTGGCGAACCTCCGAAACTGGAACATTGCGGTCGGGATACTTCACTTGGCACAGGCGGTGGCGATCCTGGCGCTGAGCAACGGTTTTTCGATCCCGCTGGTCGCTGCGGTGCAAAGCGGTCCGCCGGGAACGGCGCTCACAAAGACCGCGACGTTTTTCGATGTGCGGTTTTCTTGGGCAATTGCGTTCTTCTTAGGGTGCGCGGCAATCGATCATCTCGCCATGGCCACCGTGGCGCGAGGTTGGTACGAACGGAACCTCGCAGCCAACATCAACTACGCCCGCTGGATCGAATATTCCGTGAGCGCGTCGGTCATGGTTGTACTCATCGCAATGCTGCCGGGAATCACTAACTTTTATGCAGTCGTTGCAATATTTGCAGTTAATGCAGCAATGATTCTGTTTGGGTTGCTCATGGAACGAGAGAATCAAGGGCGCAATTCCGTGACCTGGTGGCCGTTCATCTTTGGTTGCATCGTGGGCATCGTTCCGTGGTGTTGCATAGTGATCGCGCTCATTGTTTCGAGCAATCAGGGCGAGGGCGTCCCGGGTTTTGTGTATGGGATTTTCGTTTCGCTCTTCGTGTTGTTCAACTGTTTTGCGCTGAACCAGTGGTTGCAGTACCGGCGTCGCGGACGTTTTGTGAACTATCTCTACGGCGAGAAAATATTTTTGGTGCTTAGCCTGGTAGCAAAAACGTTGCTGGCATGGCAGGTGTTTATTGGCACACTTAACTGATTACGCGCGGCGTCTCGCGTCTGATTTCGTCTAGCTAGGACACTGGTATTGCAAGTCCGATTGCCGTGTCAATGTCGTTGTGCGGCGGTATTCTTTTAGAACTTCCCTCAACCGTTTGATCATGAAGACTGTTCCTCATGTCCGTCCACAATGAGGTTCGTGCCGCTACGCAGGCGCGGACTGTGATTCCGGGGCGCCTTGCGCAGTATGCGCAACCGGCTCGTCATCGTCCCCGTAAGTTCAACGATTTTGGTCGAAGCTGCAACGACGCTCGGTCCTGAGGCGTATCGGACGCTGACTCGTCGTTGGAAAAGCTATGCCGACGACACGCTTTCCCACACCGAATGCGACGAGCCCAATTGGCTCAACCTGCGACCAACCTTTACGGGATCCTGGCATCTCGAAGGCGTATTCGACCCGGCGCAGGGCACCGCAATCCACGAGGCGATCGCCAAATTTGCGCGTCTCACCCCATCGGACGGTTGTGTTTCGACGAACGTCTGCTGCTCGCGCGCGAGGAGGGTCTCGAGGCGGGAACGGTCGAGGTCAGCTATGCGGCAAGGCTACGCCTCGGTGGGTGTCGTCGTGGCTAAGACGCCGCCCGGCCGATCCCGTCCTGAAGCAGTGTGGAGTGCTTCATCAGTTGGTATTCGGCGTGCGCAGCGACGGTGCGTTCCGCTCCGTGCACCGACAGGCTCAGCGTCGGCGCCCGCATCTCTTCGAGGAACAGTTCGACGCGGCCGCACATCAGTTCATCCCATGCGCTGGCGAGCGCGCCTAGATCCGCAGGACCGAGGGCATCGACCGCAGCGTGTGCTCGGAGCAACGGGCGGCCGCTCGGATCTTCGGTGAGGAGGTCGGCATGCATCTTTCCGGTGCGGACGAGCGCGCCGTAGAGCGCGATCGAGCCGCTGTCGGCGTCGTTCAGGATCGTGGCGACCTGGAGTGCCTGGTCGGCGTCGATCCCGGACCCGTTGAGGAACTCGGCCGCGGTGTACTCGCCGAGGAAGTCCTCATCGGTGTGGAACGGCACGGGACCGCGCGCCTGTGGCAGCGTCGCGACGAATCGGCGATGCGTCTCGGTCGTGAGCGCATCGGTGCAGCTCGGGCTTACGAACCAGTGCGCCTTATCCATGGCGACCCGGGCGAGGCGTTGGCGAGCGATGGGCGTGTCGACGATGGGCTGGTCGATCGCGTAGCTGAGAAACCGCGCGGTGCGACCGTTGCCGTTCCCGAACGGATGGATGAGCACGACTGCTTCACCGGCCGTGAGCGCAACCCGGCGCAACGCTGTGGCGTCGTCGAGGGTGGGATCGGCGGCGATGGCGCGCAGTGTGGTTGCTGTTTGGTCAAGGAGCCGCGGCTTGTCGCGTTGGTTCGGGAACTTCAAGAATGTCGTGCTAACCGTCTCCCCGTCGAAGGAGTGATCGTCAGGATCGCGGTCGCGCAACCGCGCATTGAAACCCAACACGAGCGTCTGTAGTTGCTGGTCGGTCATGGTTGCGATGAGGTGCCGCTTCGCCGCCGGGTCGGCATCGAGGAACGGACTGCGCACGTCGAGCAAGGTGTCGAGGGCGCGCTCCACTCCGGCCATCCGGACGGTGGCGTTGTCGTCTTCGCTGGCGGTGCGCGGCATCGGGCTCCACGGGTTGCGTCCTCATCGACTCATCGATCCCGCGAGCACCTGGACGATAGGTCGCAAGAACTACACGCTTTCGGGTGCTACCAGTCGGGACGCCACGGGAATACGCTGGGCCCGGCATCGTCGCAGCGCACGCCGAGGATCTGATCCACGCCCAGGCCGCCGTCGTCGAAGCCGACTGCGAACTCGAAGAGTGCTCCCCGGCTAGGGTGACCGGCGATGCCTCGGTGTACCGCACCCGCAATGGCTCCATGAGCGCACTGACCCGCCTCATCGGCGTGTACGACGCGGACAGCACATTTCGCGGCGAAGTCATCTACTGGATCGGCGCCCGGCTTGGTCGGCAGCACTGCGCGTTGTGCGACATTACCCACGGTGTATTTCGCGAACGATCCGATTGGCAAGCCTGCCGCGCCGAACTTCCGGTGCCGTTCGACACATATCATCGCAACGACATGCCGAGCGCAGTGCGCGAGCTTGGTTTGGTGTTGCCGGCAGTTGTTGCTGAGACCAACGCAGGCCTAGCGGTAGTGCTTGACGCCGAAGCGCTCACTGCCTGTGGCGGCGATCCGCAAGCACTCGTTGACGCGATCCAGTCGCAACTCATCGCACTCGGCATTACCAGGGACGGGATACCCACCTAACCGCGGTTGCGCTCATGGTTCCGGCAGCGAACGGGCCACGATGCGCCGAAGGGGAAGTCCGATATCGGTGCCAATCCATGTGCGGACATAGCGTTTCGCCGCAGCGATGCGCATCGGTGTGACCGCCGGCAAGTACAGCGCGTCGACCAAGAGATCAGCAGCTGCGCTATCGGTGATCGAATACGCGAAGCGATCCACGGTCGTGCGCACGAGAGAAAAACCTGATTCGTGCAATGCACGCTGGGGCCGACGCCGAACGCGCGTTACCGGCAATTGTGCTCGTTTGCGCAACGTTGCGTAGAGCCGGGCAAAGCGGAGTCGGTCCTGAGTTGTAAGCGGACGCGTGGAGGGCATCAGCGCATGCAGCGTTCCGCCCGAAACAAGGATGCGATGGATTTCGGCCAGCACTCGATGACTCGGTGCGAGCAGCATCAATGCCATTGCGCACACAACCATTGGGATGGAGTGCGAGCGAATCGGCAGCGCAATCGCGTCGGCGCGCACGAGCGATCCCGTGCCTGACTGTTGGGCCCGCGCGAGCTCCTCCGCCGAGCGATCAAGTCCAATCCATCCGCCGATGTGACGCGAGTACAGCGGGGCGCTTCCGCACGCCAGATCCACGACCATCGTGGAGTCGGGTACTCCCTCAAGGAGCCAGGTATAGGGATCTATGCCGGCAGCATTGCGAGTTGGGCCAAGGAGCTCCTCAGTGATTCCGGGTCGCTGCGCGTGATACTCCGCCAGGAATGTTGACCAGTCGAGGGCGCGCGTCACGTCGTTTCGCTTTCGGGCGCGCGCGGTTTCACAAGTCGAGAGATCGCCAGGCTCACGATAAACAACCCAATGGACGCGCCGAGCGCCCATCCATTGACTCCACCAACACCCTCGCTGAGATCGTTTACCGATGCACCTAGGAGCACGAATGCAATCGTGCCCGGGAGAATCCCCAGGGCGTTCGCAGCCAAGAACGGCTGCCAACGCATGCGCAACATTCCCGCGGTGTAGCTCACGAGGTCGTAGGGCAAAAAGAGCAGCCGCATCAAAAGAATGGACGTGAATGCGTTACGGCGCATGCGGGCCGCCCAGCGGGCGCGCACCGTCGAAGCTTCTGCGGCCTGCTCGATCGCACTTCGAGGTCCGATAACCAGCATGCCGATCCCAAACGCAACCATCGCCGAACCGTTCGCGGCGAGGAGCACAACCGGAATTCCGAGCCAGGCGCCAAACAACATTCCGCCTACCACCGTGAGGAGCGCTCCCGGAATGAGCAAGACCGGTCGGAGGAGGTAGATCGCAACGTAGAACAGCACGGCCCACCAAGCGCCCGAGGCGGCTTGGACGAACTGTTGTAACGCATCGGTGGTGTTCAATCCGGAATTTACGCGGTACACCTGAAACGCAATAATGACGCCGAGCCAGATTCCAACGATTACTCCGCGACGAATCCAGACGTTCATGCTAGATGCCGCTTTGCCCAGATCACCCGTTGCAGCGCAGTCATCGCGACGCCGATGGCAAACGCGCTAAAAGTCCAGGGGGCAATCCCGGGGAACGCGAGAAGTACGACGTACACGACGACGGTTTCGGTGCCCTCGACGAGACCGCTTGGCATGGTGATGCTCGTGTGCTCGCCTGTCGTTCGGGCGCCCGCACCGCGCTTTTCGAGCAGCGCAGCAAGGTAGGTCCACGAGATCGTGTTGACGTAATACGTCGCAAGCAGCACTGCACACGTCACCCACGTCGTTGTCGTCGATACGTGCACGGCAATGCCGATCGGAATAGCGGCGTACACCGCGGTATCGAGCAACATGTCGAGGTACCCGCCGAGATCCGATGCAGTGCCCGCACCGCGCGCAACGGCCCCATCGAGACCGTCCAAGGCGCGATTCGCAATCCAACACCCAAGGGCGACCCAGTGCAGCCCGAGCGCCACCGTTATGGCCGCCGCGATGCCAAAGAGTGCGGCAATTGCGGTGATTGCGAGCGGCGGAACGTGGAGCAGTCGAGCTGCGAGCGGTCGAAGCACGTGATTCGCAACGGGGCGCACCCGTTGGTCGATCATGGCGAATCACCAGGCGTGATGGGCCGAGTGGAGCTCATTGCCGCACCCTAGCGGGATGCCCTCCGAAGCGACACTTGGCGTCACGGCACGATCGCGGTTGGGTGACGAGTGCGATCCTGCAGCGAATTGCCGCTCGATGACTTGGGCATGAACGGTATCGAGGTGGCGAGAGCGGGAAACCCTTTTCGACACGCCCGCAAAGACGCACGAACTCCTCGAGGTTGCGGCACATGCGATCTGCCCTCGCACTCGTAAGCAGTGCCGTGTTTACGTACGGCTGAGCCGTAGCGCCACACGCGCAGCGGCTCACTCGTTGCGCGTGTGGCCTATCTCGGTTCCCTCGTCACGGGCCGGTTGGCGAAGCACCCGCACACTGGCGCGCGTCAATGCATCGCCGGCGCCGTCGACCACGTATGCGGCGCGCGCATCGGGCTGCTCTGCGAGCCGATACCGGTCTTCCTCCGGGATCCACTCATGCACCCACGTATCGCGTGCAGCCTCGCCGTCGCGCGCCACCCCGCGAGCAAGGCGCAGGTTGTAGGAGCACTCCACCCAGATCGACGCGTCGTAAAACCCGGCAAGTCCCTGGCGGAACGCGGAAACACCCTCAATCACAAGGAGTCCTTGCGGTGTAGTGGTTCGAGCCGGCCCCAAGCAGTCCGCATCCCAGTCGTAGGTCTGCCAGGTCGCCGCAGCACCGCGCCGAAGCGGCTCCAGCACTTGTTCGCGAAGCCGTTCCGAATCGAAGAACGGTGCCGGCGGAATCGGCTCCTGCGCCCGCAAGGCATCGCGATCAGCACTCGGTCGGTAGAACTCGTCCATCGAAATCACACAGCCGGCACCCGCGGCGTGAACGAGGTGCTCGGCCAAGGTCGACTTCCCGGACCCACCCTGACCGTCGACGGCAATCAACACGTACGGGCGGCCCTGGAGGAGTTGCGCCGCGAAGTCCTCGAGGGACAGTTCGGCTGACGAAGCCGTCATTGCATTCCTCCCGCTGGTGCAAGCGCGGAAGCACCTATAACGACGGCAACTGCTGGCGTCAGGCTTGCTACCCAGACAGTACCGGCCAACCGCGGGTCGCCATCGGACCAACCGCCGTGATCGATCAGGATTCCGGCCATCCCGATCGCCTGCGCCGCGACGACTTCGTGCGGTGTGTCACCGATGTACACGCACTGTTCCCACGGCGTTCCAGCCGCGGCTGCCGCATGGCGGTACGCAGCGGGATCAGGCTTCACGTACCCGGTGACGACCGAGTCGAGCACCGCCGAGAAGTGCGAGCGCATGCCGTGGGTCTCAAGGTCCCGCTCAAGAAAACCGTCACTGTTGCTCAAGGCGACGATCGGGAGTCCTGCCCGGTTCAGGACGCCGAACGCGTCGAACCATCCGTCATCCGCACAGGACCACAGCGGCCGCTCCGGGACATCGAGGTTGGTGACCGTCGTCCAGGCGTCGCGCTCGGGCGCGCCGAGCGCTCGGTCAGTTTCGGTAAGCGGATTGTTTCCTACAAAGTTTGTGCGGCGACTTCTCCAAAGTTTTGCATCGGCGTCAGGATTTACTGAAGCTCCTCCCGACAGAAGATGGACGCAAGCTGCGGCGGCCGGACAGCTCACGGATCAGCGTTTTCGACACCATTGAGAACTTGGACATGACCTTGTTCGGCGAGGTCATCGATTGCGCGGTGGTGGAAACCAATAACGCTCAAACCAATGGGCCCCACCGAACGCTCAGAATTGGCGTGTTGTTCCAGCCGGGCGCGGAACCTTGCTCCGCTGGACTGCGTTTGATCGTGGGCATTCATCACTCGGTGCGGTGAAATTTACCCAGCGGTAGCGAGTGTTTGGTGCCGTGATTTTTCCACGGCAAGTCAATGTGTGCTTGCGACGGGAATTTCCGCAGGAGTCGGGATGCAGGGCAGCGTGAAGCGAAATGTTGCGCCCTGGCCGAGCGTGCTTTCCACCCAGATGCGACCGCCCTGCTGTTCGACGAAACGCTGGACAATTGCGAGCCCAATCCCGGTTCCTTTCTTTGTCCCCTTCGTGCGCTCTGATTGGTAAAAGCGTTCAAACACAAGCTCCACCTCTTCGGGCGCGACACCAACACCTTCATCGCGCACGGAAACTGTCACGAAGCCGTTCGTGTTTTCTGCGTCAATGTGAATCGTGGACCCAACAGGCGAGAACTTGTTGGCATTAGTAATGAGATTCACGATGATGTGGTTGAAAGCGTCAGGGTCGACGTACCCCCTAATACTTGGATTTACAGTCACGGCAATCGTGCGTTCTGCAGTTACCGGCGCAAGATCAGCCACAACTTGATCGATGAGCTCTCGAAGTACACACGGGCGTAGCTGCAACTCGACCCGGTTTGCATCAACTCGAGCAAAATCTAGGAGCTGACTGATCAAGCGATTCAGCTCATTGGTGTTGCGCGACGCCCGTTCGAGTAGCTCTCGCCGTTTGTCGTCGTCGAGGCGGTTCCAGTGCAGGAGCACCGTATCGACGAAGCCCTTTGTTGCTGTCAGAGGAGTACGGAGTTCATGCGACACCATTCCAAGAAATTCACTCTTCGACTTGTCAGCTGCTTCGAGTTGTTGGGCGCCGGCGCGTTCACGTTCAAACGCTTTTGCACGCAAGATCACCAACGACATTTGTTCGCCATATGCCGAGAGCACTGTAACGTCATCAGTCGAAAAACCTTTTGGATGGGTACCGAATACTACGAGTGCGCCGAGTACGGCGGAACCCGTGCGGAGTGGGATGACAACGAATCCCTGCGCCGAAGCAACGTTGAGACGTGCGGACCAGGTGTGCAGCCATTCGGACACGGCGGCGTCCACCACGTTCGCCATTTTCATGGCAACGGGTTTTCCTTCGGTAAGCGCATGAACAATTGGTCCAGCTTCCTGGACGTTATTGGAACTAATCGTCCAGCGCCCGTCGCCGGGTTGTGTTGGAGCAGTATGCGGTGCGACGAGCTCGAGCGTTGTGGTCTCTAGGAGGAAAATCGCAGCAACCTCTGCGTTCACTGCACCTGCGGCAGCCTCTGCGATTACCTCAAGGTTGTCGTCGAGCTCTGGCGAGTCGACGGCGCTCATCTGGACTGCGTGATAGAGACGCATCATGTTGCGGCCAACTCGCCGGCGATCTCTTACCGGACGGTCGACGAGGACAACAAGGACAATCGCATAGAACCCGAGTGCAAGCAATGCGGAGCCGTCCCCATCGCGAAGCCCACCGAGATAGTTTGCGTTTCCGAAAAAATCGGCAATCCCCATGATGACAAGCGCCATGCCTGCGGACGCCAATCCAATACGCAGATTGGTCGAAAGTGTGATGGCAGCAATTGCGATAAAGAGCACCACGGTGCACTCAATGGTTGACGAAGAGTCAATTGCGAGAATGAGTCCATCACACATCATGATGCCGGCACACACTGCCGCAAAGACCTGTGAGGGATAGCGGCGAGTGAACGGCAACAATGCGAGCACACCAAGTCCGAAGCTTCCTAGACCAATCAGGCTCATGGTCCGGACAGCAGGTGAGACCGCAGGTCCAAAGAGTGTCAAACAGGTAAGCGTTATCGCCGCAACAATCGATGTGAGCTGAAGTGAATATGCGACGCGTGGTGAGATGGTCGCAGCACCCGCGAAATGCTGGAACCCAAAGTCGCGAACAAGCTTGTTCGACCCTGAGGGCAAAGAATGCAAGAGATTGTCGGAATCTTTCATTGTTCAATGCCAATCGCAGTGAAGCATGACCGTGAAACCAAC
>JBMOIW010000042.1:0-16389 GCA_049317145.1 Acidimicrobiia bacterium
GTCGGCGGCGCAGTCGTCGTGGTGGTCGGTGTTCCCGCAGTCGTAACGGTCACGTCCACAAAGTAGTTCGTTGCGTTGAATCCCAAGTTGGGGAATCCACCTCCGGCAACGTAGCGATACACACCATTGACGCCATCGACTCCGTTGGCGAGCGCCTGCACAGTCGAGTTCCCAGCACCTTGCGTCGTGAACGCGTTCATGGTGTAGGCGTATCCGCCCACCGGCATGTAGACACTGGCCACATAGGTCGTGTTCGCCTGCAGCGTAATCGGCGACGCGAAGCTGACTTGCTGCCACCCGGACGCTGACTCACCGGTAAAGGTTGCACTTCCCAACAGCTGGCCACTGCCAGACCAGACTCGCCCGAGGTGCGTGCCGGTATTCGCTGAACCCTTGTAAAACCGAACTCCTGTCGCCGAGACTGCATTTGCGACGCGGAACTTCACACCGAGCTCAACAGCTTGCGGATCATTCGCCGAAGGCACGGTTGGCAGTGCCGTGCCGAAAATGTTCGTTGTCGCAACGGCTGCATTCCGGACGGTGAACTGCGACGTCAGCGTGGCGGACGTTCCGTTGGTGTAACGAATACGGGTAGTAATCGAGTGCGCACCATCTGCGACTGCCGTGCTTGCCCACGGCAATGCCGCTCCGGTCGACGAACTGCCCACAAAGTCAAACGGAGCACTGGTGTCAATTCGTGCTGCCGTGGTGGACCTTGCCGGATTGTCGAGCCAGAAACTCACCCGCTGAACTCCGGTGGGATTGACATAAATATATGCGTTTCCGGTAATGATCGAACCGTTGAGCGTTGCGTTTGCGCTGCGGTCGGACGTTCCGGACAACCGAACATCTGTGACCGTTACGGCTGATGCCGATCGCGCCATAAGGAACGATGCGCCACCGAGCGCCATCAGCAGAGCGACTGCGGCCCGTAAGAACCGTGAGCGCCGTTTGATTGCCGTTACTGGATTTGGGTACATGACTCGTTCTCCTTGTTGGCGTCGCAACCCGCTTCGGCGTTTCTAGTGGCGCAACTTAAATGTCACCATCCGCGTTCGATGTGCTGCTGAACGCGATACGCGCGGTGTCGTAGATGTTTTGCCTACGGCGTTGATAACGAACTGCCATTGGGAAGCCTTCTGCGAGATGACACAGGACACTTCGACGAATTCGCCCACCACACCCAGCGCGCACCAGGCCACCATGGCAGTCCGACAATCGGACGAAACGTCGTCGTCGCCCGCAATATCTGGACTCACGCGTGGGCTGCGCTGGAGCGCTGGCAACATTGCAATCGGCCGAGCGTTCTCGATGGTTTCGTCAATTGTGCTCGCGCGAATACTTGCACCCGAGGTATTCGGGGTCTTTGCCGTGACCCTCGTCGTCCTTACCGGCCTCGTGAGCTTGAACGACCTTGGAGCTACCAATGCCATTGTGCGATGGCCGGGAAGCCCCGACCGCGCGGCGCGCACTGCAACGACGCTCGCGTGGGCCATGAGCCTGATCGGTGGTGCATTGGCTATCGCTTCGGCCCCACTGCTCGCGCAGTGGTCCGCAGCGCCCGAAGCAACCCTGCCAATACAAGTACTCGCTCTCGGCGTACTTCTCGACGGAATTGCTGCCGTTCCCGGTGCGCTCTTAACCCGAGGGTTTCACCAGGATCGCCGAGCGCGAGCCGACATCGCCTCGTTACTGACCTCAATCGCAGTCAGTATCGGGCTGGCACTTGCCGGATTCGGCATTTGGGCGCTCGTTTTCGGGCGGCTCGCCGGTAATGCGGTTGCGGCCATCGGCGTGATCATTGTTGCGCCGTCGCGACCGCGGCCAGGCTGGAACGGCGACGATGCCCGAGCACTTCTACGTTTTGGCTTGCCCCTCGTGGGCGCCAGCGCGCTCGTGTTTGTCATGGCCAATGCCGACACGCTCGTCATTGCGCGCACCCTCGGTGCCGGCGCAGCACTTGGCTTTTATGTGATGGCATTCAATCTTTCAAGCTGGCCCTTGAACGTGTTGTCCGGAACATTGCGTCGCGTTTCGCTGCCAACCTTCGCCCGCCATCAGGAGTCCCCAGACCGGTTGGGCAACAGCGTGCTGGGAACAATTCAACTCGTCAGTGCGATCGCGGCACTTCCGTGCATGCTGCTCAGCGCCCTTGCCCCGTGGATTATTGCGTCGGTGTACGGGGCCAAATGGACGCCCGCGGCTGCACCACTGGTCTTTCTTGCGCTCTTAGGCTGGGTGCGAGTCCTGACCGAACTCGGATGGGATGCACTCATCGCAACGGGACGCACGCCTCGCGTGCTGTTGTTACAAGCCGGTTGGACGCTGACCCTGATTCCGACACTCATTGTCGGCACACGAATGGATGGCATCCGCGGTGCGGCAATTGCCCATGCGGGTATTGCGATGCTCATTGTTGTGCCAGCGTTCGCCTGGGCGATGCATCGCCTTGGCGCGCACATCATTGCGCTCCTGCGTCGAACGCTACGGCCAGTCGCTACTGCAGTCGTTATTGGCGGTGCAACCTACCTGGCAGCGCATCACCTGGCACTACGACCCGTGGCAGTTGTGCTCATCGTTGCGCCGGTCAGCACACTTGTGTTTGCAGCTGTCGTCGTTCGCCCTCGCTCGCTACGCAGTGCTTGGCACGACATCGTGGGGGGCGAGGACCAACCCCGCTGACGGATCATGCAGTGCTCGCCAGACATACTGCTCGCCCCGAGCGTCGCGCCCGTGCGCATCAAGCCGATCACCGGCCTGCGAAACCCAACCGACGACGCGTCCCGGAACCCCAACGACGAGCGCGTGGGCCGGAACATCACGCGTCACGACTGCGCCAGCACCGACAAACGCGTACTCACCAATGGTGACCCCAGCGACCACCGTTACATTCGCCCCCAACGTCGCTCCATGCTCAACTCGGGTTCGCGCCATCCAGGTTTCGGGAGGAGCGCCCGGGCGCGACCGCGGCCGTCGATCATTCGTAAACGTCACGCGCGGTCCGATAAATACGTCATCGGCAATGGTGACCCCGTCCCAAATCACTGCTGCGTTCTTGATCGTGACGCGATCGCCAATAACGGCCCCCCGCTCGATGAACGCGGCGTCTCCAATGTTGCACGCACGTCCAACAACTGCACCGGCACATATATGCGCAAAGGCCCAGACCCGCGTGCCCGCCCCAATTTGCTCCGACTCGCATCGTCCATCCGGATGCACCCATGCGCCACTCATGCGACCTGCCGCAGTGCCTGCAATAGCGCGGTTCCAACCTGTTCCTGATCGCGCAGGGTTATCCCCGGATAAATCGGCAACGAGAGCAGCGTGGGCGCAACCCGCTCAGCAACCGGTAGCTCCGGCACCGCATAGCCCTGCGCGCTCCATGCGGGCGTGCGATGGATTGGCACCGGATAATGGATGCCGGCTCCAATTCCCAGGTCGTGCAACAGGCGCAGCACTTGGTCCCGTTCCCGCACGCGCACGACATAGCAATGCCATACCGGCTCTGCTCCCGATGCAACGACGGGTAACCGCACACCCGACTGCCGTGCCAATATCTCGGAATATAACGCTGCAGCCTGTACGCGCCGCTCGTTCCACGCGGCAAGGTACGGAAGTTTGGTGCGCAACACCGCAGCTTGCACCGTATCCAGGCGGGCGGTACAGCCAAATTGCTCGTGGGAATACTTGCGAACCGACCCGTGCTCGCGCAATCGCCGCACGCGTTGGGCCACCGCGTCACTTTGGGTAAGCACCGCGCCAGCATCGCCGTAGGCACCGAGGTTCTTCCCGGGATAAAAACTTGTGGCCGCAATATCTCCCCAACTCCCAAGCGCGCGGCCATGCAGACGCGCCCCTTGCGCTTGCGCGGCATCTTCGAGGAGCATCAAGCCGTGCTGCTGCGCAACTGCTTCGATTTCGGGCATGGGCGCCGGATGCCCATGCAGATGCACGGGAACAATTGCAGCAGTGCGCGCCGTTATCCGGTGCGCCGCGTCGACCGGATCCATTTGCAGCGTGTCGTCATCGATATCGCAAGCTACGGGAACTGCGCCAGCCCGCCACACCGCCTCGGCAGTTGCAATGAACGTGTTCGCTGGCACAATGACTTCGTCGCCAAGTCCGATCCCGTGCGCGCGCAACGCGAGCTCAATGGCATCTGTTCCATTCGCCACTCCAATGCAGTGCGCGACACCGATGACCTCTGCGTACTCGCGCTCAAATGCTTCGACATCCGGCCCGCCAATAAACGCGCCGTCCTCAATGATGCGTTCCCATGCCGCAGCAACGGCAGTACTAATGGCGCGGTGCTGCCACCCAAGATCCACCAGCGGAACTCCGCTCATTCCACAACCTCCTGTGCTGTGATTTCCGAATCCCATACCCCGTCGAATCGCACCGGGCGTGGGCGATGCGCCTTCAAGCGGATCTCACGCCCGATCGCAACGCGCACGGCGCGTCGTTGCTCGCGTCGCTCCCATGCGTTCCCGTTCTGACCGACGATCTCCCAAGAACGCTCCAACGTATCGGCAACATGTGTGAGCGCATGATCGTGCGCCACAATCATTCGTCCGAGGCTCCCGCAGGCCGCGCGCACCTCTGGTGCGCGCCATAACGCCTCCAAGCGCTCGGCCAGCGCCCGCGCCGGATCAAGTGCCCGAGTCCCGACTCCGAAATAGCCATGCGCTGCAAATCGGGAGACCGAGCTTTCGTCAACAATGGCGGAGAACCCACGCTCTCCGACGACAACAACCGGACGCTCATGGGCCATGGCTCGTAATGCAGAACCGCCCATGCCAACCACGATGTCTGCCGCGCTGTACGCGGCGCGGGGGTCCGCTAGGGCACCGGCAAGTTGCACACGCGGAACATCGTGCTCGCGATTGACAAGCGCGGCGTCGGCACGCACGTACTCGCTCGCGTCTCCCGCACCCACGATCACCAAGCGAACGAGCGGGTCGAGATGGGCGACTGCAGATATCGTTTGCTGAACGCTCGAGAGTTTCATCGCTCGGGACAGCCGGCTCACGAGGACCACGAGACACTCCTCATCGCCGATTCCGTATTGTGCGCGAAATGCCGTCCGGCTTTCAGCGCTGTACGCGTCGTGCGCGAGATCGACCGGAGGAAGACACAGGCCAACCGGAGCGCGCCACATCGCCGAGGTGAGCACTTGCATCTGGCGAGTCCCGACCAGCAGTGGCACCGTGCGCGGCACCTCGTCGTCCACTGTCATAGAAAGCACGGTGCCGAGAAGTGAAACGTCAGTGCGCGCGCCCAATGCGAGATAGGCCTCCAGAATCGGTGGCCACTCGTACGCGTG
This sequence comes from Acidimicrobiia bacterium, assembly GCA_049317145.1. Taxonomy (GTDB): domain Bacteria; phylum Actinomycetota; class Acidimicrobiia; order IMCC26256; family JBMOIW01; genus JBMOIW01. The sequence goes on from JBMOIW010000042.1 coordinate 5,324, forward strand.
CACGAGATCCGGGCGCAGCTCATCGACGAGCGTACGGAGTTGCGCTATCCGGCCCGGCGACGGCCGCGTCTGGCCGTAACCGATGACGCGCTGGGGAAGGGGAGACGCTACGGTCTCCGGAACAACCAAGGTGATCGAGTGGCCACGAGTAGCCATGGCATGGGCAAGATCGACTGCATTTTTCTGACTTCCGCCAATTCCACCTTCGTGGATCAGCGTCATGACCTTCACCGCGAGCCAGCCTCCGTGACCCGCGCGCGAATTGATCGCGCCGGCACACCTACCCACGTCGCGGAATCCGGAACATCCCGGGTCACCACTGCCCCCATACCGATGGTTGCATTGGGTCCGATACAGACGCCCTCTCGCACGCACGCCCCGGCGCCGACGTAGGCATTCCTTCCCACGCGTACCGTTCCGGCGAGCAACACGCCAGAGGCAAGCGTCACGTTGTCTTCTAAGACGTCGTCATGGGTACATACGACCTGTGGCATCAGCCGCGAGTGCATGCCGACCGGAACACTGATAGTAAACACGGTTCCGGCGTGAATTACGGTTCCGACCCCGATTACGGATGGATCGGGAATGACTGCATTTGGGTGGATCAGGGTCGCAAAGCGATCTGGCTCGATTCCAAGCCGCGACAAGATTGCCATTCGTGACGCAGAAGTGGTGACCGATCCGATGGCGCACATCACCCACGAGTTGGGATAAGCGTGCACGGCGTCGAGCGGACCGAGCACGCGGTAGCCATCGATGCGTTCGCCTGCAAGATTGTCGTCCAAGAACCCCAAGAGATCCCACTGCGGTTCGCGCGCGTTGATCGCCGCAATGAGGTGCGCGGTTTCACGCGCAAAGCCATTCGCTCCAAGTAGGACGATCGGCTCCGGTATTTTCATTGCGCGGCCTCCACGAGCGCGGTGATCACCCGGTCTTGTTGTCCTGCGGTCAGGGTGTGATAGAGCGGAAGGACCAAGGTGTGTCGCGTCAGGCGTTCGGTGTTGGGAAGTGGGACATGCGAGACACCGGCATACGCTGGCTCAAGATGCGCAGCCATAATCCCCCGCCGCGGCGAAATCGCCTGTGCGCGCAGCCGCTCCAAGACCTCGTCGCGCGTCACATCGAGATGCGGATCGAGTTCTACCCAAAACGACTGAAAGTTTGTTCGTCCGTGCGGCGGATCGTCGACGGATCGCAACCAGTCAAGATCACGAAATGCGTCCCGGTAGCGCTCTGCTTGCGTGCGTCGGTGCCGGAGCAGTTCTTCGATTTTTGCGAGTTGCACCATACCAATTGCTGCTTGCACATCCGTCATTCGGTAGTTGAAACCAATTTCGAGGTAAGACTCCGGCGCAACTGCGCCTGCCGCGTGACGATCCGCGGCGCTCATACTCATTCCGTGCTCCCGCAAACGCCGTAACCGCGTTGCCCACTCCGAATTACTGGTCGTAATCATGCCGCCCTCACCGGTGGTGAGGAGCTTGCGTGGATGGAACGAGAACACCGCCAACGAGTTACCCCCGCCAACGCGGTGCTGTTGGTACAGCGTTCCGATCGCGCAAGCTGCGTCCTCAATAACTGGGATCCCCAAGGGATCACAGAGACTGTGAACCTCATCGAGATCTAACGGAACGCCCGCTTGGTGCACGGCAATGACCGCGCGGGTTGCAGGGGTTAGCGCTGCGGCGATAGTCGATGCCGTCACATTGCCCGTGATGGGATCCACGTCAGCAAACACCGGCGTGGCCTCCGCGTACGTCACGGCGTTTGCAGTCGCAACGAACGAGAACGATGGAACGACCACCTCATCACCGCGGGCAATACCGAGAATCTTGAGCGCGAGGTGCAGACCAGTGGTACACGACGACACTGCAACAGCCTCTTGTGCGCCGACATACGCCGCGAAGGCGGATTCGAATGCTGCGACGCGCGGTCCTTGGGCGATCCAGCCCGAGCGGACCGCATCGGCCGCAGCATTCGCTTCTTCGTCACCAATCCACGGGATCATCACCGGGATAGGCGAGGGCATAGTAATTGTCATACGACTCCTTCTGAAATAAACGCGGGCGTGGGGCTTACAGCGCGCCACCAATCAACGAGTTGTTGCAATCCCACATCGAGCGGGGTGTACGGCCGAAAACCCAACACCTGCTCGGCGTGTGTACCGTCCAGTGCTCGGCGCGGTACGGCATTCACGGCACGCGGTGGCGTGTGGACGATGGGAACCTCACGACCCATTGCGCGCATCAATGCCTCTGCAAGCTGACGCACCGAGGTTTCGACGCCCGTTCCCACGTTGCAGCACAGCGCTTGGTCGGGACTGAGCGCGGCGAGCACGTTGGCCCGAACCGCATCAGTGACCGCAACAAAATCCGCAGTTTGCGCGCCATCTCCGTCGATCTGGATCGGATCGCCGGCCTCAATAGCTTCCATCCAACGCACGAGCACTTCGGCATCTCGCTGCAATGCACAGCGCGGGCCATAGACGTTCGCGTAGCGCAGGATCGCATAGTCCATCGCAGCGTTTGCGGAGAGAAAGCGCAGCAACTGCTCCTCGAACACCTTGCACGCCCCATACATCGTGGTGTCGGCATACGGGTTCTGGGTTTCTGGGGTGGGAACTTCTTCGGTCGCGCCATAGATGACACCGGAGGACGCTGCAACAATTTTTTGCACGCCAGCATTAGCTGCCGCCGAGAACAAGTTCCATGCACCCTGTGCCATCGAGGTGAACGCATTGTCGGGCTCAGCGGCACAGCGTGTCACCCGCATTGCGGCCTGGTGGAATACAAGATCCACATCTGTACATGCGGCGCGCACGGCGTCCGTATCACGAAGATCTGCGTCCCAACATGCGGCCCGACCACTTTCTAGCGCGGTGTCGAGATGACGAGTGACACCGCGCGAGAAATTGTCGAGCACGCGTACTTCCCGAGCACCTCGAGCAAGCACCGCATCAACGATGTGCGAGCCCACCATTCCCGCGCCCCCCGTCACCAAAATGCGCGCCCCGCGGATCATGCGGACACCGCAATCGGTTCCGACGACGTCACGGTGACTGCGGCACCGCCCAGGGCAAGACTCTGCCGGGCAGCCTCCAATACGCGCAGCACGCGAACTCCTGCAGCCCCATCAGTTCTTGGCGCTCGCGACTGCGTAATGGAGTCGTAGAACTCACCGACGACCGCCACGAGCGCCTCGCGCTCCGGCAATGCTGGCGCGACCATGTCCCCCGAGCGATACCGCACCAACATGTCGCGGCGCGACTCGGCATCGGCGCTGCCGTGCACTTCGACTCCACGGTTGTAGGCCCGCAAACGCTGCGCGGGATCCAAGTCGTCCCATACCAACGTTTGCGCCGATCCCCCAACGGTGATGGTGCGCACCTTCGTAGGACTCATCCAATTGACGTGCACGTGCACTATCCCTCCATCCGCCAACGAGAGCACGAGATACCCCATACAGCTCCGCCCCACACCCAAGGGGTCTGCCCCAAATGCCGCCACTGTCACCGGGTCCAAACCACCGGGTAACAGTGCGTCACATACCGAAAGATCATGCGGGGCGAGATCCCAGAACACATCCACATCTGGCTGCACCAAACCCAAGTTCACGCGCACACTGTCGATGTAGTGCACATCCCCAACGGCACCGGCGGCAATCATCTGTTGCATCCGCGCTACGGCGGGTGTGTAGCAATACGTGTGATCACACATCAGAATGCATCCGCGTTGTTCCGCAGCCAGAACAAGTTGCTCTGCTTGCGCAAGGGAGGACGCCAAAGGCTTCTCGATCAGGACGTGCCGCCCCGCGGCAATTGCTGCCATTCCAAGTGGCGCATGCGTTGCTGCTGGAGTCGCGATTACAACTGCATCGACTTGCGGATCGTTCAGCACGCGCTCGAGCGATTCCGCAACCGGCGTACCGGCGGCGACAACCTGCGCTCGATCAAGGTCGCGATCCACTACCCAACGGAGTTCCCACCGGTGATCGGTCCGAATATTCCGAACGAGATTCGGGCCCCAGTACCCGGCACCGATAACGGCAATTCCCAGCGTGTCGTGTCTCATGCTCCCACCCGATATCGAACGTCGACCCAGTAGTTCGTGCCCAAAAACCCACGGGCGGGAAACGCATTCGTTACGCCATACTGGAAAACACCGTTTGGACCAATGACGCCATCACCGAGGGCGATGACGCCGTTTGTCCCAGCGCCGCCACTCGCAAAGCCACCGAGTGTGTAGGCATACCCACCGACTGGGAGAAACACGCTCGCCGTGTACGTCGTACCTGCAGTTACCGCGACAGGCGCGCTCAACGTGACTTCTTGCCAACCGCGCGCCGTTTCATTCGCAAAGGTTGCAGTTGCAAGGAGCTTGCCATTGCTGTCCCAGACGGCACCGAGATGCGTACCGGTGTTCAATGTGCCCTTATAGAACCGCACACCAGCAATAACCCCACTGGTTGCAACTTGGAACTTCACCCCAATGGTCAAGGGATTGGCATCCGACGCGCTCTCAACTGCGGGACTATCCGAGGTCGCAAAGATCGACGCGGTTGCACCGCCGCTGGGCGGAGCTGTTGTTGTCGGTGGTGCAGTAGTCGTCGGTGGTGCAGTAGTCGTCGGTGGTGCAGTAGTCGTCGGTAGTGCAGTAGTCGTCGGTGGTGCCGTCGTGGTGGTTGTCGTCGGCGTGTTCACCGTGATGTCCACGAAATAGTTCGTCGCCGCGTACGTCGCCGTCGGAAATCCGCCGTTCGCGCCATACACAAACACGCCATTCGGACCATCGACCCCGTTCGCCAACGCTTGCACCGGTGCAACCCCCGCGCCCGACGACGTAAACGCCCCCAACGCAAACGCGTAACCACCATTGGGCATAAACACACTCACCACGTACGTCGTGTTCGCCGTCAACGCCACCGGACTTGCAAACGTCGCGCGCTGCCATCCCGACGCGCTCTCCCCCGCGAATGTGACGTCGGACAACAACTGTCCCGACGATGACCACAACCGACCGCGATGCGTCCCACCATTCGCTGGCCCCTTATAAAACCGGACCCCCGTTGCCACCAACGACTGCGTCACCCGAAACTTCACACCCAACTCCACCGAGTTGGGATCCGACGCACTCACATTCACCGGAACCGCACCCCCGAAAATCGTGCACGGACACGAAACACCCACAGGCGCCGTCGTCGTAGTCGTCGGCGGTGCAGTAGTCGTCGGTGTCGGACTACCGCCATTCGGCACAAAGGCAACGTCCACCCAGTAATTCGAAGCGCGGTTCGTATTCACGGGGAACACATGGCCCCCGTAACGAAACACTCCGTTGGGGCCATCCACTCCATTGGCCAACCCGACAACCGGACTGGAGTTTGTTGTGGGGTTGTATAGATAGAAGTCGTTCGCCGAAGATGCGTAACCGCCATTCGGGAAATACACGCTTGCGACATACGTCGTGTTTGCGGTTACTGTGAGCGGCGTCGCAAAGGTGATGTCTTGCCATCCGGTCTGCGCGTTGTTCGACACGGTGGCTTCTGCCAACGCTGTTCCCGTTGCACTCCAGACCGTTCCGGTACGAGTACCGGAATTCAGCGCACCGCGATACACGCGTACCGATTGGATTGTTCCTGCGACTTGCGTTTGGAATTTCACACCGAGCTCGACGGTTCCGGTGTCCGGGCTCACCGCTTGGCTCGGTTGTGCGGCCTGGTCAAAGATGTTGCAGGGGCAGCCAATCGAAATTGCCGGGCCAGCAGCCGGAGCGCTGATATTTCCGCTGTCGTCCACCGCGCGAACAAGTACTGCTTGACTACCAGCCCGGTTTGCATTCCACGTGAACTGCCACGCAGCGGTCCCGGATGCGGCATACCAGCGCGTTCCGCCGTCAAAGGACACCTCTACTCCGGCGACGCGCCCGCCCACGTCATTTGCAGTGCCCGTGACGGTCACTGGCTGTCCATATCCACTTGCGACTGCACCGGACGTCACCGCAACGATTGGGGCGGTCCGGTCTGTGGTTCCTTGTGCCGCTCGCAAGAAGGACATGAGCGTGACTGGTTGAACGTTCATGTCAGCGAGCAAATTGATCATTGCCTGTTGCAGATTTGGATCGGTGGGAGATGCCGGAGCATCGTGACCGTCGTCCAACCCCCAAGCGAACTGCATCGAGCCCGCGGAAAAGACGAGCGCGCCGCTTGATGCGCGATACAGCGTCAGGTTGTGGGTCGCAGTTCCTGGCGCGACGGACTTTCCGAATTCGGTTGTCATCCGGTCCGAAGCGAGCGTTGTCGACGAAAGCCGCACGAGCCCCGCTGGGCGAAATCCGTTATCTTCATCGGCGTTCCATTCAAAGCCCAGTGTTTGATCGGCCAAGGTGGTGGTCCGGGTTGCGTTTGCCAGCGGCGTGTTCCGCCAAAACCGCAGACTGCTGAAGTCCGCCGGCACGGTAATCGCACTTGCGCAGCACTCCACCTTGTACTGCGTCCCGATCAACGCATTCTCCGGGTAGGAGCCATTCGGTGAGCTCGTAAATCGTGGGTCGCGCCACGTGCCGGTCCATTCAGAACTCGGATCAATTTTGGCGTCGGCCAACGTTTCTTTGTAGGTAACGAGCGTGCGCTCCGATTGGTTCCGGCCATCGATGCTGGGTTCCCAGCGGGTGCGCCAATAGATGTCGTTTCCGCCCAAAAACATCACATGCACACCGGCGTCACGGGCCGCTTCAACATTCGCGCGCTGCTGTCCCGACCAGTACTCGTCATGACCAACCGACAAGAACACCTGATGCGCACGCAACCCTGCCGCATCGCGATGCGTATCGATTCCCGAGGTGTACGAAACGTCATAGCCGTTGCGCTCCAGAAAACGAATCATTGGGTTTTCCATGCCAAACACATAGGACGAGCTACAGCACGAAGTTCGCGAATCCACAGGCCGGTTGTAACTGACTTTGTACGCCCGACCTCCGCCGGTCGTCGAGGTGTAGAGACTCTGGCCACCCCACCGGTTGTAGGCCTGCCATGTCGTATCCGACGTTTGCATCACAATCGCGGAACGCGATGCGTCGTCGCGAACCACAAAGGTGATGAGATTTGCGCCACCGGTATCAGACCGAACGAGCCGCGCCACGTACACTCCGGTTACTTGATCACTTGCTGGACGCCACGTCGCAGACACTGACCAGGCACCGCAATCCACCAGCCCGACGGCAGCATCACGCGCGCATGCCGGCTGCGACTGCGGCAAGGGAACCGAAGGAGTGATCGTCGCAACAAGTCGACTTCCAAGCCCGGCGTACCATCCGAGACGGTACATCTCGATGCGATAGGCCGCAGCGTCTGTTTGGATCTTGAACGGAACAGATTCGCCGATGTTGTATGTGAAGCCATCCGCAAACCCAACGATGGATGTATCTGCGCGATTTCCCGGATCCCACCCGGCGCGATCCGTCCCCGGTTTCGTGTTCTCACACGCAATGACCTGTACCGAACCGGCACACGGATCGGCCACTGCACCTACTCGCGGCGCGGGTCGCGCCACCGTCGCGAGGAGTACCGCAATAAGCATCGAGACCACGAGGGCCCGCTTCGTTACAACGTGCACGTTTGCTCCCAAGGTTTACGTAGTTGTTCAAGTAGGCCTGCCCACTCTGCGGCTCGGGCCGGCCACGTGTGGCGAACTACAAATGCCCGACGAGCCTCAACTGCACGGTCGGAACGCGATTGCGAGTGGCAGCGCGCGACCGCATCGGCAAAGTCACGTGGCCTATCCACTTGCACGATGTCTGGAGCATGCAGCCATTCCACCGCCGGCAGATTGGTCGCCACCACCGGGAGGCCCGCGGCGAGATACTCCAACGTCTTAAGCGGAAAACTCGCGCGGTTGAAGGCGGATGACACGTACGGGACGCAACCCACACTGGCGCGTGCGAGGTAGCCTGCAAGTGCACTCACTGGCTTCGGTCCAACCCACTGCACCAAGCGTCGGTTCAATAACGGTTGCCACGCGCGGTGCGTTGCTGCGTCGTGCATCGGACCGATGAGGAGAAGTGGGATTCCCCGATCGACAACGGCATATAGGAGCGCTCGATCGACCCGCGGCCCGAGTTGTCCCATCAACACCGCATACCCGTCCGGCAGTGCGAGATCCGCAGGTCGATCCGTTTCGCGATTCGCAGGAAATGCAGAGAGATCACAACCAAAGGGGATCAACCGTGTCGATGCACCTGCGGCGATGCTGCGCTCGTAGAGCAGCGGGTTCGCAGCGACGACATAATCCGATTCACGGAGCAACGCCCGTTGACCATTTTCATTCCGGCGCGCCGACACGCCCATGAGTTCTGCGCCAGCGACGAAATCGTCCTGCCACCAAAACACGTTGTGAGCCGCGCGCACGTACTGATGGATTGGAACCAGCACTGACGTCGCGATGTGCACGCCGAGCGGCAAACCTAATGCATCAACTGCGCGTCGAATTCCGTGCCCCATCAGGCGCGTCGTGACCGATACGACCCCGGGTCGCTCCGGTGCCGGCGGGGCCCATGGCGTGTACCGCGTGAGGTTGGGGCCAACCCGACGCAGGCCGGGCATCGCGAACTGTTCTCGCCTGAATCGAAGTGGGGATTGCGGGGGGTCGACTACCAAGACTGGGCCGTAGCGCGCCAGGTGGCGCGCCAAATGATGATCAGCAAAGCGCACTTCATCAAAGCTGTTCGCAGCCGACAGCAGCGTGAGCGACTCAGCCCGGGTCACGCAGTTACCTTCCGAACCATCCGCGCGCCAACGGCATGCACTGTCCCGGCGAGAATCGCGAGATCCAGCCCGAGCGACCAGTTCTGCACATAGAAGAGATCGAGCCGCCGATACGCACCAAACGACGGGTTTTCCCGCGCCTCTAATTGCCACAGACCGGTGATGCCCGGAAGCACCGCATGCCGTTCGAGGAGTTCGTCGTCAAAAGCTGCGACTTCACGCGCCAATGCTGGTCGTGGACCCACCAGGCTCATTTCGCCACGAACAACATTCAGCAACTGCGGGAGCTCATCAAGACTCGTCGCTTCGAGCACTCGCCCCACGCGCGTCCGCCGCGGATCATTGTGCACCTTGAACAGCGGACCCGACCGTTCGTTTTGCTGCCGCACTCGCGCCAGTTGTTGTTCTGCATCCGGGACCATCGTCCGGAACTTCACGACGGCAAACGGACTTCCGCCAAGACCAATTCGCTCCTGTCGAAAAAAGACCGGCCCGCGATCGTTCCACCAAATCGCCAGCGCAATGCCGGCCATTACCGGCGCGAGCACGACGAGTCCCAACGACGCGAGCGTCAGATCGAGTGTTCGCTTGGCTACCTGCTGCGTACGACTCAGGACGCGACGCTCGAGATACAGCGTTGGCGTGTGCGCCAGCGGGACGAGGCGAAGTCGATCGACAGCAAGTCCCGGAACCCCGCCGACATATTGCACATGCACCCCGCGTCGCAACAAATCGTTGCACAACTGGTCGCGCGCTCCTCCGGTCGCTGCATCTGCGGCAACCATGACGCTGCGAACATTCGTACGCCGGAGTACCGGATCGAGTTCAGACCTGGAACCGAGATATGGCACGCCCTCGATCGCGGTTCGCGCTTCCCCTACCGTGCCAAATACGGTGAATCCAAGCTCAGGATGATCACGCAGCACTTCAATACAGGCGCGCGCATCAGCGCCAGGACCAGCAATAACGATTACCGGACGACAGTGTTTTCCGCTTCGTCGCGCCGAACGCAACCAATCCTCGAACTGCATGCGCCCTGCGCTGACGGCCACCACACTCAGTACCCCTCCAAGCGCTGCTCGCCGTAGCGTGAACTCTCCACCCACGCTGCGGGCGAGGGGAATTGCAGCGAGGGCCATCACCCCTGCGGTGCGAGCAACACGCAGATACACGAGCGCTGGCACCCCGCACACACGCGCTTGATACAGGTGTTGCGCCCCGTTTACCAGGACCAAGGTCACCACGAGCGCAGCCAGCCAGAGGATTACTTGGGGCACAGAAATTCCCCGGGCTCCCAACCGTGTCGTTGGAATCGCATACGCCGTAGTCCACGCCAGCGCACCACACGCAACGTCGGTGCCGATGAGCGCTAATCGCAAATGCGTGGGGCGCACACGCGGGAGTGGATCCGCTACTGGAACAGCCGGTGCGCGTAAATGGCCAGACGTGAACGGAGCATCGTGCAACGGTACCGCTGACATACACACCCCTTCCCATGGTTCATCCCGCCCGGAACGTGAGTGGACCAGTACCCAACGCGGGTGTGCGCGTAATCCCGCACGAAACGCGCGCATGATGCAGCCACTCGGTAACCTGCGCTCCGTGGACGAGCTCCCGATAATTTCTGCTTCGCTCCTGCGCGACAGCGAGTCCGGATGTGGGCTTCGAGTAGTACAGCGTTGGGAGCGCGCGTTTGCACTGCACCTCCCGTTTGGCCCGGCGCGTGTCCGTAATCCCTTCGTCGATCAACTCCGCGAGCTCCACGGATCACACGACCTCATTACTCCCGAGCTACTGCAGTACCCGGAGGGACTCACCGGCGAAGAACTCGCCGTGTTTGCCCGAGCCCGCGATGGGTATTGCACGGTGTTCGCAGATGCACCCGCACACCGTCGCGATGTTGCATTCGGCGTACCGACCGTGCTGCCGCGACGGAAAGTCGCAATCGGGGCCCCCATCGACCTCGCACTTACGGCTGCCGACGGCATGCGCGAGCTGCGGCTGTTGTTCTACGGCAGTACCCAGCTCATCGACCGTCTTGAGGACGACGTCCGCGTTCGCCTCGCCGTGTTACGCATGGCCGTGGTCGATGGCCCGGACGCACCAGTACGAATCTCCGCTGCAGATGTGCTCAACGGTGATGTGATGCGCTGGGAATGCACCCCTTCCGAAATACTTCCGGCGCTGGGCGAGTGGCTCGACGAGCAGATTGCTGCAATCACACAGGTGTCGCCCCAACCGCACCGTGGTACCGAGTGCACTCGCTGTCAGTTCGTACACACCTGTCCAGCCATTGCGGATGGGGCCGGTGG
>JBMOIW010000043.1:0-16314 GCA_049317145.1 Acidimicrobiia bacterium
ACGGCCCAGCGGTCGTGTTGGAGTTCGCCACCTCCTTTGGCAGCGTTGCGGTACCCGGCGGGGTAGGGACGACGGTATTTATCATCCGTTTCCTCCAGCGCCTCGGCGTGGATGTTGCAACGGGAGTAACGGTGACCGTTACCAGCAACGCGATGTCTGGCTTGATCCAGGTGTTGCTGTTTGTCGTGTGCCTGCCATTTGCGAGTTCGAAATTTTCGTTGGGCAAGTTGCCCAGCAATTGGCCGGTGTGGATACTGCTCGCTGTACTTGTCGTTGCGCTGATTGTTGCAGCGTTGTTTGGAATTCCGGCGTTGCGTCGCCGAGTTCTCCCGGTGCTGGGTCGCAGCAAAGCGTTCGCAGTGGAGTTCATTCGCTCACCGCGACGGCTCTTCATGAACTTCACCGGCAACCTGGGGAGTGCACTCCTCAGCGTGACGTGCCTTGCGTTGTGCCTTCACGCATTCGGAGGCTCGGTTCCGTTCGTCACTCTGATCGTGATCAACATCGGCGTCTCGACGATTTCGAACATGATCCCAGTGCCCGGTGGCCTCGGTGTTGGTGCCCTCGGCCTTACCGGCGCGCTGGTTGCCCTCGGTGTCCCCCAGGAAATCGCAGTGCCGGCGGTTCTTACCCAGCAGCTCCTCGTGATCTGGCTACCGGTGCTACCCGGTTGGTTCTGCACCCAGGCACTAATGCGTCGCGAGTACCTGTGAGAATAGGCCTATGACGCTTTCGATTCCCGGGACGCTGCTGTGTAATGACCAGGATCGCGTGCGCGTCCTCACGTTCGACCGTCCCGAGAAGAAGAACGCGTTTACCCGCGCAATGTGGGGCGCAATGGCTACTGCGCTCAACGATGCTGCGACTAATTCGAATGTTGCGTGTGTGGTGGTCACCGGCTCGGGCAATGCGTTCACCTCGGGACTAGATCTCTCCGAGTTCGACGAGAATCCGCTGAACGAGCGCTCCGATGTCAACACCTTCGAGGCGTTTATATCGGCGCTCGAGGCATTTCCCAAACCCGTGCTTGCGGCGGTAAACGGTGTTGCGGTCGGGGTGGGCGTCACGATGTTGGCGCACTGCGACCTTGTGCTTGCCGCGCACTCGGCGCGGTTTCGTGCGCCATTTGTTCCGCTGGGAATGACTGCCGAAGCGGCGAGTTCCGTGCTACTCCCGGAGCGGATTGGCTACCAAACAACTGCGCACTTTTTGTTTACGGGCGCATGGATGGACGCCGAAGCCGCGCTGCGCAGTGGACTGGTCTGGCGGGTCGAGTCTGATGACGCTTTGTATGAATCGACCCTCACGCTTGCGCGTGAGATTGCCACAATGCCGATGTCGTCTCTGATTGCCACAAAGGAACTGCTTTTGGCAGGGCGGCTCGACCGAGTTCGAGCAGCACGCGTGCGGGAGACCGAGCGCTACGGGCAACTGTTTGGCGCCGCCGCCAACCTCGAAGCGTTCGCAGCGTTCCGCGAACGTCGCGATCCCGATTTTCGTTCGATCCCGGGCGAGTAGCGCGCCGCTGCTATGACGGATACACCAACTGACGTTCCGGACGTAGTTTCAAGATGACCCGTTCGGTCTGTATCGGTCTTCCGTACGGCGCGCCGGTGTATTTCATGGACAGAGCATCGATGTGCGCACGCGCTTCGGAGCCGGTCACGATTTCGTCAACCCTGCCACGCACTTCGGCCCAGTGGTACCAGTTGCCATTCTCGAAGATCGTCACCGTCATTCGGTTATCGCGCACCACATTGCGATAGCGCTGCCGACCAACTTCAGTGTTGATGAGGATGTGCGTGTCGTCCGCATCGACCCAGAGCACTTGATTCTGAATCAGGCCATCTGGCATCACCGTTGCGACGGTGGCGTAGTTCGGGGCTTGCGCAAGGGCTTTGACGGCAGCATCAATCATGAGGTGGACGTTAGCGCTGATGTCTGCCTTGCCGCCGATGCCGCTTACCGTACCGAGGTCACGCCGAGCGTCCGAAGCACCGCAGCCGCGGTTCGTCGTCCGGAGAAGCAGGCGCCTTGAATCGAAGCCGTATCTCGGTGATCGCCGCACACGTAGCGCCCTTCGCCAAGTGCAATCGATTGTTTTGGGTTGAACGGAGGACGTTGATCGGGTTGCCCGTGGGCAATGCGGTATGTACGCAAGTGGCCCCAACGCTCAGTACGTGGGCCAAACCAGGCACGAAGTTGCGCACGGGTTGCGGAAAGCAGTTCGTCCGGATCGGTAGTTGCGGAGATCGCGGGGGCGGCGCAGGCAATCAATGCCTGGCCAGATGGCGCGTACTCTGGAGCAACGTTGCTCATCACCGCGAGATTGCGTATCGGGCCGTCAGAAATGCCATCGAGTGCGAGCAGCGGTTCGGCGTACGGTCGATCGTTGCAGTCCGCAGCGAAATACACACACGCCACGGAACGCGACATGACGGGAGGAATCCCAGTAAGCCGCGCCGCGGAAGGACCGTCCGTTGCAACAATGAGGACACGTCCACGAACCCGTTCACCGGTCGCAAGCACAGCAGTTGTGCCATCGAGGTGATCGACGGGCGCATTCACGCGCACCATGTTCTCGGGGAGTTGTGCTGCGAGTTGCGCTGAGAGTGACCCCATTCCACGCGCCGGGACAGCGGCATCGCCCGCAGCGAGCATGCGCCAGATGACCCAGAATCGGCGGGCGGATACCTCGAGTTGTGGGTCGAGTTGGATACCGGAAAAGAGCGGGCGCAAGAACGTGGCGATGAATTGTTCGGAAAACCCAAGGCGCGCAAACTCGCTCGCAGTGGACCGGTCGGCACGTCGCAACAAGTCGCCGGGCGAAGCAATGCGCGCCGTCGCAACACTGCGCGCCATCCGGAGCTTGTCCATGAAGCCACCAATAGGTGCGCGCAGGGTGGAGACCACTGCCCCCGGTTCTCGTCGAGGGTCCGCTACTCGCCAGTTGCGCTGGGATGTGCGAACCAATGCGCCGGGTGCAAACGGGCGCAGGTCGAGTGCTGCGACATCGAAGGCGCGTGCTAACTCGGGGTAAGCGGTCAACAAAATCTGGAAGCCGCGGTCGAGCGTGAAGCCATCGAGTGCGTCGGTTCGGACTCGTCCGCCGATACCATCGCTTGCTTCGAGGATCGTGCACTCCACGCCAGCAGCATTGAGTTCGCGCGCACACATCAGTCCTGCAAGTCCCGCGCCAACAATGACGATGTCGGTCACGACGTGGGCGTCCAACCCGAATCGCGCAACGCGCAACGATCCGTGCCGGCACACAGCGTGCAGGCGTCACGCGTCCCCGAAGCGTGGGCAACACATTCCTGAACCCGGTTCGTTATCACTTCTCGCATCAACGGGTGTAAGCCAATGGGTGCCGTGACGAGGAATTGCGTTCCGGGATGGCGCGTCGCAGCCTCGGCAGTCAGTGTCGGGATGTCTTGATCCCAGTGGCGTCCGGGCAGCAAGAAATACGGGCACACCACGATGGTGGTCGCGCCGGCGGCCACACATTTGTCGTACGCGTCCGCGATTGTTGGCGACGCGAGCTCCATGTGCGCTGCTTCGACCGCGACGTACTCGTCCGCAGTGCGAAATGCTTCGACGAACTGCTCGAACATGGTGTTGGACGCTCCACGGCGCGATCCATGGTCGACCAATATGAGTGCTGTCGTGTCGGTCATTAGTCGGCCTTTCCTTTGCCTCGCGCCTTTTGGCGCTGCTTGAACGCGCGGACCTCGAGCAGCGCAGCGTGCGAGCTCACGTCAGCAACCGACCGCATGCGGCCGTCAGAAAACGGCGTAGCGACCCGTTCCCATCCCTCGGGGGCGACCCCAAAACGTTTACCAAGGATCGCGAGGAAGATGCGCGCCTTCTCGTCGCCGTAACCGGGGAGTTTGCTTAAGCGTGCTTTGATTTCGCGAGGGTCGTCGACGCCTTTCCAGATGCGCGCCGCATTGCCGCGGTACTCGTCGTGGACAATGGTGCAGAGCGCTTGAATCCGTTTCGCCATTGCTGCAGGAAAGCGATGGATGGCGGGCTTCTCGCAACATAGTGCGACGAACGCTTCGGGATCCATCGCAGCAATGACTTCAGGGTCGAGTGAGCCCACGCGCTCGGTCAAGGTTTGCGGACCACGAAATGCCCACTCCATGGGCACTTGCTGGTCAAGCAGCATTCCGATAAGGAGTGCAAGCGGGTTCTTTTCGAGAAGTCGGTCGGCGGTGGTGTCACCGGTGACGGGCATGACTGCGGTCTTGGGCATGGCGGCAGGTTACCGCCCGTACGGGCCTCGGCGAGGAGCGAGGGTGCCTCCTGAGTAGTCGCCAGATACTGCAACGGCTGCGAATGTTTGGTACATCGAATGACAGGAGCGGACTACTTGTCCAGCGCCGAGGGTTCAATCGAGCGTTTTCGGTCGAGGTCTTCGCGCGCGATTCGGATGGCGCCCCACAAGAACAGGTGAACGACCAGTCCAAAGAGTCCGAGAAGCTGTTGTTCCGCGAATACAAATACCTGCGTAAACAGAATCTGGAACAGGAACGCACGGTCGAACCACATCAGGGCCCGAGCTTGGGATCTCCGCAGTGCAATCAGGCCCAGGAACATTCCAATACCAAAGAGCGTGTCGCCAATAATGATCGCAATTGCGCTGATTCCGTTGGTCGCCGTTTGCGCATCTGTGGTGAGGTCAATAGTGACCGGCAACCCGAGTCGCCCTCCGGCCGCGGCAAGCAGTGCGAGGACCAGGATTAACAGCCCGATGAGATTCACGGCAGCGTAAATCGCAATTGCCCAGATGAAGAGGCGACTCTGACCCAAGCGGCGGTACCAGCGCAGGTTCCAATCGACCAGCGTCTTCCCCGGATAGCTACCCCGTGGTGCGCGCGTTGCCGCCGCAGCAACGAGTTCGCGCACTGCAGCACTCAGGGGAAGATCAGCGGCCAGCTCAAGGTACTCATTTGCTCGGTCGCGTTCGGCCGTCGTGAGTGCCCGGGCAGGTGACTCGGTGACGATAGCCAGCGCGTTGGCCAGCGCAACTTCAGGACTCGGGCGAACGGAACGTTGGAGCGCACGGATCGCAAAAAACATCAGGACGAAGATCAAGTAGATGAGAGCGATCGCTGGTTTAAAGAAGTAGTCGACGTCTTGGGTTATGAACTTTCCGATTTCATCAATGAACAGACCAAACCCAATTCCTCCGAGGACGGCACTCACGATGCGCGCGCGTCGATCTACGTTGGCGAGGAGAACCACAATCGCAACCATCATTCCGAGCCCGCCCCAGAGCACATGAGCGATGTGCAGTTTCGATCCGCCCACTTGCGGATAGCCCGTCAGCCAGAGGTACGCCCGGGTCACGATGACCGTGCCGACCCCGAACACAAAGAACGTATCGAGGTAGGGGCCGGAGCCAAGGTCGCGAATCAGTCCCAAGCTGCGCCGTTGCATCGCAGCACGATAGGCGCGTTGGATTGTCGAGACGGGTTGTGTACTCATGCAAGGATCCGGGGGTGACCGAGACGCTCGACTTCCTTGCACGCGTTGTTACAACCGTTGGCGGCGAGTCGCGCCCCGGGCAAGCCGACCTGGCACGCGCGATTGCGGATGCGATCACGGAGCGGACGCACCTGCTGGCCGAGGCGGGAACGGGGAGCGGGAAGTCCTTTGCCTATTTGGTGCCGGCACTGCTGTCCGGGAGCAAGGTCGTGGTTGCGACAGCGACCAAAACCTTGCAAGACCAGCTTTGGCGCAAAGACATTCCGACGGTGATGGCTGCACTCGATCGCAAGGTGTCGGTAGCAATCCTCAAAGGCCGTTCGAACTATCTGTGCCGAGCGTTGCTGGATGCTGCGTTGGACGACACCGTGTTGTTTTCGAGTCGACCGAGTGCGACCTTTCCTGACGACGCAGTCGCCCTTTCGGAGTGGGCCCAACGCACTGCAACCGGTGACGAAGCGGATCTCGATGTCGAAGTTGCGATGGGTTCCTGGCGAGCGCTGACTTGTAGTCCGGGAGAATGCCCGGGGGCGAACCGGTGTCATCGGGGTTCGTCTTGCTTTGCGGAAGATGCGCGAGCACGCGCGGAGGCCGCTGATTTGTTAGTTGTCAACACTTCGCTCTACTGCGCCCACATCGCGTCCGGCGGGTACGTACTCCCTCCGCATGACGTGGTCATTTTCGATGAAGCACATGAACTTGCCGACATTGCAACACGAGCGTTCGGGATCGACCTTGGTCCAGGACGGTTGCGTTTCCTCGCCAGTCGTGGGCGATCGCTTGTCGGTGCGGCACCGGCAGATGCAGTAGCGCGCGCTGCCGACAGCCTCGAACGTGCATTGACGGCATATCGGGACCAGGAAGCGGAAATCGATCCGACGTTGGATCCCTTGCGCAACGTGTTGGTGCAGTGCGGTGAAGCGACGAGTGCGTTACTGCGCGAGGCGCGCGAGGATGCCGCCGCAACCGGAGACACCGGTCGGCTACAGCTCATGCAGATGCTGAGTGCTGCACTCGATGATGTTCGGCGCGTTGCGACTCCCGAATCCAGTGATGTCGTGTGGGCTGGAGGGAGTCCCGTCGCGCTTCATAGCGCGCCGATCGAAGTTGGGGATCGCCTCGGCCGAGCGGTATTCGATCGCGTTCCCGTGATCTGCGTGAGCGCGACCTTGGGTTCCGGCGAGCGCTTCGAGCCGTTCGCGCGCGCCATCGGTTTAGACCCTGGTGCCGTGCATCAAAACGAGGGTGATCCGGGGCTTGCCTACACGGCGCATCGTTTTGTCAGCCCGTTCGATTACCGAGCTAACGGACGCTTATACGTCGCAGCCCATCTTCCCGACCCTCGCACTCCTGAATGGGCTGCTGCCGCCGCTGAGGAACTGTGTTCCTTGGTGCAGGCATCGCGTGGACACGCCTTGGTGCTGTGCACGAGTCATGCCGGCGCGCGGGCAGGCGCCGACGCGCTTCGTACCCTTTCGAATATCACGGTCTTGGCGCAGGGTGACCAGCCCAAGGCTCAACTGATTGACGCGTTCCGGAGCGACCCGTCGTCGGTGTTGGTCGCTACCCGAAGCTTTTGGCAGGGCGTAGATGTTCCTGGTGGAGCGTGTGTCCTCGTCGTGATCGACAAGCTCCCGTTTTCGCGGCCGGACGATCCGTTGGAGCGAGCGCGACGTGCACGGGTCGAGCAACACGGAGGAGCATCATTTTTCGAGGTGGATATTCCGCGTGCCGCGCTGACACTGGCGCAGGGTGCGGGCCGATTGTTGCGAACTGCCTCTGACCGTGGGGTAGTGGCGGTACTTGATCCGCGCTTGGCAACCGCTCGCTATCGCTCGGCGCTGCTTCGTGCGCTACCGCCGTTTGCTCGAACGATTCGGCGAGACGAAGTCGAAGCGTTCCTCCGTGACATCGTAGATACGACGGAATTGGCGTAGCACTTTTTCGGCGCGTCAGGGCTCGCGCAACACGAGCCGATCGCCGGTGGACGCCACAGCGACGGAAGCATCTCCGGACATCAGTTTTCGAACGGGCTCAGCGACAAACGCATTTCGCCAGCCGTGGGCCAAGCGCGCATCCGGATTTCCAGAGAGCAGGGCGCGAAGATCGGCCCGAGTTGCCAACAGCGAGGGTTCAATTCCGGAGTCATCTGCCAATTGCGCAATCCAAGTGGTTAGCAACACCGCGACTGGGCCCGGCACGCCTTCACTCGGGTCGTCATCCGGGAGTGAGAGGTCTTCTTTGCGAAGCGCATCCCCTTGCGCAATTGCAGCCAAGATTTGCTCGGGGGCATCCCCGCTCAATGCGCGGCGTTCGATGCCGCGCACCTGCGCCAACTCGCGGGCGTCATGCGGTGGACGCTGTGCGATGGAGAGCAGCGCGAGGTCCGGAAGAATCTGACGCGGCGGACGGTCGAGGGACTGCGCAGTGCGTTCTCGCCAAGCGGCAACGCATTGTGCAACGCCGCGCGCTTTGCCGCGCAGTGACCGGCTGCCCTTGAGTTTCCACCACGCGTTTTCGGGCTCGGGTCGTCCCCGAGGGCGCGTACGCATAAGTTCGCATTCGTCAATAGCCCACTGGGTCCGCCCGCGTGCATCCAGTTCGTGGAGCAGCGTGTCATGGAGGGCGAGCAAGTGCGCGACATCTGATGCGGCGTACTCGAGTTGCGATTCCGTCATTGGCCGTCGCGTCCAGTCGGCGAGTTGGTCGCCTTTGCTGAGACGCACGCGCAACATTCGGTCGCACAAGCTGGAGAGTGAGGGTGTTCCGAGCCCGACGAATCCTGCGGCGAGTTGGGTGTCGAAGAGCCGGTTCGGGATCGTCCCGCAGGCTCGTTCCAAGATCGCAAGGTCCTGAGCACCGGCGTGCATGATGCACAGGCCGTTTCCATTGAGCACCTGGGCGAGTGGCGCAACATCGACCGCGAGTGGGTCGATGAGTGCCACCTCTCCCGGCCACGAAATCTGAACCAGCGCCAACCGGGGCCAATACGAGCGCTCCCCGTGGAATTCGGTGTCGATGCCGTAGCGATCGCTGGCGAGGAGCTCGGGGATGAGGTTTTGGAGCCCGGCGGGATTATCGATCAGGATCGGCATGGTTAGGCCAGTTTTGCCGAGAGATCATGCCCGGCGGTGCCACGAGGCAAAAAATCTTGCGAGCGCCCGTGCATTGTGCGGCCAGTCTCACCTAGAGTCTGGGGATCGCTCGGGTTCGAATCCCGATCGATGTTTCATACAGTCAGTAAGGAGTCATCGGTGGCAACCGGTACCGTCAAATGGTTTAACTCGGAAAAGGGCTACGGCTTTATTGCTCGTGAGGGTGGCGCGGACGTGTTCGTGCACTACTCGGCAATTGACATGCCTGGCTACAAGAGCCTTGAGGAAGGGCAGACAGTCGAGTTCGACGTCGCACCCGGCCGTAAGGGCGAGGAGGCACAAAACGTCCGGTTCGCCTAGGCGACACCGGTAAAACCGCAGCCGACCCCCGGGAAATCCCGGGGGTCGGCTTTTTTTGTGACCTTCTTGTGACCTTGGTCCTGCAGTGGTGCCGACATAGCGGCCTACTTAACGCCTACAGTCTTCCCGGCGGAACACCGAAACCTCCCAAGGGTGTTGCTACGCAAATGAGCATTCTTCGCCGACTCTGTCTTTCGTCTCTCCTGGCACTTTCGGTGCTGGCGCTCGTCCTGCCGTCGGTCGGAACTCGTCCTGCATTGGCTGAGCCTCCGGGGCAGAACCCGATCATGGGCGGTCCACGCATGACGCCTCAGGCAATGGCGGCATGGTTCCGCTCAGCGACAAAGCGGGAGTATCGAGCGTCGGTCGATCTCGACACGCTGGCCGCGCTGTTTGTAGAAGAAGGAATTCGTTACAACGTTCGGGGCGACGTGGCATTTGCACAGTCGATTCTCGAGACGCTGTGGTTCAACTTCCCGGATTACGGGCAGGTGCGCCCCTCGGATAACAACTACGCGGGAATCGGGGCCTGTAATTCGTGCACGAACGGATACGACTTCCCGAGCCCGCGACTGGGAGTGCGCGCCCAGATCCAGCATTTGCGCAACTACGCCGATCCAACTGTGCGTGCATCGAACCTTCCTGACCCGCCGTTGCTCCGCGGTTTCGATACGTTCTTTCTCAAAGGAAAAGCCCCGACGTGGGAAGGACTGAACGGGAAATGGGCCGTTCCCGGTACCACCTACGCGCAGTCGATCCTGTCGATCTACCAGCGCATGTTGACGTTCGCTGGGGTCTCGGAGTCGTGTCCGCCTGATGCACCGCTCGGCGCGGCGGGAACCGATGGGCGCGGATATTGGCTGGCGTCGGCCGACGGGGGAGTCTTTGGCTTCGGTGCAGCGCCGTTCTTTGGTTCGCTGGGGAACACGCGGCTGAACGCCCCCGTGCTGTCCATCGTCCCGACGCCGAGTGGCAACGGGTATTGGCTCATTGCGTCTGATGGCGGCATCTTCAGCTTTGGCGACGCGAAGTTCTTCGGCTCCACCGGTTCGTTGCGTCTGAACAAACCGGTCGTCGGAATGACACCAACTCCGTCGGGAAACGGCTATTGGCTCGTCGCATCGGACGGAGGGATCTTCGCCTTTGGCGATGCGCGCTTTTTTGGTTCAACCGGAGCCATGAGAATCAACCGGCCGGTTGTGGGTATGGCCGCGACACCGACGGGTAACGGCTACTGGCTTGTTGCAGCAGACGGCGGAATCTTCACCTTCGGCGACGCGCAATTCCTTGGCTCCACCGGTTCGCTCAAACTCAACCGTGCAGTGGTCGCAATGGCCTCAACGCCGTCCGGAAAAGGGTATTGGCTCGTCGGTGGCGATGGCGGAGTCTTTACCTTCGGTGATGCGCCCTTCCAGGGAAGCTTGGGTGGCTGTCGAAATCGTGAAGCAACTGGCATTGCCCGGGCAAATTCTGCTGACGGCTACTGGATGATTACGAAAGAAGGACGCGTCGCCGCGTTTGGCGCGGCCAAACATTTCGGTTGGGCGTTCGTCACCAACACACCGCCGGTTGCGCTTGCGGTGTTGGCGTAACGTCGCCTTAGGTGTTTGGATCGAACGCGAGTCGCGCCCGTACTGGTCGGTGATCTGAGCCCATGTCGGGACATACTTCGCCGTGCACGACGGTGACCTCCTCACTGACGAGGATGTGATCGAGCTGCACAAATTGGCGCGGCGCGGGCCACGTGGGCCCAGTTACGGCTGGCCGCCAGTGCCGCAGCATTAACGACACTGCTCGCGGTCCAAGGTTGAAATCCCCAACGAGTACTGCGGGGCGGTTCTCTGGGAGCTGCGCGCGGATTCGACGCAATTGCAGTGTCGGGCCGTACACGACGTTCGCGGAAAGATGCATCGCGACAAGATCGAACGGCGTCCCCTCAACATTGAGTTGTAGGTGGAGTGCGGTTCGGTTCTTGGTGAGATCACCGGGCACATCGCCGAGCTCGAGATCGCGAGAGACGAGCACCGGGAACCGAGTGAATACCGCAACGCCCCAATCGCCGGTTCCGTCGCGCGCAACTTTGGGACCGCGGCGTTCGATGTCGCGAGCCAGCGGGTGCTCATGGAGCGCGTGCATCGCGTAGTGGTCGGCGGCCAGGGCCGAAAGCATTCCGGGTTCGTCGGTGGGCCACCACACTTCCTGGAGCACCAGGATGTCGGCGTCGAGGGTCCGACATGCTCCGACCACGTCGAATGGCTCGCCGTTCGGACGTAGGCCACCCCAATGGAGGTTGAACGAGGCAATTGTGAGCTCAGCCATTGCTCGCTTGTGTACCAGGTTGGGCCTCCAGAACTAACCCAACCAAACACTTGCCTCGTTTGAAGCAAGATAATACAATATGGCACATGCAGATACTAGTTAATCCTGAGGGGCTCCGGGACGGGATCGATTGTGGGCGATGGGCGGTCGACCAGTTGGGCGATCGGGGTCGTCGGATCAAAACCGTGGCGGGGTTCGCCCACGTGTACGCCGGCGCCGATGTTGTTGCGGTTGCTGAGGTCGTCAGCGCTCAGGTCGACGAATTGGCACGGCGTCTCGATTCCTTCCAATCGTTGCTCGATCAACTTCATATGCAGACCTGGGCGGCGAATGCATTTGGAAGCAGCGAACTATTCAACGCGTTGGCAGTCCTCGCAAAGCTCGTGGACGGCGATGGTCTCTCGGTAGAGGTTCGTGCAATCGTCGATCACATCGATCGCCTCGACGCAAGCACGCAATGGATGGAGAGCCTTACCGTCGAAGCACGTCGCCAGTGGCTGGTGTTGTTGAGTCTGCGCTGGTTACCGCAACTCAATGCTGCTGGTACCGGAAACTGTTTCGACGGCGTATTGCGATATTTCCGTGATCAGGGATTCATCACGCCGGGATCGTTCGCGTCGATTGTGGATGCCAACATCTTGTGTGCGTTTCACGATGGCATTGCACGCATGTTTCGCAATGGCGATGACCTACACCCGTGGACCCAAGGCTCTGAGCTTTGGCAGCGGTTTTTCCAATATCGCAGGGAGCAAGCGCCCGGTAGCTGGGACGAAAAGTCGCAGCGACTGTGGGCGTTTGCCGAGCAGCGGTCAACGGAGGCCGGGTATGCGTGGGCACAGCGCGAAGGAGCGCGCCCAACGGAGCTGATGCAGATCATCACCCTCGGAAGCGAGATCTATCGCTGGCTTGGTCGCCAAGCAGGTACCGATAGCGATCCGATTCGATTGCTCCCGAATGGCACGCCGCCAGTGTTGGATTTGCCGGGGTGGAGCGCTACCCGGGCGATTTTCCGCAACCTTCCCTATGGCGACATCTACGAGCGGGTCGGAGAGGAACTCGTGCGGGGCATCGGAGAACAAGATGTTCGTTGGCTTCTTGATCCCCGAAACCCCCAATTCACGTATGTCGGCGCAACGATGCTTGATACAGCGGTGCGGTCGGGAGTGGCTGAGTCTCCGCTCCAAAATCTGCACGATCCAACGCGCGAAACCGTTTCGGCAAAACAAGTTGCCGATAATGCGCGGCTGGTGCGGGCAGGGCTCGACGGCACTCGTCCGGCAATCATCACAGCAAACAAAGTGCAGGACGGTGTCGAAACAATAAACGACGTCGTTGAGCGAGTACTTAACCCCTTCAGCACAACGCGGTAGGCAGCGATGTCGGCGTGATCGCTGTCGTAAATCAAGGAGGAGTAATGGATCTTTTTGCGTTTGATATTGATGAGCTTTCCAGCGCAGTGCCAGTTGGGCGCGACGCGGCGGCATCGGTGCGCGCCCAGGCGGTCACGATGCGATCGCGCACGCCCGGTCGCCCCGATCTCGCTGGTTCGCTCGTCGCGCTCGCGGAGCAGGTCGACCATCACGTTGCTTCCATTGAAAAGCGGGTCGTCCGGGCGCGTGGAATCGATGGAACGTTGCGCAAGCTCGACCTCCCAATGGTCCTCGGATACGAAGCGGTTTTTCACCCTGGTCGGATCAAGCGGCGGGCAGGGCGCGCGCTCAAGAACTTTTCAAATCCGCTGACGCTGGGGTTCAAGCTCATCGATCCCGGGTTCTCACTTCGCGTTTGGAAAGACCTGACGGGTCAAGATTTCGGGTATTGGTCGAATGGTCCTGACGTGGTGACGTGGCGCCAGATCCGCTGGGCGTTCGCGCATCTGGCGCGCGCCGCCGGGCATGCGCTTTGGCGTCTGGGCCCCTTCTATACGCCGCCCGCGTCGTTGGAGGATTTTCACGGTACGGGAAACCTGGTTGTTGCGATGGGCGGCATGGGAAGTTCGATGGACCTGGATCCAAAGCAACCAAAGGGCACGGATCAGCAAGTGCCAGAAATTAAGTATCCGGTGGATTTCAACATGAATGCACTCGGCTACCCAGCGTCCGATGTGCACTACGCCAGCTACTCCGATGACCCGAACCGTTACACCAGCGAGGACACGTTCAATTCCACGGTGAAAGAGCACGCGGCGCGACTCGATGTGTATCTGCGGAAGCTGCACGAGCAATACCCTGACCGCAAAGTTGACCTCATTGGTCATTCGCTTGGCGGCGCCGTCGAAATGTATTGGCTGCGAACGATGTATAACCCCAAGGACCCCGGTCTTCCCACGATCGCAAATTACGTCTCGGTAAACTCGCCGCTTTCCGGTGCGCCGTTGGCCCAACTCGATCACAACAACGAGAGCTGTCCGGCATCTGGCACGGTCGTGCGCGCAGGGATCAATGCGGCATACGGCGACTTGCCCCCCCGAAACGCAAAGGTGTTCACCGATATTGATCGGGTTGGGTATGACGGAGAACTTCCGTCCGGGGTGCGTATGCATTTCATTGGCACCCGAGACGATTTCGTCGTGCCGGCCGATACGGCTGCGCCTCCGGGGCGGTCCGCTGAGATCGTCAATGCCCGCGGGTTAACCGAGGATCACAGTGGCACCGTCAATTCCGAAGCGGGGACGAAATCGATTCTGTACTTCTTGGCGAATCGTCCCGCGCCGGAGCAGTCCTTTGGCGAGGAAGCCCGCAATGCGTTTCATCCGCTCGTAATTCACAGTACCGAGAAAACTGCCGCCGCAGGCCTGGGGAGCCTGCATTGCTGACGATGTGCGAAGCGGTGGGGGGTGCGCCCTTAAGTCCCGATAGGATTCCGGCCGGTCACGGGCTCTGATGATCCGTTCGTGACGGCGAGGCTTGGCCTCGGGATGCACACGCCTCGTGGTGCACGCACGCAACGGGGCAGAGGAGTAACTGCGTGACTACCACGTTTGCGGCGCTCGGCGTCGCCCCGGCGATTGTTGAAGTGCTCGCCCAAGCCGGAATTATCGCACCATTTCCCATTCAGGCGGCAACGATTCCTGACGGTCGCGCGGGGCGCGATGTTTGTGGCAAAGCAAAGACGGGTTCCGGCAAAACGCTTGCATTCGGGATTCCAATGCTCGAGCGAGTGCACGCCTCAGCGCCAGGCTCGCCGCAGGGATGCGTGCTTGTTCCAACTCGTGAGCTCGCCAACCAAGTCGAGCAGGTCCTCGCCCCGCTCGCGCGAGCGATGGGATTTCGAACACTTCCGGTGTACGGCGGTGTTTCGATCGAACCACAAGTTGCGGCGTTGCAACACGGCGTCGAGGTCATCATCGCGACGCCAGGGCGTTGTATTGATCTCCTTGAGCGCGGCGAACTTTCGCTCGCCCAAGTTTCGGTCCTGGTCCTCGACGAAGCGGATCGCATGGTGGACATGGGCTTTTTGCCGCAGGTACAAAAGATTCTGTACCACGTCAAAGGCGAGCACCAGACCATGCTGTTTTCCGCCACGCTCGATGGCGCGATCAACCAAATCGTGAAGACCTACATGAACGATCCGGTGGCGCATGAGGTGGGTGCAGACGAAACGACCGTCGAAGCGATGGAACATCGGTTCTTGCACGTCCACGAAATGGACAAAGTCAAAGTCGCCGCAACCATCGCTCGGCATTCGCAACGCACGCTGCTGTTTGTTCGCACGAAGCGCATGGCGGACAAGCTGGTCGTTGCGCTCAAGCGCGAAGGAGTCAATGCCGGAGCAATTCACGGCGATCTTCGCCAGGGCGTGCGCGAACGAGCGTTGCAGTCGTTTACCGAGGGAACGTTGCCCGTTCTTGTGGCAACCGATGTTGCCGCTCGGGGAATCCACGTTGACGATGTGGACGTGGTGATCCACTACGACCCGGCCGACGATCACAAGTCTTATCTGCACCGATCCGGCCGCACTGCTCGTGCGGGCCGCACTGGTGTGGCGGTCACGCTGTCGCTCTGGAATGAGGAGAACACGATCCGCCAGCTACAGCGTCGGCTCGGGCTGCGTTGTCCGATTGTCGAGGTGTTCTCCAACGACCCGCGCCTGGGCGACCTCTTGCAGTGGAATCCGGCAACCCTGGGGTAAGGATTCCCACTGAGCGGAAAGGTCCGCCTCGACAGTGGGGCGGCACTCTTTGATCCCTATTTCTCAAGAAATCTTCTGGGTAACATCTCGTTCGACTCAAGTGCCGGTGGCGCATGGTTCGGCGATGGGGTAGTGGGGAACTCCCGAGCAGGAGGTCGAACCAATGAATTTGTCGAGTGAACCCGATGCGCTTGGCGCTACCGGGGCGACCGCCGCCGACTATCGCCGGTGGCTCGACGCGCTCGACGTTGGCGTTGTCATCCAAGGTGCCGACGGCGCGGTGCTCGCCAGCAACGAAGCCGCGTCCCGGATTCTCGATCTGACTTCCGCTGAGATCAGTGGTCGGACCTCAACGGACCCGCGATGGCGCGCCGTGCGCGCTGATGGTCGTGCGTTCCCCGGTGAAGACCATCCATCGATGGTGACAATCCAGACCGGCGAAGCTGTTCGCAACGTTGTCATGGGGTTGCAATCCGAAACGGGGTCCACGCGCTGGATCCAGATCAATTCGCATCCGATTTCCGATCCGGAAACAGGTCGCGTCCTCGCAGCTGCGACGACATTTCGCGACATCACCGAGGAACGCAACGAGCAAGAAGCGGCAGGGTTGCGCTACCAGCTCGAACGCGTCGCGTTTAGCAGTGTCCGATCGCTACTCGGTTTGAGCGGAGCTGAGCTCGATGCCGGGCTTAGTGAAGCGTTGCAGGCGGTTGCTCAAGTACTCGGTGCTGATCGGGCTTACATCATTCGCAGCTCGCACCCCGGAGAAGATCTGGTGTGTACGCAGGAATGGTGTGCTCCGGGTGTTCCGGCGTTTCACCGGGCCCGCTCGCCGCTTCCGTGGGATCGGTATGTACGGTTGGTTGAGTGGTCCAGCGAATTCGACATCGTCGATTTGCCCTTCGATGAGGGCTTG
>JBMOIW010000044.1:0-16294 GCA_049317145.1 Acidimicrobiia bacterium
GCAGTCGAGCCGCTTCGATGTCAGGGGGAGTTGCAACTCGACAACGACTCCGTGGTCGAGCATCGCGGTGTTGCGCAGCACCCTGGCCATCCGGGTCAGGGACTCGCGCCACGACTGCACCTCGGACTTACCCGGCTTGTAGCGGTACTCGTCCTCGAAGTTCTTCTCGAGCTTCTCGGCGATCTGGTTGTGGGTCGCGTCCTGGATGAACTCGACGCTTGTCCCGCTATAGAGATGCATACTTGCCCCTGCCTGGAAGCTCGCCGCAATTTACCGGGAGATCGCCGTGCCTATTGGCACCACCGCACCGCAATGGCCGTCAGCAGGAAATGCGTGGTGGCCGGTGCGAAGGAAGGGCCGCGATGGCGTTGAGCGCATTGATGGCGATATCAGTGCGGCATCGCGCCCGTGAATGAGTGTTGAGCGCCGCGACGACCCTGCGAGGCGGCCCGGGTTATTGCACACCCGTCAGGTGATGTCGAGCATGCGCTGCAGCGCGACGTGCGCATCACGCGCAACTTCATCGGGCACGGTGATCTGGTTCACGATCTCGCCGCGCACGAGCGCGTCGAGACACCATGCGAGATGCGGTGCATCGATGCGAAACATCGTCGAGCAGGGGCACACCAGCGGATCGAGCGACACGACGGTGAGCTCGGGGTGTTCGGCGGCCATGCGGTGCACCATGTGAATCTCGGTCGCAATGCCGAGCACGCTGCCGGCCGGCGCGTTCTCTACCCAATGCAAGATCCGCTCGGTCGAACCGACACGATCGGCGAGCGCCACCACATCGTGCGCGCACTCGGGGTGGACCAACACCTCCCCGGTGGGGTGCGCTTGGCGAAAGTCATGCACGTGTTCGGGGCGGAACCGTTGATGCACCGTGCAGTGTCCCTGCCAGAGGAGGAACGTGGCGTCCACCACATCTTGTTTATCGAGCCCGCCGAGTGCAGCCCGCGGATTCCACACACGCTCGTGTTCGGCGGTGTAGCCCATGGCATACGCGGTGTTGCGCCCCAAATGTTGATCGGGGAAAAACAGCACTCGCTCCCCGCGAGCCAACGCCCATTCGAGCACCGCACGCGCATTCGACGAAGTGCACACCGCACCACCATGCGCGCCCACAAATGCTTTGAGTGCCGCCGAGCTATTCATATAGGTGATCGGAATCACCCGTTCGGTGTCGACGATGCGACCGAGTTCCGCCCACGCGTCTTCGACCTGCTCGATGTTGGCCATGTCGGCCATCGAACAACCCGCGTTGAGATCGGGGAGAATCACCCGCTGATGTGACGCGGTGAGAATGTCCGCCGATTCGGCCATGAAATGCACACCGCAAAACACGATGTCGCTCGCGTGCGCGTTCTGCGCGGCGAATTGTGAGAGGCCAAACGAATCGCCGCGGCGATCCGCCCACCGGATCACCTCATCGCGCTGATAGTGATGCCCCAAAATCAACAAGCGATCACCCAACGCTTGGCGGGCCGCACCAATACGTGCGACCAGTTCGTCAGGGGAAGCTGCGGTGTATTCGTCCGGCAACGGCGTCTGCAATCGCACGTGCACCTTCTCTATCGCTCGCTCACAACGGCCGCACTCGTCGGCCCCGTGATAGGGGGCGAACCATCGGACCGGCGGGGACAGCCTGGTCGCCCTCCGCGGGGTTGTCGGTCGTTGGGTTCGGGGTTGGTGATGATGGTCCGGATACCAGGCCGGATGCGGGAATGCTACCAAGCGCACCCCGGCCCCACACGGCCGGTACCTCGAGACAGCCGCATGAAACGGCGACAGGAAACGGCGACAGGAAACGGCGACAGGAAACGGCGACATGAAACAATGCCCGGATGTCACGACGGACCTTGATCTGGGCGCTCGCAGTGTTGGTGATCCTGCGCGGCTTTGTTCTGATCGGACTCTGGGTCCAGCCCGATGTGTCGACCGGGCGGGGGAACCTCACCGGTGACATCCGGCGCTTCCACCAAATCGCCGTGCAGGCCGGTGTCCCATACAAGGATCGGGCCGTCGAATACCCGATCGTTACCTACGGTGCGATACGCGTCCTCGCCATCGGCAATGTGCCCACCTCGGCCCGCACCATCGCGGTGTTCTCGATGCTCTGCGATCTCGCCGTTGCCGGCGCACTCGCCTACGGCTGGAGCCGGCGCGCCGCAATGCTCTATCTCCTTGCGGGCCTCGCGTATCTCGTCATCCCACTGATTTATTTGCGGGTCGATCTGTTATCCATCGCGCTCGCCATGTGGGGACTCGCCCTGGCGCGCCGGCATCGCAGCACCATTGGCGGTTCGCTCATCGGTATTGCGGTGTTCACCAAACTCTGGCCAGCCCTATTGATCCCAACCGCGTGGATTGCCGGACGGCGTCGCGCTGCGGTGAGTGCCGCAGTCAGTGTCGGGGTGCTCTTTGTGGGCTGGGCCGCCATTGGGGGACTGGCCGGCCCGATCCAAGTGCTCACCTTCCGTGGCGCACGCGGCTGGCAGATCGAAAGTGTGCTCGGCGCCTTCGTGCGCGTCTTTGTGCCCGGCAAGGTCTACGCCGAATCCGGCGCGTTGCGCTACGCCACCATCCCCGACTGGACGCGCAGCACCCTCTCGGCCCTGTTGCTCGTGAGCATCCTCGCCACGTTGTGGTGGCTATGGCGCGCCAGTCGGCGCACCGTCATCGGTGAAGCGCACGCCGGCATCATCGACGGGGTTGCACCGCTTGCAATGATCGCCGCGATGCTCGTGTTCTCCCCGTTGTATTCCCCGCAATACGGCGTGTGGCTCTTGCCGTTCGCCGCCATCGCGTGGACCAAACGCGAACTGCCCGTCGCAAAGCTCGCGTTCGTCGTCACCACCGGGTCGGCGATCCTGCTCAGTCGCATCATCGCCGTGAAAAACGGTGCCGTCCTCGAAACGGCCATCTTGTATTTACGCAACCTGGCCACCATGGCCTTGCTTGCCGTGGCGATGTGGCGGGTCTATGTATGGTCGCGCTCGCTGCGCACGAGCGCCCCGGCGGCGACACCCCCCGCCGAAGGGGAACCGTCTCGAACCCTTGCGGGCGCCGGGCAGAATTAACGGATGGTCACTCGTCCCGCCGCCGGCACCATCCCCGACGCGCCGGGCTCGTATCAGTTCCTCGACGCCGACGGCCGCGTCATTTACGTCGGCAAAGCCAAAAGCTTGCGCAGCCGGCTCAACAGCTACTTCGCCGATCCGCTCACCCTTGCGCCCCGCACGCGCCAAATGGTCCAAACCGCCGACCATGTCGAGTGGTTCGAAGTGCGCACCGAAGTCGAAGCGTTGTTGCTCGAGTTCAACCTCATCAAAACGCATCGCCCGCGCTTTAACGTCCGCCTCAAAGACGACAAGTCCTACCCGTATTTAGCCGTCACCACCGACGAAGCCTGGCCACGCGCGCAAGTAATGCGCGGCGCCAAGCGCAAAGGCGTCCGCTACTTCGGGCCCTACACCCACGCGTGGGCGATCCGCGAAACGCTCGACTTGTTGTTGCGCACGTTCCCGATCCGCACGTGCACCAACGCCAAACTGCAACGCCATGCGCGCCTCGGCAAACCGTGTCTGTATGCGCACATCGAAAAATGTGCGGCCCCGTGCGTCGATGCCATTACGCCCGAGGCGTACGCGCAACTCGTCGAAGAGTTCGTCGCGTTTCTCGACGGGCGCACCGCACCGGTGCTCGACCGGCTCGAAAAAGCAATGCACGAAGCGTCGGACGCCCTCGAGTTTGAGCGAGCGGCCCGGCTGCGCGACCAGATCCTGTCGGTGCAGCGCGTCATCGAACGCCAAGAGGTTGTCGGCTCCAGCGACGACAACGTCGATGTGCTCGGTGTTGCCGACGATCCCCTCGAAGCGGCTATCGAAATGTTGATGGTGCGCCGCGGGCGTGTCGTGGGGCGTCGCAGCGTCATGCTCGACAAAGTTGAAGATCTCGACGCCGGTGCGCTCAACGGGCGCCTCGTCGAGCTGCTCTACGCGGATGCACCCCGCGAAGATGTGCCGCGTGAAGTGTTACTGACCGCGCTGCCCGACGCGCCCGGTGTGTACGAAGCGCTGTTGGCGCAACGCCGGAACGGTCCGGCCAGCTTGCGGGTCCCGCAACGGGGGAGCAAGAAAGCGTTGCTCGATATGGCCAACAAGAACGCGACCGACGCGTTGGCCCGCCAAAAGTTGCGGCGCGCCTCCGACCACAACGCGCGCGCCCAAGCGCTCACCGCGCTTCAAGATGCGCTCGGTCTCGCCGATGCGCCGTTGCGTATCGAGTGTTTCGACATTTCGCATCTGCAGGGCACCGAGATGGTCGCGTCGATGGTCGTCATGGAAGACGGCCTGCCCAAACGCAACGATTATCGCCATTTCAAGCTGCGCCACGGCGAAGGCAACGACGACTTCTTGTCCATGGAAGAAGTGTTAACCCGCCGCTTTACCCGCCTCCTCGAAGAACGCGCCGCCGGGCCCATTGCGGGGAAACGCTTCGCGTATCCGCCGAACTTGTTGCTCATCGACGGGGGCAAAGGACAACTTGGCGTGGCGGTGCGCGTCCTCGAAGAGCTGGGCCTGAGCGACGACATCGAAGTGGCCAGCCTCGCGAAACGCTTCGAAGAGGTGTATCGGCCGGGCCAATCCGAACCGGTGCGCATCGCACGCGACTCGCCCGCATTGCATCTGTTGCAACAAGTGCGCGACGAAGCGCATCGCTTCGCGATCACGTACCACCGCCGGTTGCGCGACAAAAAGATGACGACCTCCGTGCTCGACGAGGTCGCGGGCCTCGGCCCCAACCGTCGGGCGCGCCTGCTCAAACAGTACGGATCGCTCAAAAAGTTGCGGGCCGCATCCCTCGACGAACTCCACACGTTGCCCTGGCTCCCCGACGCAGTCGCGGACGCAGTATTTACGGCGTTACATCCCGAGGGAGTGCCGCGTGTTGCGGCCGCCGATGTGGCATCGTTGGGTACCGATGACACCGCCGACACCCCCGAAACCCCAGCTTGACCTGACGATCATCACCGGACTGTCGGGCGCCGGAAAATCCCAAACAGCGAACGCGCTCGAAGACCTCGGGTATTTCGTCATCGACAACTTGCCCGCCGTGTTGTTGCCCAAGATGGCGGAGCTGGCCCGCGACACCGACATGCCGCGTCGTCAAGCGGTGGTGGTTGACATTCGCTCCACCGGGTTCGTCGACGAACTCGCGCCGGCACTGGTCGCAATCCGTGATGCGGGCGTGCAACCCCGCGTCGTGTTCTTAGACGCAGCCGACGACGTCCTCATTCGCCGCTTCGAAGGAACTCGCCGACCGCACCCGCTGGCCGAGGGCGAATTATTATCCGTTGGGATCGCACGGGAACGCGCACTCCTCGAACCCATTCGCGAATCCGCCGACATCGTTGTTGATACCAGCGAGTTCTCGTTACCGAACTTGCGCGAACACGTGCGTGCCCTGTTCGCCCACACCACCGATGGCGCGCTGCAAGTGCGCATCATGTCGTTTGGGTACAAGCACGGCTTGCCGCTCGACGCCGATGTCGTGCTCGACTGTCGCTTCTTGGCCAACCCGCACTGGGACGAAACTCTGCGGCCCATGAGCGGGCTCGACACCCCGGTGCGCGACGTGGTGCTCGCTGCACCCGAAGCCCAAATGTTCGTCACCGGCGTAAGCGAGCTGTTGGCGCAGATGCTCCCCGCGTACGGGCGGGAAGGAAAGTCGTATCTCACCGTTGCGCTCGGGTGCACCGGCGGGCGACACCGCAGCGTCGTGATGGCAACCGAGGTGGCTAGATTGCTCGAGCCGTACGGGTATACCCCGGCCGTGAGCCACCGAGATATCGATCGTGCCTGACTTCGAACCCCCCTCGAGCGAGACCCCCAAAGGCCAACCGCGCGGAACGCGCACGGTTGGCGCACCCTCGCGCCCGCGCCGCGCCGAGACGCGAACCCGTCCCGCTAACCCGCAGACCCAAACCAGCGCCGAGGCATCCGGCGCACTGCCCGCCACCGGCCCGCGCGTCGTTGCGTTAGGTGGCGGACATGGGTTGGCAGCAGTGCTCATGGCCGCCCGCCAATATGCGAGTGCGGTCGATGCAATCGTCAGCATCGCCGACGATGGGGGATCGTCCGGTCGACTGCGCCGCACCTATGGTGCAACCCCGCCCGGTGATGTGCGCCGCTGCTTGTTGGCGCTCGCGAATTGCGACGCGCAATGGAGCGAGTTGTTTGCGTACCGCTTCGCCGGTGGCGAACTCGACGACCACGCGATCGGCAACCTCATGTTGGTCGCGCTCGAATCGCAACACGGTTCATTTCGCGACGCAATCGCCGCGTGCGAACAGCTGCTGTCCACGGTCGGGCACATTCACCCGGCAACGACCGAACCGGTTGTGCTGCAAGCAATCGGGCCCGATGGTGTGGTCGAAGGTCAATACGCGGTGCAACGCACCCCGGGCCTCAAGCGCCTCGAGTTGTTGGGCACGCCGACCGCCACCCCGGCGGCGCTCGAAGCGCTGCGCCGCGCCGATCAAATCATCTTGGCGCCCGGATCGCTCTTTACGAGCGTCTTGCCCGTGATCGGTGTCCCCGAGATCGCTGCGGCGATCAGCGAAGCAAACGCGCAAGTGATCAGCGTCGGCAACTTAGAGCCCGAGATTCCCGAGACCGAAGGGCTCAACGGGGCCGATCACGCGCAGGCGATCCTCGACCACGGTGGGCGAATCGACACGCTGCTCATCGATCCGTCCGGCGCATTGCCCTTCGAAGCAGCAGTAATCGCCAATCTGGGTATTACCTGTGTGAAAGAACCGATGGCAGCAGCCGACGGGCGCACGCACGATCCCCACGGATTGGCACGCGCCCTGCGCGCTCTGCTGTAGTCCCCAACGCATTTATTCACGAAAGCAACGAAACGAGGACCCATGACGGTGCGGGTAGGTATCAACGGCTTTGGACGCATCGGCCGTTCGTTTTATCGAGCGATCCTGGCGCGACACGCAGAGACCGACGTCGAATTGGTCGCAGTGAACGACCCGTTCGGCGCGAGTGAAGTCATGGCCTTTTTGCTCAAGCACGACTCGGTTGGTGGCACCTTGCACCAAGAGATCAAAGCGTTCGACGGCGGCTTTTCGGTCGACGGCCACGAAGTGCGCAAGCTCGAAGTCAAAGACCCCGCCGAAATTCCGTGGCGCGACTACGGCGTCGATGTCGTGATCGAATCCACCGGGCTCTTCACCAGCCGTGAAGGCGCTGCCGGACATCTCGCCGGTGGGGCGCGCAAAGTGGTGATCTCTGCACCGAGCACCGATGCGGACGTCACGATCTGCATGGGCGTTAACGAGCAGGCCTACAACGCGTCCGCCCACAGCGTGATCTCCAACGCGTCTTGCACGACCAACTGCTTGGCCCCCATGGCCAAGACCCTCAACGATGCGTTCGGGATCCAACAGGGGCTGATGACCACCGTGCACGCGTACACCTCGGATCAGAGCTTGCAGGACTTGGCGCAAATGAGCCGCAAGGGCAAAGCCGACCTGCGCCGAATGCGCGCCGCGGCCCTCTCGATCATTCCGAGCAGCACCGGTGCCGCTAAGGCGATCGGGCTTGTGTTGCCCGAACTGAACGGCAAGCTCGACGGCACTGCGTTGCGCGTCCCGGTGCCGACCGGTTCGATTACCGACCTCACGGTGACGCTGAACCGAGAAGTCACCATCGACGAAGTCAACGCCGTCTTCGCCAAGGCCGCCGCGGACCCGGCGACGCGTGGTGTCCTCGAGTACTCCGACGAAGAGCTCGTGTCCTCCGACATTGTCGGCAACCCGGCATCGTGCATCTTTTCGTCGGTCGACACGATGGCCAAGGGCAGCACCGCCAAGGTGCTCGGCTGGTACGACAACGAATGGGGTTACAGCAACCGGCTCGTCGACCTCGTCGAATTCGTCGGAGTACGCCAGTGAGCAGCCTCCCGCAACTCGAGTCGCTTCCGATCGAGCACGGCACACGCGTGCTGGTGCGCGCGAATCTCAACGTGCCGATGCGCGACGGAATCATCACCGATGACTTGCGCCTTGAGAGCGTGTTGCCCACACTGCAATGGCTTCGCGAGCGCGGGGCGCGCGTCATCGTGTGCGCGCACCTCGGGCGGCCCAAAGGCGCACCCGATCCCGCATTGTCGCTCGCACGAGTCGCAAAACGGCTCGGCGAGTTACTCAACGCGCCGGTCGCGTTTTGCCCGGTGACCGTCGGTCCCGAAGCCGAAGCGCGGGCCGCAAGCCTGGCGCCCGGTGACGTGTTGGTGCTCGAAAACGTGCGGTTCAATCCGGGCGAAACCAAAGACGAGCCCGGGTTTGCCAGCGCGCTCACGGCGCTCGGCGATGTGTACGTCAACGAAGCATTCGGCGACTCACACCGTGCGCATGCCTCCATCGTCGGGCCGCCGCGTTCGCTGCCGAGTGCGGCGGGGCGACTGTGTGCACGCGAAGCCGAAGTGTTGTCCGGATTACTCGAATCCCCGGAACGCCCGTTTCTCGCGATCGTCGGTGGCGCGAAAGTGTCCGACAAGCTCGGCGTGCTCAGTGCACTCGCGCAACGATGCGATCGCATTCTCGTGGGTGGCGCAATGGCGTACACGTTTGTGCTCGCCCAAGGCGGCAGTGTCGGCAATTCGCGCATCGAACCCGATTTCGTCGCGCAATGTCGCGAGCTGCTCGCAACCGCCAAGTTCGAGATCAGCTCGGATCTGTTGGTGACCAACGACATCTCCGGGAACGGCGAGACGCGCATCGTTTCGGCAATGGAGATCCCCGACGGGTTCGAAGGCGTCGACATCGGTCCCGAAACGCGGGAGCGGTACCGCAAAGCGATCGCCGAAGCCGCAACGATTCTGTGGAACGGACCGATGGGCCTCTTCGAGGTACCCGCGTTCGCCGAAGGCACGCGCGTGATTGCCGAAGCCGTGGCGGCCAGCCCGGCGTTCTCGGTGATTGGTGGTGGCGACAGTGCTGCCGCAGTGCGCCAGATGGGGCTCGCCGACCGGTTCGATCACGTCAGCACCGGTGGGGGAGCATCGCTGGAGCTCATTGAGCTGGGCGATCTTCCCGGGCTCGCAGCGTTGCGCAATGCGGGCGCAGCGACCCGCTAGCGTCACGGCCTTCGTCGAGCAGGAGTAGTGCCCGTGTCGGACCGCAAGCCCCTCATTGCCGGGAACTGGAAGATGCACCACACGCATCTCGAAGCCATCCAGGTCGTGCAAAAACTGTCCTACGGCTTGGATCGCACCGACTATGACCGCACCGACGTTGTGGTGTGTCCGTCGTTTACGTCGCTGCGTTCGGTGCAGACCACGCTCGAAAGCGACCGCATCCCGATCGCGCTCGGCGCGCAGGATGTGTTCTACGAAAAGGACGGCGCGTACACCGGCGAAGTGAGCCCGATCATGCTCGCCAAGCTCAACGTGTCCTACGTCATCGTCGGTCACTCCGAACGCCGCCAACTCTTCGGCGACACCGACGAGATTGTGAACAAGAAAGCCACGGCCGTCATCGCCGCGGGAATGACCCCGATTATCTGTGTGGGCGAAACACTCGAACAGCGTGAGGCTGGCGACACGACGGCGATTGTCCAAGCCCAAGTCGAAGCGGCGTATCGCAACCTGTCGGCCACCAAGGCCGCGGCAACGGTGGTGGCCTACGAGCCGGTGTGGGCGATCGGCACCGGTCGTAACGCCACCGCGGATGACGCAAACACCGTCGCCGGCCAGATCCGCGAGGTGCTCGCCCGGGTCGCCAACGACGAGGTGGCCGCCGGTCTGCGCATCTTGTACGGCGGCAGCGTCAAGCCGGGCAATATCGCGGAGTTCATGGCTCAGCCAGAAATTGACGGGGCGCTCGTGGGCGGCGCATCGCTCGATGCGGTGGAATTCGCCCGGATAGTACGCTTCGGCGCCTAAATCGAAGCGAGCAGCCATGGACATCCTGAACGCAATCCTCATCGGTATCCAAGTCATCGCGAGCCTGGTGTTGATCCTGCTCGTCTTGTTGCACTCCGGCAAAGGCGGCGGACTCTCGGGCATGTTCGGCGGCGCCGACCTCGGCGGATCGATGGCGGGCTCGACCGTCGTCGAGCGCAACTTGGACCGCATCACGATTGTCGCTGCGGTGGTCTTCGGGCTCAACACCGTGTTGTTGTCCCTGCGTCTGCAGTAGCGCCCCGCACATCTGCCATGCGAATACCTACGAACTCTCTCCAACCCATGGTGATTACCGCGGCCCTTACGGGTGCGGTTCCGATGCCCGATCGTTTTCCGACGGTTCCGGTCACACCCGCCAGCATCGTTGCCGACGCGATCAAGTGTGCAGTGGCCGGCGCGACGGTTGTGCACTTACACGTACGCGCCGAGGACGCCACGCCGATCCATCGACGCGATCTGTACGAATCGGTGTACGCAGGTATTCGAGCTCAGCGTCCCGAACTCATTCAGTGCACCACGACCAGTAGCCGGGTCGGTGGGGGACTCGCCACCCGCTTGACGGGGCTGGAAGTTGAGGCAGAACTGCGCCCCGAAATGGCCACGCTCACGTTGGGATCATTCAACTTTCCGACGACCACCAGTGTGAATCCACCTCAAGAGATCATGGCGCTGGCCGAACGCATGGCCGAACTCGACGTGCGCCCCGAGTTCGAGATCTTTGATCTCGGCATGGTCGATGTGCTCGGGTTGCTTTCCGATCGTGGCCTGTTGCCGGCCCATCCGGTGGTCAACCTCTTTGTCGGCAATCCCGGATCGTTGGGCCCGTATCTCGAAGATGTTGCGGCGGCGATCAACCGGCTGCCCGACGGCTGCGAATGGGCGCTCGCCGGTATCGGCAAATACCAGCGTTCCGTCATCGCATTGGCTGCGCTGCTTGGCGGCAATGCGCGCACCGGGCTCGAAGACAACCCGCGGGGTGACCACGACGGATGGGGCAACGCCGATGCGGTCGCACAAGTCGTCGAGGCGGCGACGTTTGCCCGACGCGCCGTTGCGAGTGCGTGCGAGACCCGTGAGCGCTTTGGAGTGCGCACCGCGCCGTGACTCGCGATTGGGTGCTGTTCGGGGTGCGCACGCCCTTCACCGGCGAGGTAATCGAAACGTTGCAGCGCAGCGGCGCCGGCATCGGGCAATTGGTGGACAATCTTGCCGACGGTCCGCAACCCATTCCGTGGGGCGCGTCCATCACTCCGGATCAACTCGATCTCGCGGGTCATGACGCGCCGTGCATCGTGCCCATCACGACGCCGGGATTTCGCGCCATTGCGGTCACCGCCGCGCGGGCCGCGGGATGTTCCCACTTTCCGGCACTTGTCGATCCCACTGCGGTGGTTGCGTCATCGGCAACGGTGGGTGAGGGCAGTTACATCAATGCGCTGGTTGTCGTCGGTGCCTCTGCGGTGCTTGAGCCGTTCGTGCAACTCAATCGCAACGCGTCCATTGCCCACGATGTGCACCTCGGTGCGTATTGCACGGTCGGCCCCGGTGCGGTGATCGGCGGCAGCGTGACGATTGGCGCCGGAGCGTTCATTGGGATTGGCGCAACGATCTTGCCCGAGGTGCACATTGGAGCGAATGCGATCGTCGGTGGTGGTGCGGTGGTCACGCGTGACGTGCCCGAGTTCGCAACCGTGGTCGGTAATCCGGCCCGGGTGGTGCGCACGGGCACGGCCGGGTACCAAGGTGCCACGCTGCCAGCGTCGCCGACTGCGCCCACGCACTCCTAGCGCGTCGGTAAGGATTGCCCGTTCTTGGCTGCCCGTGCCACACTCTGCAGCCATGCAGCCCAGCGCACGCGCAACGGTCATTATCCCGACGCACAACCATGCGTACACCATTGATCTTGCGATCGAAAGCGTGCTCAACCAAACGATCGATGACCTCGAGCTCATTATTTTGGGTGACGGCGTCGACGATGCGACTCGGGCAGTAGTCGATCCCTATTGGCGCACCGATTCGCGTATCCGGTTCATGGATCTCCCGAAAGGTCCGAGCCACGGCGAGGAATACCGCAATGCTGCAGTGCAGGCGGCGAGCGCGCCGATTGTGGGCTACCTATGCGATGACGACTTGTTCTTTCCCGAACATGTCGAAGATATGTGCAAGCTGCTCGAGGACCACGACTTCGCGCACAGCCTGAACGGGTATTTCCGTCCCGACGGATCGTTCGATCCCTATCCGGCCGACATTGGCGATCCCGAAAACATTGTCTGGCACATGCGGCCCGGGCGTAATGGGGTTTCGCTGACGGGCGCCTTCCACACCAAAGAAGCGTTCGCGCGTCTGTCGCGCCAGTGGCACGTCCCTGAAGATCCCGCCGCGATGATCGACCATGCCATGTGGCGCGAGTTCTTCGCTCAACCATGGTTGCGTGCCGCAACGTCGCATCGCGTGACCACCGTACAGTTGCCGAGTCATCTCGATGGGCGCGTGCAGTGGTCACGTGAGGAACGTCGCCGTGAGCTCGAGTATTGGGCACAACGGGTGGCGGACCCGAGTGCGCGCGCCCAAATGCACGAGGCCGTCATCGCCGGTTTCGGCAAGTACTCGGCGCGTGTAGCTGTGGATCTCGGGGTCTGCGAAGACACGCGTGATGACCTTGCTCGGCAGTTGGCGGCGATGACGGCAGATCGGGATGCAATCCTCGCCCATTACAGCGCACCTTCTGCAGAAGAGATCCTCGAAGTGGTCCCCGAGCCGCGCCGTCGTTCGTGGTGGCGGCGCCGTTCTTAAGGACAATGCACGGCGCCGCAGGCCTTGGCTATGCTCTCGCCCCGCTCAACATTGAGCCACGTCGGAGTGGCGGAATAGGCAGACGCGCTAGCTTGAGGGGCTAGTGCCCGAAAGGGCGTGGGGGTTCAAGTCCCCCCTCCGACACCACAAGCGCCGTCCCGTCACGCGTTGCGGGCGCTATCTCCCCGAAGCAGTTTTCGTGCGCGCAGTAAGCGTTGAGCTTGTTCCGCGGTTGCCGCCGATATCGATGGCCGTCACCGAGAAGGTGTGCGAGGACGCCGGGGCCAAACCTTGGATCGTCAGGCTGCAGCATTGCGCAAGGGTGACCCAGCGAGGTTGCCCATCAATCAGCGCTTCGTAGCCATACAGAACACCGTTATCAGTGGCGCGGGTCCAACTCACGATGATCGTTGTCGAAGTCGTCGTGGCGATCAGTTTTCCAACTCCTGATGGGGGTGTCGTGTCGGGCAGCGTGTGAACGGTGAGCGTCGCCGCAGGACCGGGGTTTCCCGCTCGATCTCGAGCCCACGCCAGGTAGGAGTGATCAGTATTCGGCGTCGCGCCAGTGGTGGTGAACGTTGTTCCCGTTACTGTGCCGAGGAGCTGTCCGTCCTGTGCAACTTGATAACTGACAATGCCGACATTGTCGGTAGCGGCGGTCCAACGCAACACTGCTCCGGATTGCGTGGCGGTCCCTGCAAGGTTGCCGGGTGCACTTGGCGCGGAAGTGTCGGTCGCGCTTTCGACGATGATGGTTGCGCTCGTCGAAGTGACTGCCGTCACCCGGATACTGACCCCCGAACTCGCATCCACGAGGCTGGTGCCAGGTGTAAATGCACCGTCGTCGAAGAGTTCCGTTGCCGGTGTTGCGTCGAGCAGTTTTGTTTGAGCGATGTCATCGATAGCGTTGGGAGAAATACGAATCTGTACTCCACTGACCGGGTTCGAGCCACTCGCGAAGGTGTCGAACGTGCCCGATGTTGCCCGTAGCTCGAGGTCAAAGCTGGTGCCCGTGGATCCTCGCGGCACACGAAGTAGTTGCGGAGTGCGACCCGAATGGCGCCGCGCCACCGTATAGGTCCCAGTCGTTGCGGTTACCACCGCACCAGACGGGAGCGCGCCGTTCATGTGTTGTGCGACTTAGTATGCCTGGCGCGCCGGAAACAGACGGCCGCTTGATCCCATCGCCGAATACGGGTCGCCGTACTCGGCGCGTGTGCACGCATCCGAGAGCACCACGGTCACGCCGTTTTTAGTGCAGCGCAGCGTGGAGGCGTGGTGGAGCCCGAAGTTGTGGCCCATTTCGTGTGCGACGACCACCAGCGATGGCCCGCCGTTGATATACGCGCCGGAGGTGCCAACATTTCCAATACCGGCGAATGGGCAGGACAACCGGAACGGACCCGCGGTGACGATCTCTTGATACTGGCTCATGTTGACCCCAGCCGCGATCGCAGCAGCTTGGGCCTGTGCGGTCCACGTCTGCCAATCGCAAGTATCCGTTGTAGTCACCGTGTACCAGCCGAGCACGTCGCCCGTAAGAACAATGCCGCCATCGGTCGCTTCACGAAAGTACGCCGCAACCGAGTTCGTTGCGCCGAACAGGCGCGAGCGTGCATCGGCGAGCGTGTAGTCGGGGGCCGGATCGGACGCGAAGCGCGTGAGGACATATGCAGTGCGGATGGTGCGGGGCCGATAGGTGGTCACCCCCGCGATACCTAGTCCGTTCGTGGAACCCGTCGGCCTCACCGATTCGATGTTGGTCACGGCCAGGATTCCTGCTCGGAGTTGTCCTGTGACGGTGACGGTCTTGCCGGCCAGTGCTGCGGTCAGGCCAGTGGTGGCGATTTCGCGGTCTGGAGTCCGCAGCGAGATGCTTTCGGGAACTTCGGGGGAACCCGGCAGCGGGTCCACTTGGGTGACAATCACTTCGCCCGTGAGGCGCACTTCTTGGCCTGCTGCGGCCGATGCGGGTTGGGGCAGCATCGTGCTTACGACGAGCGTTACCCCCGCAACCCAGGCCGCGGAATGCCACCGGTGAAGGTGGGCGGGTAAAAGCATCATGCGCACCGGCAGCTCCTCAGCACTCCTTGCCTGACCCGATGCCTCGCACGGGGACAGGAAGCTGCGATTTGTTCATCACCCCAGCGTCAAGGCCGAGGCCCGACCACAAGATCGAGTCGTTGCCGAGGGTCGGACCCGACCGGAGCGCCGATAGGGGCAGACGCGTCGGCCTGTGGACCCATCGACGCGAGTGCATACGGGTCTATGACACAAAACGACAAACGCCGTCCCCGAGAGGACGGCGCTTTTGTCACACGTGACGGTTGGCAGTGATTACGTCAGCGACGCGTCGTAGATGCTCTGGATCGTCGCATCGAGCGTGGCGTTGAATTCGGTATCACTCTGCTGAGCGGTGAGCCCTTCGGTGAGCGCCCGGGAGAACGACGCAATCATCCCATTGTTCTGGGCCAGCAACGCATTCGCTTCGTCGCGGTGGTATCCGCCGGAGAGCGCAACGACGCGCACCACCCGTGGGTGTTCGATGATCGGACGATAAAAGTTCGCTTCGGTCGGAATGGTGAGCTTGAGCATCACGTTCTGGTCATCGCTCAGCGCGTTGAGTTGCTCGAGAATCGATGCGCGCAACAGCGACTCGGCCTGCGCCTTCTGGGGCGAGTTGATGTCGACTTCCGGCTCGATGATCGGCACGAGACCCGCGGCAATGATCTGACGGCCGAGTTCAAACTGCTGATCGACGATCCCTTTG
This sequence comes from Acidimicrobiia bacterium, assembly GCA_049317145.1. GTDB lineage: Bacteria > Actinomycetota > Acidimicrobiia > IMCC26256 > JBMOIW01 > JBMOIW01. Next base: position 15,545 of record JBMOIW010000044.1, read on the forward strand.
ATGCCAGCTTCGTCGGCCATCTTGATGACCGAACGCATCTTGGTACCGAACACACCGTGCGTCACGGCGCGAGCGAGCAATGCATCGAGGCCGGGAATGGCCTTCATGAGTTGCACGCCATCGGCTTCGTCGGCGAGACCCTTGTCGACTTTCAGGAACGGCACCACGTTCTTGACGTTCCAGAGGTACTCCGCAGTTCCTTGACCTTCGACCGCGCGGTCCATGGTCTGCTCAAACAGAATGGCGCCCATGATGCGCGCACCAGTAAACGACGGGCTCGTCATAATGCGGGTCCGCATCGCGTGCATGAGATCGAACATCTCGGTCTCGTTCGAGTACTCGGATTCCTCGATGCCATAGAGGTGCAGCGCTTTCGGCGTGCTGCCGCCGCTTTGGTCGAGGGCAGCAATAAAGCCGTTGCCGCTCTTCGCCTTGGTGAACATGTCCTGGTTCATCAGCATCTCCCGGTTTCGGTCACGGCGACGCTAGCAGCGCGCCCTGTCAGCGTGCCCAGGGAGGACGGGCAGTACTCCTGGATCAACACCACGACGAACGCACCGACGAACGCACCGAATCGCGTTCGGGTGTGGTGCAGGGCACGACGGATCTGAACTTGTGGGGTGCCCTGTGTGCAGTGCGCGCCAACTCGCGCACTGTTGATCACTGCCTAAGCTGCGCCCCTCATGATTTCCGGAAACAACCTCACCATCGAGATTGGCGATCGCGCATTAACACGCGATGCCTCGTTTC
>JBMOIW010000045.1:0-16047 GCA_049317145.1 Acidimicrobiia bacterium
GCGGTGATGCGCATCGAACACGAGTTCTTGGATGCGCTTGCAATCCACGCATGGCCGAGCGCAGGGGACGATCCCTACACCCCAAGCGCTGCTGCGCTCGTTGCACTCCCCGAAGTGTTGGCCCGTCGGGCGGTTCGCGCGTGGCTCGGCGGGGCGCCCGCGTCCTTCGATGACGTGGATGCGGTGCTGCGGGTGGCGCGCGGCGAATGTGTTGCGGTCGAGCTGGCGGGGCGCGGGCGGCTATCCCGGTCCGGTGGGCGACTGCGCATTCCTGAGCGCATGTGACCGGTTTGGAGTTGCTCGGCTACGGTGCGACGGTCGAAGGAGCCTCCGTGAGCGAGACCTTGTACCCGGATCTTGGAACTGTGCGCGACCCGGCGTTAGGCCGAGTAATTGTTGGAGCCGATGCGCTTCAGGCGCGCGTACGCGAAATCGGCCAGCAGATCACGACCGACTACGCCGGGAAGCCGCCGCTGCTCGTGGGGGTGTTGAAAGGCGCGTTCATGTTCATGAGCGACCTTGCGCGTGCCATCGATTTGCCGGTGGAGTTCGACTTCATGGCGGTGTCGTCGTACGGCGCTGCAACCCGTTCGAGTGGCGTGGTTCGTATCATCAAGGATCTCGAACTCGATCTCACGGGCCGTCACGTGTTGATCGTGGAAGACATTGTGGATTCGGGATTGACCTTGGCGTATCTGCGCCGAAACCTGTTGGCGCGGGGACCCGCATCGGTGGAAGTGTGCGCGCTGTTGCTCAAAGAGGGCCTGCAAAAGACGGATCCCGAATTGAAGTACCTCGGCTTTACAATTCCGCCGGAGTTTGTGGTCGGGTACGGGCTCGATGTCGGGGAGCGCTATCGCAGCTTGCCGCTCATTGCGCAGTACGTGGGGCTGTCGTAGGGCGAGTTCTCAATGCCCGTTGCGCGACAACAACCTCCCTTTACCTGGTCGTCGGTTTCGCAAATCCCGGCGGTGCTCGGCATTGTGAACGTCACCCCGGATTCGTTTTCGGATGGCGGACAATTTCTCGATCCCGAGCAAGCAGTAGCGCACGCGCGTGAACTGGTTGCGGCTGGGGCGGATCTCCTCGATATCGGAGGTGAATCCACGCGCCCCGGCGCTCGTCCGCTGGCACCGGACGTAGAATGTGCTCGCATACTTCCAGTGATTGAACGCCTGAGCAACGTCGAAATCCCCATCTGTGTAGATACGCGCAACGCATCAACCGCGCACGCCGCGCTCGCGGCTGGCGCCCGAGTGGTGAATGACATCTCTGGGGGAACGCACGATCCACGCATGTTCGACATCGTCGCGTCTCATCGCGCCGGGCTGATCCTCATGCACATGCAAGGGACACCGGAAACAATGCAGGTCGATCCTCGGTATGACGACGTCCTCGTTGAAGTGACGGATTGGCTTGGTGAACGTATTGCCGCGGCTGAGGCGGCTGGGATTCTGAAGTCCGCCATATGTGCTGATCCGGGGATCGGATTCGGCAAGACCACTGAGCACAATGTGACCCTGTTGGCCGGGCTGGCGGCCATGCGTGCCGCGTTAAATATTCCCATCGCAATCGGGACATCTCGAAAGCGGTTCCTCGGTACACTTGCCGCTCCCGCCGAGGGGGACGAACCCTCCCGTCGGGACCATCTGACAATTGCGTCGGTGGTTTGGAGCATGGCGCGCGGAGCAGACATTGTTCGCGTTCATGATGTTGCGGGAGCGGTTGCTGCCCGGAGCGCTTGGCGCACTGCGAAGGAAGCAATGGAGACAACCGGGATGGTGGACGCATGAAGGGTCGTTGGGCTCAAGGACTCGAGCCGCGCTTTTTCTGCTGGATCATCAAGGATCGCTTAGCGATCTCTGAGCGACCCGGCGGGTTTTCGCGAAACCACCGCCGCGTGCGTCGTCAAGAGGAACTCATTTGGCTGCAGCTCAACAACTTCACCCACATCTGTAGTTTGTTGGAATCTCCGCACAACTTGCAGGCATACGACGAGGTCGGGCTCCGCTATGCGCAGGTGCCGCTGGGCCGAGTAGACGAACTCCCCGAGCGACTGCGCGCCATTTACGCAACGCTGGCGACATGGCTGAATGACCCTGCAGAGCGCATCTTGGTGCACCACGAAGAGTTCGGCGACAAGTTGCTCGGTGTAATTGCCGGCTTTTTGATCTATCAAGGGCTTGTTACCGAAGGGCCGCAGGCGATTCTGGTCGTCGAGCGGCTGACGGGACGTCAACTGGGTGCACCGGCGCGCGAGATCGTTGCGACGGTCTTGGATCAGCGCATCATTCACGCCGAGGCGTGAGCCGCTGGAGCGCTCGGCGTAGGCTGCGCGGACGCTCATGAACGGTGCATTCGCTCTTGTTGGTCCCGGACGCGCCGGCACGGTGCTTGCGCTCGGACTTATCGAACAAGGTTGGCGCGTCACGCGTGTCGCCGGCCGGGAAGTGGCCTCGGTTTCCGTACGCGATGCGTCGCTGTTACTCGGGGCTGAAGGTGTCCCCGTCGAGCAGGTGGGAGTGGGCGCCGCGCTTGTACTGATCGCAACCCCGGATGACGCGATTGAGACGGTCGCTCTCCAGCTGGCGCCGTCCCTCGAACCCAATGCGCTCGTTGTGCATTGCTCGGGCGCACGCGGATTGCGGGCGCTCGCCGGGTTGCACGATGCGCGACCCGACGTTCGTATTGCGGCGTTGCATCCGTTGATGTCGTTGCCCAATGTCCTCACGGGCATTGACCGCCTCCCGGGAGCGTGGTGCGCGATCGCCGGCGATCCCCAGGTCGAGCAACTTGCGGCATCGCTCGGGATGCACGCATTTCGTCTGGATGACTCGGAACGCGCGCGTTACCACGCGGCCGCGTCGATCGCCGCCAATCACCTCGTGGCGTTGCTCGCGCAAGTACAACACGTGTCCGCGTCGGCTGACGTTCCCTTCGAAGCGTTTCTGCCATTGGCGCGCGCTGCGGTTGACAATGTCGCCGAGCTCGGTCCGCAAGCTGCGCTCACCGGCCCGGTGAAGCGCGGCGACGCCGGAACGGTGAGTCGCCACCTGGCTGCGCTCGGAGCAAGCGAGCGTGAACCGTACGTGGCCATGGCGCGTGAGGCGTTGCGGCTGAGTGGGCGCGACGATCCGGTGTTGGAAGCGATGTTGGGGATCCCCGAATCCCTGGCCGACGACGAAGCACCCGGCCCCGTCGTCATTGTCGAAACCATCGCCGCGCTGCGCGCTGCGTGCAGCGCAGCGCGAGGAACCGGTGCGAGCATTGGCCTTGTTCCCACCATGGGATACCTGCACGAGGGGCATCGCACGCTGATGCGAGCAGCGCGAGCACAACACGACCTTGTCGTGCTGACCATCTTCGTGAATCCCTTGCAGTTTGCTCCCTCAGAAGATCTCGCAACGTACCCGCGCGATCTTGCACGCGATCTCGAAGCGGCAACTGCAGAGGGTGTCGACATTGTCTTCACGCCGTCGGTATCCGAGATGTATCCCGAACCCACGTTGACGACGGTGCACGTGGACCAACTCACCGAAGGGCTCTGTGGCGCGGAGCGACCCTCGCATTTTGACGGCGTGACGACGGTGGTTACCAAGTTGTTCTCGATTGTTGGACCGTGCACTGCGTACTTCGGGCGCAAGGACGCCCAGCAGTTAGCAGTAGTCACGCGTATGGCGCGCGATCTCAACCTGCCGGTTTCTGTGGTCGGATGTCCGCTTGTACGCGAAGCGGACGGGCTGGCAATGTCGAGTCGCAACGCGCATCTCACTCCCGAACAGCGTGCGAATGCTGTGGTGTTGTCGCGCTCGCTCGAGCACGCCGCCGCGGCGATCACTTCCGGCGTTCGCAGGGCCGCCGACGTTCGTGCCGCGATACAGGGTGTTGTCGAAACAGTCCCGGCAGCCGAGATCGAATACATCGAAGTGCGTGACGCCGAGACGCTGCTCGAGGTCACAGCAGTTGAGGGTCGCGTGCTCGTTGCCGTGGCCGCTCGGGTAGGAGCCACCCGACTGATCGACAATATGACCGTGACGGTAGACGGTCCGAACGTGGACTGCGACCTCGGGGTTCGCACCGGCGCGTGAACCATCGGACAGCGAGATCCTTGGCACCGTAGGCTGGCAGCGTGGTCGACCTTTTGATTCTCGGGTCCGGTGTTGCGGGGCTTTCGGCGGCGGTGCGCGCCGCCGCGCTGGGGCTCACCGTGACGGTGTGCACGAAGGGCGAATTGCAAGCGTCGGCAACGTGGTACGCGCAAGGGGGAGTGGCCGCAGCGATGAGTGCTGCGGATAGCGCAGACTTACACGCCAGTGACACGTTTGGTGCGGGCGGCGGGCTGTGTGACCCGGAAGCTGTAGCAGTCTTGGTTGCGGAAGGGCCTGACCGGGTGCGGGGGTTGATCCGGATGGGGGCAGCGTTCGATCGCTCCGGTTCTGGCGCCGATGCGGCGCTGGCGTTGACCCGGGAAGGCGGTCATTCCATCGCTCGCATTGTGCACGCGGGTGGCGATGCAACCGGCGCAGAAATCGAGCGTGCCTTAGTTGCGACGGTGCGCGCGACTGCGGTCGAAGTGCACGAGCATTGTTTTGTGTCGAGTCTCGTCGTCGAAGACGGTCGCGTGGTTGGTGCAGCAGTACGCAGTGCGGACGGTGTTCGGCGCGTCATCTCGGCGCGCAACACCCTTCTTGCTACCGGTGGGGCCGGACAGTGTTTCGCGGTGACGACCAATCCGAAGCTCTCCACTGGCGATGGCATCGCAATGGCCGGCCGGGTTGGAGCAGCGTTGGCGGACATCGAGTTCATGCAGTTCCATCCCACGGCGTTGGACCATCCGGCGATGCCCCGTCCGTTGTTGTCCGAGGCTCTGCGCGGCGAGGGCGCAATTCTTCGGGACCGATCGGGCGTTGCCTTCATGGTGGGTGTGCACCCGCGCGCCGATCTTGCGCCGCGAGATGTTGTTGCACGGGCCATCACGGAGCGATTGGTGCAGGCGAACGTCACGCATCTCTGGCTCGATGCAACGCCCATCGCAGATTTTCCCGAGCGGTTTCCGACGGTTTGGGAATCGTGTCGCGCAGCGGGTCTCGATCCGCGCGCCGAATGGCTGCCAGTCGCGCCGGCGGCCCACTACTTGTCGGGCGGTGTCGCTACCGATCTCGATGGCGCGAGCACGATTCCCGGATTGTGGGCATGCGGCGAGGTGGCGTGTTCCGGTGTCCACGGCGCAAACCGCCTCGCGTCGAATTCGCTCCTGGATGGTCTCGTGTTTGGTCCGCGTGCGGCCGAAGCAATTGCGGCCGGTCGATATGGCCCCTCGACGACGGGGGTGCTGCGCGGATTGATCGATCTGCCGGGAGTGCAGGACTCCGATCCGGAAGTGCAGCCGGGTGGCGGCGCAATGTCGATCGACGACGCGCGCACCGAGTTGCAGCGCACGATGACGTTGTATGCCGGGGTGCTGCGTTCGGGCGAGGGGCTCGCGACGGCGTCCGAGCGACTCGAACGCCTCTGCACGGCCGTCACCGGTGACCACGCTGCGACCGCGGCGGCGGAAGAGCTGCGGAACCTGGTGTACGTCGCGACGCGACTGATTGCCGCTGCTTCGTTACGAGTCGAGTCTCGGGGAACACACACCCGCACCGACGCTCCCGAACCCGACCCCGAATTCTTAGGCCGATTTGTCCACGTGAATTCCTCGGTGGTGTTTTGCCCGCTACCGCAACATCAGATCGTATGAACGACGTGGTGACACCCGAAGCAATTGCGGAGGTCGTGCAGCGAACGCTCGCCGAAGATGTTGATGTGCGCGGCGATGCAACCTCGCGCGCGGTGATCCCTGCAGGAACGCGTGGACGCGCCACGCTGGTGGCGCGTGCACCCGGCGTGTTGGCGGGCGTCGATGTGGCCGCCGAAGTGTTTCGCCAGGTAGATCCCGCGCTCGTTGTCACGTGGCGATGCGCGGATGGGGATCGGCTCGAACGAGGAACCGTTATCGCCGAGATCGAAGGTCCGGTACCTTCGCTGCTCACCGCTGAGCGCAGTGCGCTAAATCTTTTGAGCCATTGTTCCGGTGTTGCGACACTGACGGGTCAGTACGTAGATGTTGCGGCCGGTCGAACGGTTATTCGAGACACGCGCAAGACCACTCCGGGACTACGGCTGCTCGAGAAGGCAGCCGTGCGCGCCGGGGGCGGCGAAAACCATCGAATGTCGCTCTCTGACGCGGTGCTCATCAAGGACAACCACCTTGCTCACGCATCCATTGCCGACGCGGTAGCCCGTGCTCGGGTGATGTGGCCGGACCTGATCGTCGAGGTGGAGTGCGACACGATCGCCCAGGTGCGTGAAGCTCGCGATGCCAAAGCAGACCTTGTCTTGCTCGACAACATGTCACCGAGCGAAGTGGCGACAGCGGTGGCGGAGCTTGCTGACGTCATTCCCGCGGAAGTATCCGGTGGCGTCACCTTGGCCACGTTGGACGCATACGCTGAAGCGCGCCCGACCTACATTTCCGTTGGTGCAATAACGCATTCTGCGCCAATCTTGGATCTTGCGCTCGATTTCGATACCGCACAGTAAGGGCACGTCGGAAGGACCGTTATGCTCGTCGCCGTTGACGTTGGCAATACGCAAACCGTGGTTGGACTATTCGTTGCCGACACGCTGCAAAACCATTGGCGAATTGCGACCAACGCGGAGCGGACTTCCGACGAATACGCGTTGTTGCTCCAACAGTTCTTGGGGCTCGCAAATACCGATGTGCAGGCCTTGACTGGTGTTGCGATTTCTTCGGTCGTGCCTCGGGTAACGGCAGCGCTGCGCGAGATGTGCGATCGCTACGTACAGGCACCAGCGTTGGTTATCGAACCCGGGGTCAGAACCGGGATGCCGATCGTGTACGACAACCCTCGTGAGGTGGGTGCCGATCGCATCGCCAACGCAGTCGCAGCCTATGAACGTTTTGGTGGGCCAACAATTGTGGTCGACTTCGGGACCGCAACAACGGTCGACGCCGTAAGCACGAAAGGTGAGTATCTCGGCGGAGCAATCGTGCCCGGCATCGAGATCTCGCTTGACGCGCTTTTCGGGCGGGCGGCGGCGTTGCGCCGGGTTGAGCTTGTTCCGCCAAAGCACGTGATCGGCAAGAGCACGGTGGAATCGATTCAGGCGGGCGCGGTGTATGGATTCTCGGGCCAGGTGGATGCGATCGTGGATCGCTTCCGTGCCGAATTGGGGACCGCCACCGTCGTCGCAACCGGCGGACTTGCCGGGTTGATGCTCCCGTTCAGTCGCACGATGCAACACCACGAGCCCTGGCTGACGCTGGAGGGCCTGCGGATCATCTTCGAACGCAACGCGGCCGATTTCGCCTGATCGACAGGATTTGCGTCATCCGCCGTTGAGCATCTTCGGAGTCAAAACGTGGGAAACTCACCGGATGCATCGGGGTTGGAGCATCGCATGCGAGTTCTAGTCACAGGAATGGGTGGCGAAATTGGGACGCGCGTCGCGCAACTCCTCGAGGCGCGCACTGAGGTCACCGATATTCTGGGAATCGATTTCGTGCCCCCACGCCGACGTCTCCAACGAGCAGTCTTCAAGCGCATTGATCCACGAGAGCGCGAGAAGGTTGTTGCCACGGTGTTGGACTTTGCGCCCCAAGCGGTTGCGCACGCTGCGGTGTACGAGCCGGCCGCGCGCATGTCCGCGCACCTTGCGGGGGTGCGGACCGAGGCGGCCGCCGTCGCTGCACTGGGTGCTGCGGCGCGGGCCGGTGCATTGGAGCGAGTGGCGATACGGAGCGCGCTGGACGTTTACGGGCGGGGTCCGCGCCATCCGCGCGTACCGGACGAGCGCTCCATCGTGGCGCCTACGACGCCATGGGGGCGCTCGTGCGTTGCGGTCGAAGCACTCGCGACCGAGTTGGCGCGTCGACATGGATTCTCGCTCGCCGCATTGCGGTTGGCGCCGATGGTCGGACCGCACCTTCCGAGTCCGCTCGGTCGAGTACTGCGACTGCCGACTGTTCCGGTTCCCACGTTTTCTGATCCTTCGTTCTCCCTCATCTCGCTGACCGACAGCGCGCAAGCGTTTGTGCTGACGTTGTTGAGTGGATTCGAAGGCCCCGTCAATATTGTTGCGCCCGGATCGATTACGCCGTGGCAGGCGGCTCGATTTGGTGGTCGTGTTCCGCTTCCGATCATTGGGCCTGCGTGGCGGCTCGCTCGCGCTGGCGCGGAGTTTTTGGGTGCTCCCATTCCGCCACATGTGCTCGAGACGTTGCGCCTCGGACGCTCCGGGGATGCAACCCGTATGCAGCAAGAACTGGGCCTCACGATCGAAAAGAGCGCGCGCGATATTTGCGCCGAGCTCTTCGACTGGGCGGCGGTGGTCCCTATGCGTCCAGGAGTTGCGGCATGAACGCAACGCCGGTGGTCGAGTCCGCTGAGCTGTTCGATCGCAGCGCGCCTCGGCCCTCGTTGGGATCGGTGCTCGCGCGCCGCTTTGACGGGGGATATGTGTTGGACGCCTTTGGTGCAGATCCGCAACTGCAGGATCTCGTCGCACCGATTGCTCGGCGCGTTCTGCGGTTCACCATCGAAGGTGCACACCACATTCCAGTAACCGGAGCGGCGTCTCTGGTGTGCAATCGCGGACTGGGTCTCGCCGAGCCGTTTGTGCTCGCAACTGCGGTGCGCTCTGCGGTTGGGCGGCGCTTGCGCATCGAAGGTGCGCCGCCGCTGCCAATCGTGCGCGAGATGGCCTACAAGCTTGGCGCGCTCGGGTATCACCCCGATGACGTTCGGGCCGCATTGCGCGCTGGGCATCTGGTCGGAATTCCGCTTGCCCCGACCTGGTTCACTACCGATGCTGGTGCTCCACCACGAGAAGTGATGTTGGCGTGCACCGTCGCGCCGATCATTCCGGTCGCCATCGCCCCCGGCGCACCATTGGGTGTTCCGTTCCGGCCGTGGCGCGTCGAATTCGGTGAACCAATTGCGATCCCCAAGACTGCCGGAGCCGGTGATCCACTTGCCGCCGCCGAACTCGGTGATCGCGTGCGACGCAGTGTTCGCGCGTTGTTGCGTACTGCGAACGGTTAGCAGCGGATCAGCGCACCGGTGAACGCCAACTAGGGTACGCCCGAGGATTTTTGATGGTGACGGCGCGTACTTCAGACGGATTACAGCTCTCGTATGACCGTTTCGGTCGAAGTGACGGAGCACCGCTCATCATGATTCCCGGGCTGGGCGCCGACAGCCGAAACTGGGCGATGCAGCGTATGGCGTTTGGTCGGCGATACCGGTGCTTTGCGATCGACAACCGTGGGATGGGCCCCTCGGAGAAGCCCACAAAACCGTTTTCGCTCATGCGGCTTGCCCGAGATGTGCTCGACGTCATGGACGCGGAAGAAATTGCTCAGGCCCACATCATGGGGGCGTCAATGGGCGGCGTGATCGCCCAAATAATCGCCATCGTGGCTCCCGATCGCGTCTCCAGCTTGGTGCTTGCGTGCACGGCCTGTCGTCACCACGAGTGGCGTCGCGAGCTTTTTGCACATTGGTCGCAACTGGTGCGCGAACGAGGGATGCAAGCCATGACGGAGTCCGAACTCGAATGGTTGATCGGTCCGCGACTGCGCCGCCGCTTCGGAATTTGGATCAACTTGTTGGCCCGCATGTTGCTCCAAACCGATCCCGAAGTGTTCGTCGCACAAATCGACGCGCTGCTCGCCTTGCCGGACGATACGCGCTTAGGGCTCGCATCGGTGACGACACCGGCGCTCATCGTTACGGGTTCGCAAGACACGCTGACACCGGTGGCGGATGCAGAAGAACTTGCCGAAATGATGCCGACCGCGCGCCTTACGGTCGTGTCGCGAGCCGCGCACGGACTGATGGTGGAAACACCGACGGCATTCAACGACGTCGTGTTGGAGTTCTTGGCGTCGGTGACGTCGGAGCCGGCGAGTTAGCTCGAGCGTTCGAGTAGACCGTCGACGAGTTGACTCAATCGATGCACGACGCGTTGGTCTAGGCCCGGTGCAGCGTTCAGGGCGGCGCTCGCAGCACCCGCATGTTCGCGTGCAACGGTGAGGGCACGGCCGACGCCGTCGGCATCGAGGGTGCGTTGGCGTGCTTCGTTGCGCGCGGATTCCGTGACCGGGCCGCCTAAGAGATCGCGTACGGTGGGATTGGCTTCGATCGCGTACAACACGGGCAACGTGTACACGCCTTCAGCGATGTCGTTCCCAGCCGGCTTGCCGAGCGCAGCGTCATCGGCGGTGAGATCGAGGACGTCGTCGATGATCTGAAAGCACATACCGAGATTGCGACCGAACGTATCGAGCGCGTGCAGCGTGGGTTCGGACACGCCGCTCACCATTCCGCCAATACGACAACTTGTCGCAAAGAGTGCGGCGGTCTTGCCGTCGATTGCGGAGAGATACGAAGCAACGGTGCGCTCGGCATCGAAGAGGTGTTGGAGTTCGAGCACTTCACCTCGACACAGCTCAGCGATCGTGGCGGCGAGCAGTGCCGCTACGTCTGCGCCCAGAGACGCCGCAAGGCCCGACGCCTGCGCAAGGAGGTAGTCGCCCGAAAGAATTGCGGTGATGTTGTTCCAGCGAGCGTTGACGCTCGGGACACCGCGGCGCGTTGCCGCTTCGTCGATGACGTCGTCGTGGTAGAGCGAACCGAGGTGGACGAGTTCGACTGCTGCGGCTCCGGTAACCGCTGCGTCCGAGGCACGCTCGTCACCGCACGCGGCGTAATAGCTCGCCAACGTCAGCGCTGGTCGCAAGCGTTTGCCACCGGCGCTGAGGAGGTGCGCTGCAACATCGGAGAGAAATGCGTCCGAATTGCGCACGGTGGTCGCAAGCTCAAGCTCGACTCGGGACATATCGTCAGTGAGCGGGGCCAGGCCCAAGGTGTCGAGATTCACAAGCGCCGCATTCCCGAAATGGACATATCGGCAGGCTAGGGCATCAGCCTGCCTAGGCTCCAAGCGGAGCGGGAACAAATTGCGATGAGCCGGTGTCGAATATCAACACGGCCGGCCGGAGTGCTTGCGTTATCGACATTCCGACCGATAAGTCAGGTGTGTCTTTGGACCTACCTCTTTGGGTACCGTCAGGAATCCGGTGAGGAGAGCCCCTAGACTCGCCCCAATCGGCAGCGCGGCCGATACCACGGGTATCCGTGAATGGTTCCTCTACGACCAAGGCGGTTTGAAGTGTTCGAACGCTTTACCGATCGAGCCCGCAGAGTTGTGGTGTTAGCTCAAGAGGAAGCGCGCCTCTTGAACCACAACTACATCGGAACCGAGCACATCCTGCTCGGTCTCATACATGAAGGCGAGGGTGTTGCGGCCAAAGCGCTGGAGTCGCTGGGCATCTCGCTTGAGGCGGTGCGCGCCCAAGTTGAAGAAATCATCGGGCACGGTGGCGCGGCGCCGTCGGGGCACATCCCGTTTACTCCGCGCGCCAAGAAGGTGTTGGAGCTCTCCTTGCGTGAGGCGCTCCAGCTCGGTCACAACTACATCGGGACCGAGCACATCCTGCTTGGCCTCATCCGCGAGGGCGAAGGGGTTGCGGCACAGGTGCTGGTAAAGCTCGGTGCCGATCTCTCGCGGGTGCGCCAGCAGGTCATTCAATTGCTGTCCGGGTATTCGGGCGGTAAAGAAGCCGCACCGTCGGCTGCAGGTGCGGCGCAGGGTGAAGCTGCGCCGAGCGGTTCGCTCGTGCTTGACCAATTTGGACGCAACCTCACGCAGTTGGCGCGAGATCGCAAGCTCGATCCCGTCATCGGGCGCGCCAAAGAGATCGAGCGCGTGATGCAGGTGCTGTCTCGGCGGACCAAGAACAACCCGGTGCTCATTGGCGAACCGGGTGTCGGAAAGACCGCGGTCGTTGAGGGGTTGGCGCAAAACATTGTTGCCGGCGAAGTTCCCGAAACGCTTACCGGTAAGCAGCTGTACACGCTCGACCTGGGTGCGTTGGTTGCTGGATCACGGTACCGCGGTGACTTCGAAGAACGACTCAAGAAAGTCCTCAAAGAAATCAAGACCCGCGGCGACATCATTTTGTTCATTGACGAGTTGCACACGCTCGTTGGTGCAGGAGCAGCCGAGGGAGCAATCGACGCGGCAAGCATCCTCAAGCCGATGCTTGCGCGTGGCGAGCTGCAGACCATTGGTGCAACTACGCTCGACGAATATCGCAAGCATCTCGAGAAAGACGCTGCGCTCGAACGTCGTTTTCAGCCAATCAAGGTCGAAGAGCCGTCCGTTGCGCACACCATCGAGATCCTCAAAGGGCTGCGCGACAAGTACGAGTCGCACCACCGCGTCACGATCTCCGATCAGGCGATCGTTGCGGCGGCAAACCTCGCCGACCGGTACATCGCCGACCGGCACTTGCCCGACAAAGCAATCGACCTCATTGACGAGGCCGGTTCGCGCTTGCGCATTCGGCGGATGCAGGCCCCGCCGGATTACCGCGAGCTCGAAGACGAGATCACGAAAGTGCGTCGCGAGAAGGACGCAGCGATTGAAGGACAGCAATTCGAGCGGGCCGCCAAGTTGCGTGACCGTGAGAAGGAACTCATCGATCAGCGATCAGAAAAAGAAGCCGAGTGGAAAGCCCAGGGTGTCGACCTCTTCAACGAGGTGACCGAAGAGTCCATCGCCGAAGTCTTGGCGTTGTGGACGGGCATTCCCGTCTACAAGCTCACCGAGGAAGAGACCGCCAAGCTGTTGCGTATGGAAGACGAGCTCCACAAGCGCATCGTCGGCCAGCACGACGCGGTGAAGGCAGTCAGCCAAGCGATTCGTCGTACGCGTGCGGGTCTCAAAGACCCCAAGCGTCCGTCGGGATCGTTCATCTTCTTGGGCCCATCCGGAGTTGGAAAGACCGAGCTGGCTAAGACGCTGGCCGAGTTCCTCTTCGGTGATGAAGACGCCATGATCCAACTCGACATGAGCGAGTACATGGAGAAGCACACCGTGTCGCGGCTTGTCGGTTCGCCTCCGGGCTACGTGGGATACGACGAAGGTGGACAGCTCACCGAAGCCGTGCGGCGCAAGCCGTTCTCGGTTGTGCTGTTCGACGAGATCGAAAAGGCGCACCCGGATGTCTTCAACACCTTGTTGCAGATTCTCGAAGATGGGCGTCTTACTGATTCCCAGGGTCGCACCGTCGACTTCAAGAACGTCGTCATCATCATGACGTCCAACCTGGGTACCGCCGATATTCGTCGAACGGCCATTGGCTTTAGCACCACCGACGAGGCGGGCACGTACGAGAAGATGAAGATGCGGGTGCACGAAGAACTCAAGCGCCATTTCCGGCCAGAGTTCCTCAACCGTATCGACGACACGATCGTGTTTTCGGAGCTCACGCAAGAAGAGGTCACCGAAATCGTCGACCTGTTCTTGAAGCGGGTGCGCACCCAACTCGAAGGCCAAGGGCTTGGCCTTGAGGTCACGCACGACGCGAAGCTCTTGTTGGCCAAACTGGGTTACGACCCGTCGTTGGGTGCTCGACCGTTACGTCGGGCAATCCAGCGACACATGGAAGACCCGCTTTCCGAGCGGATCCTCTGGAAAGAGTTCCACGCCGGCGAGACCATCGTGGTCGATGCCGAAAACGACGAGATTGTGTTCCGGTCGGTCGCCGGCTTTGAGCCACCGCCGGTCGAGCTCGCCGGAAGTGGCTCCGAAAGCTAACGACGGCACCATCACGCGTAACGATTTCGGGGGCGGGAAACCGCCCCCGAAGCGCGTCCAGGACCAATCGGCGCGAAACCTGCCAGACTTCCGCTCCGTGAAATGGCTCGGCCTTTGGACTGCGGTGGCGGGAGCGATGGTGCTCGCGGGATGTCGCGCGGATATCACTACGACGACTCGAATGAATGCGAACGGTTCCGGTGCGGTGAGTGTGGAACTGGCACTCGACGCGTCCGCCGTCGAGATTGCGCAAGCCGATCATGGTGCTCTCGAACAACGGATTGTGACCTCCGATCTCGAAGCAGCAGGTTGGCAAGTGGGTGCATGGGAACGCCGAGCCGATGGCTCTGCAGTGCTCACGCTGCGTAAGCCCTTTGTGCGCCCTGCAGATGTCGCCGACATCTACCGTGAGATCAGCGGCAGCTCTGGTGTGTTTGCAGATGTTCGTGCCGCACGCGAGTCCGACGTGTTGTCTACCCACTGGAAGTTTCGCGGCACCATGAACCTTGCGGAGTCCAACTCCGGCCTCACGAAAGATGCCGCACTGGCCGACAAATTTCGCGCGCTGGGTTTAGACGCTGAAGCAGTGCAACGTCTGCTCGACAGTGCAGTGACAGAAAACGTATCGCTTCGTAACCAAGTTGCATTGCCCCATGCTGCTCCAGTGATATGGAGCGGGACGCGCGAAGCACGCACCGAAATGCGATCGGCGACGCGCGCGATCGAATGGACGCGAATTTGGGGAATCGGTGGCGGAATTGCGCTCGTCGTTCTGGGTGCGGGAGTACTCGTCATCGGCGAGGCCCGTCGGCGCCGCCGGCCGAGTCACGTTCGGCCGTCCACTCGAAATCAGAATCAAACTCCTCACATGACCAATAGGTAAACACGACATGTTCTCGAGATTTCCCGTGATCGAATCCTTGCGCAACCGGTTCCGTCCGCGGCGACGCGTCGGTTCTACTTCGTCGATGTTGATTGACGACCTTCGCCGAGCGGTTCACGCCCACATCACTTCGCGACCGGTGATATTGATCGGTGCAGACTTAGATCGACTCGGGCAACACATTCACGAATTGCGCTCGATGGGCGCGCAAAAGGTGCTCATCGTGACGAGTGGAGTCGGTACCGGTCCGGTGCCAGATCTCGACCGCTACGAAGTTGTATTTGTCGATGTGTTTGACGGATCGCCGACACTGCATGGCGAAGCGGCATGGCAGGAGATCTTCACCAACCCGCCCGAGTTTCTCGCCCGGAAACTGGCGCACTTTGATCCGCAGTACCGTGCCGCAGTGATCCCGTGGCGGTTCCGGACGAATGCGATGCTTGGTGATCGCGTCGTATACGGTCCACGGCTGCCAGCGGCAGTGCAGCTCGAGGACAAAACACGTATTGGAGCGTTCTTGGAGGCGTGTGGCGTTGCCGGGCCGCCAGGGGCGCGTACTGCGCTCGCAAATCTTGCGGCACTCTCGGCCGCGGCGGACGATGTTGATCTCGGCATGGGAACCGTGTGGTCCGGGGATGCAACCGAAGCCACAAACTCCGGAACAAAGTTTGTGCGTTGGGTACGAAACGATGATGATCGACGTTCCGCTGCCGAGTTTTTCGGAGCGCACTGCCGTGAAGTCCGGGTTGCCCCGTTTCTTGAGGGAGTCGCATGTGGGATGCATGCGTTCGTCACGCGTCGCGGTACGGCGGTATTTCGTCCGGTCGAGTTGCTGATCCTGCGGCCGGAGTGTGGTTCGGCATTTATTGATGCCGGGTTCTCTACGACCTTTGATCCGGCTCCGTCCGATACCGAGGCGTATCGAGCGATCGTGGAGCGCATCGGTAACGCGATGTGGCACGCGTACGGTTACGAGGGTGCGCTCTCGGTCGATGCGATCTTGACCGAAAACGGTTGGGTTGTACACGACATCAACCCGCGGCAAGGTGGAGGATTGGTGTACGTCCGGGATGTGCTCCCGGATCTACCGATTCATTTATTGCATCATGTGGCTGCCGCCGGAGATCTCGGCGAAATTGATGTGGAGCGACTTTCCTTGGAAGTCATAGAGGCAGCGAACCGCACGCGGGTTGTTGCCTCGGCAGTAACGCTCAATGGTGGCCCGGGGTCTGCGTTTTGTACGCCGTTGGCGTTGAGTGATGGTGAGTTGGTCGAGGTTTCGTACGCTGCCGGATCGCTCGGTCGAAGCCGTCTTGAGATTCGGCCGCAGGTCGTTCCGGGTCAACGAACCGCGCCACGGGTTGCCGCAGCCGTTTCGGCGGTGGTCGCGGCAGCCGCCTAAGCGTTTTGTCCGATAAACGCGCTAAACCCGC
>JBMOIW010000046.1:0-15389 GCA_049317145.1 Acidimicrobiia bacterium
TGGTACCGGCAAAACCGTGCTCGGCGAAACGTTGTTGTGCCACCGTGAGAATTTGTTCTCGTGTACTCGGCGACGTTGCGGCTTCGGCCATCGTCCCAGGCTAGGCGAGTCGCGTTCGGCGAGCGAGAGCGCCGTTATGCGTGAGCGCGAGAAACCCGAGCTTGGTTTGGGGGTCTATCCCACTCGCGGGCAACGACGGATTGTCCCGCAGTCGCAAAGAGGCGCCCGGTTTCGCTCCAAAGGTGTACTCGGCCATGGGCGAAACCATTCGCCACGGCGTAGATGTGTACGTCAACGAGCACCCACGCGTGTGCGTCGCTGGGTTGGGGGCGATGCACAACGCGGAACGTATTGTCGAGGCTGTTACCCCCGACCTGAAGCCCCAGTGCTTGGCCAATACCCCACGGAACGTAATCGCCGAGAATGCCAAGCGTCGCCACGTCGCATTCGAGATTGCGACCGCGAACCCAAAGTGCCGCGTGCCCGGATCCCAAGGACCCATCGAGGGTATCGATTGCGCGTGCAGCAGCTATGCGTGCATCGAGATGTGATTGAAAGGTGTCGCGCCACCGATCGGTCGGCGCGCGTGGTTCGCATGCGTCGGGCGGGGGAACGTCGGGCATCACCGCAAAGTCTCCCGTCCAGGGCGTAGAACGACTCCCCAGCGCGCTCGAAACAACAATCACCGGTTCGCCGCCTACCGATGCAACCACTTGCGCCTGCGACATCTGATGACCGCGTACGAATTCCGTGACGTGGAGATCGACCGTGGAGGGCGGAACGGCGAAGCGCAGGTACTGTGCCGCGGCCCAAATCAGGTTCCGGCCAGTGCATACCTCGAGGACGGCGATTGCTGCTGCGAGTCCACAACCACCGAAAAGGGCCCCAATTCCGCTGCAGATACGCGGTGTAATGGGAAGTCGCCAATGCGCAGGATCTGAAGTGGGTTCAAGGCCGAGGAATAATTCCGCGTTCACGAGACGTAATGGTAAAGCACCTGATGTTGCGCATTGGGTTACCAGAGCGCAAGCTCGTCGACCCGAACGAGCGCAGAGCGGAGCGCAACCCGAGCAGCTTTGCGTGCCTCGGTAATGCCCTCGCTATACGGTGCGTCCAACACGTCCAATAGATCGGTTGCTGCTTGCCAGAGCTCTCCGAGCGCGCCGAGCCACGTACCAATCGCTTCGCCGTGCAGGCTGGCCCGTACGAGTTCGCCTTCGCGGCACAAATAGTGCTCCCAGATGGTTTCACCCGGTCGACGCGGATCCGGCTGCCATGGCGCATCGAGTTGGTCGTCTTTCCAGCCGGCCAGGCGCGCTGACGATCGAGCCTGAGCTTCAAGGGCGTGTGCGATCGCGATGCAGAGCGCCCGCTCACGAGCTTCTGCTTTGAGTCCGGCACCCTGCTGACGCTTTGCGCCCGACAATGCGCGTGCAACTTCGAGCCATTCTGAAACGTGTTCGCTGGGATCTTCGGTTGCAAGCACAACGACTTGTTCCGCGACACTCGGATACGTCTCATACATGAGATCCGTGAATTCCTTTTGGGCCCGGCGCGGCGGTCCAGAGATCAGTTCACCCTCGGTGATTTCGAGTTCCATAACGAGTGCGGCGAGTGCGCTGTCGCTCATCCCGATGGATGCATCGGCGGGGGGCATTTCCTGTGCTGGCTGGGCGTCGACTGCGGCGAATGCGGCGAGTTCGTTGCTCAATACTGGCACTTCAACAACTTCAGGCCGGTGGCGGAATCCGAGGATTCGACGAGACACGCGGGAACGCCAGGTAGATCTTGACTCGTTGAGCTGTTGCGCCACGAAGCTTCCCCCTGACTGCCTCGCCAACCCCGCCATGGTCGGATCGGAGTTCGGCCAGTCGCCGCGAGAGTTCAGGCTTTTTGGAGAATCGGTCGCGTTCGGCGGAGGCGCTCGAAGACCAGGACTGCGCCGATGGGCCCCAACAGGATCATCAGTGCGCTCCACCACCACTTCCACCGAAGCGCAGGGGTGATCATGAGCACCATTGCGGCAAACGCCATGACGATGAATCCATGGAGGAATCCCATGATTCGTACCCCGGCGAGCACTGTGAGCGAGTCGTTGCCGAGCAGTTTTGGGATCCACCACGCGAGCAGGATCAGGTAGCTCGCACACTCGAGGGTGCATATCCATTCGAGGGATCGTGCTTTGCGGCGGAGTTCTCCGCCGCGGTCGCCGGCGAAATCGGGCATGACGTAAGGCTAGGGGCCAAGGACGATGTGTGCGAACTCGGCTACCCGCTCAGATAGGTCTCGAGCGCTTGTGCCTCGACGTCAAGTTGTTTGAGGATTTCGGGTGCGATCGCCCTCTCGGCGCGCCCACCCAAGAGGGGAATCCGAATCCGCAGCTGGGCAGTCAAAGTTCGTCGGGTGCCCTCGGGGATCGCAACGAGTTGCACAGTGCCTTCGCAGTGCATGGCACCCGGTTGGACCGCGGGTACGATCCGGAGCGTCCCAAGCCCGGTCGTCGCATCAATAGTGAGCGCTTGTTCCCAGGAGAACTGGTCGGTACCCAGAATTGATCGGGCGAACGGATTAATGCTTCCGGAGTACTGGTAGGCGACACGAATCTGCAGTGTGGTTCCGACCGCGCTGGTTTCGAGGACTATCGGGGGCTCGACATTGGCAAGCCGCAGCGCCGAGTAGAACTCGGGGTCGGCCATTGCGTGAGCGACTGCCGCAACGGGTGCAAGAAAGGTGTGGGTTCGGTCGAGGTCCATTGGGGAACCGAATCTTCGCGCAGTGCCCGCTTGACCGGGGCGAAAGGAATTTTGTGTAACTGCCCGCTAACCTGTCGCCCGATAAGCGCAGCGAGTATTTCGGGGGATCTGGCGCGTGACATCGGTACATGAGGGCGACGCAGCGGCAGGCCAGCCCACGAGCGAGGCGTCGGAGCCAGAGGAAATATCGAGCGGCGTCGACACGCTTACTCGCATGCAGCTTCGTCGCGAGCGCAAACTGGCTCGCCGCGCCAAACGCAAGGAGCGCAAAGCCGCACGATCACCGCTCAATCGCGGGATACGACGTGCGCTGGTTGCAACGGTTGTTCTGGGGTCGGCACTCGTCCTGTACTCATTTGGTTCCGCACTTGCGAAGCCAAATAATGATCCCGTGGGAATCAAAGCGGTGAGCTGGTTCCGCGACAACAACCTCGGTTTCGTCGTCAACTTTGCGGAACGCACCTTCTACACGTGGAACGCTCCGAAGAAAGGTGGTGTCCCGAAGGGCGGGATACCGACAGCCGCCAGTGAACAGCCGACACCTTCGAACTCGGCGGCAGTGACGACAACTACCTTTCCGCGGCCAAAGAACATCGCGACGCTGGCATCGCCTCCGCTCGCCAACGAGGGCGCGTGGCAGCCGGCCGGGAAGTTGGTTGATGGTCATCCGGTGGCGTATGTGACCTACATGCGACCCGACGCGGTGCACACCGGCAAACTCGTGGGTGTTGCGTGGTTCAATTCCAAGAACCTGCGCGCCGAGTTGTATAACGGCACCGAGGAACCCGGCGGTAAGAACTGGACGAATGGCTCTCGGGTTGAGCCGGCGGACTACGGACCATTGGTGGCCACGTTCAACGGCGGCTTCAAACTGAATGGCTCGCTCGGTGGCTATTACTCCGAAGGTCGCATGGTGCGACCGCTCGTGGACGGACGAGCCTCGATCATTGTCCGGAGCGACGGTTCGATCATGGTTGGCGAATGGGGTCGAGAGGCGGTGATGGGGCCCGATATTAAGTCGGTACGTCAGAACCTGAGCCTCTTGGTGGATCGCGGTGAGCCAGCGCCCGACCTCAATAGCAACTTTCAGTCGCGCTGGGGTGCGACGTTGGGGAACTCGCTGTACGTGTGGCGTTCCGGTGTGGGAGTGGATCGCCAGGGTGGGCTCATATATGTCGGCGGGCCGGCCATGAGCGTGCAATCACTCGCCAACGTCTTTATGGCGGCCGGCGCGTATAACGCGATGCAGTTGGATATCAATACCGATTGGGTGTCGGCGCACACCTACACCGGGGGCGACAATGGCGTTCCAATCGACCCGAGCAAGCTGTTGAGCGAGATGACGCGCCCGGCGAATCGCCACTTGGCGTACGGCACGCGCGATTTTGTTGCGCTGTTCGCCAAACCTGCGCCGCCGGTGCCGACGACGACAACTGCAACCCCATCGACGACCACGACGTCCAAGCCGGGCTCGAAGTCCACAAAGCCGGCTGCAACAACAACCACCATGAAACGCTGACGTAGCGCAGCGTTGGGCTCGGTGATTAGGGAAGCGGCTGCGCCCATGCGTTGTAGGACGCAACCGAGCGGACCGGTAGGCGTGGTGCCGGTCGGAAAGTTTCGCCGAGGTAGTACCCAACGGGAATGAGTGCTCCTTGGGTGACGTGGTCCGGAATGCCGAGCAGGGCGCGTGATTCCTCTTCGAACATGAGGTGCAATGTGGTCCACGCACTCCCAAGCCCTCGCGCGCGCGCCGCCAGCATGAAGGACCACGCCGCCGGGAGAATGGATCCGTAGAGCGACGCTTGCAAAAGCGGTCCGTCGCTTTCGGCTCGGCCTTCGACACACGCAAGAACAAACACTGGAACTCGCGCGAAGTTGAGGGTGAGGTAGAGCGCAGAATCAACAACGCCGGGGAGCGATGCTGCCCGCGGGTCCTCCTCGGCGGTGGCGTGCACCGGTGTCGGCGCTTCGCCGCGCATCTGTGCGTAGATGGTCATTGCGCGTTGATAAATGTCGGCAAGCGCAGCTTTCTTTGCTGGATCGTCAATCACCAGAAAGTGCCACCCCTGCTGATTCGAGCCAGTCGGCGCTTGGAGCGCAACTTCTAGACATTCTTCGATCAGCTCGAGGGGGACCGGCCGGTCAAAGTCCAGGCGTTTGCGGACCGAGCGTGTCGTGGTGAGCAGGAGATCAGCTTGCTGGACGTCAATCATGCGGCGAGTCGAGCACGTGCGGAAAATAAAGGCAAGCATCCTCTGGTTGCGGGCGACGGATCGCGGGTGCGAGCATTCCGGCCCGTTGTGCGGAAGCTGAGGAAAACGTGAAAATCGTCAAAGAGTTCAAGGACTTCATCAGTCGGGGCAACGTCCTCGATGTTGCCATTGCGTTCATCATTGGTGTGCAGTTCAACGCCGTCGTTACGTCGTTTACCAACGATGTGCTGATGCAAGTTATCGGCGCGATTTTCGGTGGGAAGCCGAAGTTCGATGAGTACATCTGGACGGTGAACGGTTCTGGTATCAAGTACGGGACGTTCTTCACCGCGGTGGTGAATTTTGTCCTGGTGGCCTTTGTGTTGTTCCTCATCGTCAAAGCGGCCAACAAAGCGCGTGCGTTGGCCTCGCGTGGAAAGCAGACGGAAGAGGAAGTCGCGAAAACCGAACTCGATCTGTTGACTGAGATTCGCGACGCGCTCGTCGAGTCGCGTAACTGAGTTTGCTCGTGCGACGGAACCTTCGGGCACGGTTGCTGGGTGGCGCTGCTCGGCGCATGCAGCGCGCCGGTCGCTGCGAGTGACCCGCGTTCAGTGGCGCGTGAGGCCTACATCTTCGGTGCGCCGCTCGTCACCACGGTTCGGACGCTGCAATCCCTGGCGCCGCTGAGTCCGGTAAATCGTCTCACGTGGCAACCGACGTTGGCGGGCCCTCAGTCTCGGACCACAGTTACTCCCAACCGGGACACGATCTACGTCGGCGCCCCGATGGACTTGCGCGTGGGGCCGTTCGTTCTCACGGTGCCTGCGATTTCGGATCGGTACTACAGCTTTCAATTCCTCGACGCATATACCGAAGACGTTGCGTATGTTGGCACTCGCGTCAACGGTGGTGCTGCCGGGACCTATCTCATTGCGCCGAGCACGTATACCGGTGCGACCCCCGACGGCATGACGCGTGTCGGGATCCCAACCCTGCAGTTCTTCCTTGTTGGCCGCTTCGCAGTGAACAGCGCAGCCGATGTGCCGACGGCGCTTCGATATCAGGACCAAGTCCGGCTCATCTCCCTCGCGGAATACCAAGGACGCGCTGCGCCGGCGGCCCCGGAACTCGGTGCTCCAGCGGGGCCTCCACAGGATTTGGCGCAGTCGGGATTGCGCTTTTTTGACGAACTTGGCGCCGCCATGGCGGTCAACATTCCGTACACAAAGGTTTCGAAGCGGGTTGCGCGTCGGATGGCCAAGGTGGGTATTGGTCCGGGAATGACTCCAAGTGCAATCACTGACGAACATAAGCGTCGCGAGCTGGAAGCGGGGCTAGCCGAGGGCGAACAAGCGGTGGCACGAGCCGCGGCCAACGCAGGCGTGGTAACCGATGGATGGCAAAGCAATCGGCAAGTCGGAACTTACGGTGACGACTACCTCCTGCGCGCCGTCATCAGCCGCATTGGGTGGGGCGCAAATCTTCCGGCCGAGGTGATGTATGCGCTTACTCGTGCAGATAGCACTCAGCAACCGTTGATCGGTTCGAACCGGTATACCGTGACGTTTTCTGCGAACGCGTTACCGCCAACACGCGCGTTCTGGTCGATCAGCGCGTACGGCCCGGAGTTGTATTTCGTACAGAACCCATTCGATCGTTATTCCATTTCGAGTTTGGAGCCGCTTGCACCCAACGCAGATGGCACTGTGACGATCACCTTTTCGAGTTCTCGGGTAAGTGCCACGAACTGGGTGCCAGTGCCAGACGGCGAATTCGTGCTCGTATTCCGCAATTACTGGCCGACATCTGGCGCGCTGGAATCCGGGTACCATCCACCAGCACTCGTGCGCGTATGAAGCTGACACTTCGCAACGAGGCGAGTTCATTCGGTAGCGTGCACCGCGTGGGAGACGGGACATGCTGACGTTTGTCTACGGCACCATGGCAGCCGGAAAGTCCACCGTCGCGTTGCAAATGGCGCACAGCCTCCAACTCGTCGGCGGAACCGTGGCCCTGTGGACTGCCGGGGATCGCAGCGAAAGCGGACTGGTCACCAGTCGCATCGGAGTGAGTGCGGAAGCGGTTCCGGTGAGTGCATGGAGCTCCGCCGAGATCGAGAAGGCTGCGGCCCAACTTTCGGCTGACGCGCTCGCTGCGGACACCGGGGTTGCGCATCTCCTCATCGACGAAGCGCAATTCCTTGATCCCGAGATCGTCGATACGGTCGGGCGCGTCACCGACGACCATCACCTCGACGTCGTGTGCTTCGGGTTGCGTGTCGATTTCCGGGGCGAATTGTTTCCGGGGACGCGCCGGCTGTTCGAAGTCGCCGATCGTATCGAGGCACTACCGGTACCAGCTCGGTGTTGGTGCGGCGCTCCGGGTATGCACAACGCGCGAGTAAACGGGCAAGGCGTCGTCTTGCGCGAAGGCCCGCAGGTGATGATCGGTGACGTCACAGCTGCTTCGGATAATGAGCAACTCAGCATGATGGAGGACGCCGTCCGGTATGTGATCTTGTGTCGCGCGCACTGGCGAGAGGGACGCTCCGCCCGGTAGTGGTGTCAGCTGGCTGCTGCTGCGTCTGACTTCGTTGACGCGGCTGTGCGCTGCAAGCGGTGGTGACGTTGCACCGTGAGCGACGCGATGGTGAGGTTGGAGAGGCAGACTAAGAACTGCGCGCCGGCAAACACCCAGTCTTTGCGTAGGGCGGCGGAGATGGTGAGGAGGAACGTGGCGGTGCCGTTGATCCACCACGATGTCGCCGACGCTCCTTGCGCGCTCGAGGACTTATAGAGCGCGAGGATCGCCGGGATCGAAAGGCCGATGTTGATGGCAATCGCGCCAGGAATTCCCGCTTGCCAATCCCAAATAAGTACCGGCACTCCTGCAGCGAGAATGGTTACGGCGCACGCGAGCGGCACCATTGTGGCAACGTGGCGCCAACCGGTCTTGATCACGATGAACAACATGATGGGCGAGATCAGCGATGCGCCGATTGCCACTGGCCAGTAATGGTTCGCCCATCCGTAGATCGCAAAGAACGTGTTGGAACCCAAGAAGAGTGACCAGGCGAGCGGCGATACGCCTTCGGGTCCGCGACGTTGGACACGCACTGCCTGGATTGAGGTCATCGTGAACCCGCACGACACGGCGATGTAGCCGAAGATGTCGGAGATCACGGCGACGCTCATCGTGGCTCCGCTGCCGGGGTGGATGTAATCGGAGAAGTGCTCTGAGCGTCTGCTCGGCGGGCGCGTCCGATGCTGACTGCTTTGAACAAGAAGCGTAAAACGGTTCCGACGACAAACAGGTCAATGAGCATTTGGAGATTGACGGCAGCGCGCGCCCAGCCGAGCCGCGGAACGATGTCTCCAAATCCGGTCGTCGAAAAGACGACGATGGTGAAGTAGAGCGCAGTTCCCTTGTCGAGCGGTTCACTAAATGCGGATGCGTCAGCTTGCGACATGCGGAGGTACACCGTCGCAAAAACGAAGAGGAACAGGGGAATAACGGAAGCAAGCGTTTCAATGGCGCGCAACTGCGGGTATTTTGCCTTGGCAATTCTTCGGCCTTGCCAGGCGGTGTACGCAATGAAGAAGCAAAGGCCAACAATGAGCGCGATGGCGCCATTGGTGCTGTGCCGAGAGGCATCCAGTGCGAAATACAGCCACGCCACTAGGCCAATGGAAAACAGTGCGCGCAAGATAGTGAGTAAGAGTGCGTGCAGGGGAGCGCGAACAGGCGGTGCGTTGTCCGTAGCTTCGTCGGAGGCAGGAGGCGAAGAGGTCGCCTCACCCTGTGGATAAGTGCTGTCGTTCATGGATGAATGCTTGCACCTGCGCAGCGCGTGGGCGCGCATTCCCACGCTTCACGTCAGAATTTCGCGGGCATATGTCATGATGCGCTCCCTTAACTGAATCGAAAGGTTGTCTTAATGCTTGCAGCTGTTGGTCTGGGCGAGTTGCTTTGGACTTGTCTTGTGCTCTTTTTGATGGTGGTGTGGCTCATCATCTTGTTCCAGGTCCTGATCGACCTGTTCCGCAGTCATGACATCGGCGGTTTCGCCAAGACGCTGTGGGTCATTGCACTTTTCGTGGCGACGCCGTTCGCGGTGTTGGCCTACCTCCTCGTACGCGGTGGCGGGATGGCGAAGCGACAGGCCGAGCAAGCCGCTCAGGCGCAAAAGGAATTCGCCAACTACGTGCAGACCGTGGCTGGTGCGTCGGGTCCCGCAGATCAGATTGCCCAGGCGAAGGCAATGCTCGACACCGGCGCGATCACGCAGGCCGAATACGAGCAACTGAAGGCCAAAGCACTCGCGTAGTTCGGGGCGGCATAGCGCCGTGAGAATGGGTGCGATATTCGAGAGGCGGGGCGCAGTGCGCTCCGCCTCTCGTTATGCGCGGCCGTCCATCGGCCGGGTAGGGAGCTCGCAAGTTGAGCCAGGAAAACGGTGACGGTTGCGTGCCACTATGCGATATCCAACGGCGGCAATCCAAGTGATGCCGGGGATCCGCATGGCAAAACCCACCGCAGCCCATGGTTGTCCGCAGATGCCAAGGACCCGAGCAATTCCTGCGCTCCCACGAAACACGTGTCCGTCGGCATTGATCCAGTACGAGGCAGTACGGACCTCTGCTTCGGTGAGTTGCCATTGCGCCAACTCGGCCGAACTGAGGGTGTTCGCGTCGAGGGCGTGAAACGGCTTGTGCGCGTGGCGAGTGGTCCACTGCATGAGTCGCGTACAGATTCCGCAGTCGCCGTCGTACAGCAGTACCGATTCGGATGTCACGGTTCGAGGGTAGCGGAGCCGAACAGCAAAGTCAGTATCAACAAATTCGCTCGGTGATAGGGGATGCTTCTGCTTCCGCATTGGTGGTGAAACGGCGCGCTATTGCGCTGATCTCCGCTGCGGCATCCGACTGACGGCCCCCACAGACCGCAAGGGGTCAAGCCGACAGAATCGATGCCTCGTCAGATCTTGCGAATCGTTGCGGTAAACGATGTTGTGAGTGAGGCGCCAGCGCTTGAATCTGTCAGCTTCAGCGTTCCTTTGGCCTCTTTATCGGTAACCGAAGTGAACGTCACCGCAGCGTCCGTCGTAGCACCGAGTGACTGGCTGTAGGTCTGATTTCGACTTGAGTCATAGAAGTACAGGTACGGGCGCGTCACCATCTCGCCGGAATACGTACCAGTGGCAAGCGTGCCATTTGCAATTTTTAGGGTTGTCGAAAACAGCCAGTCGTTAGCCTTGAAATCGCTATTGACCGGGTTCAGCAAGATCGCATCGTTGCTCGGCTTGAAGCTCGCAAGTACCAGCGTCGCGTGCGTCGTGCTCGTGCCAATTCCTGCGAACGCTGGGCTCTTTGTCGACTTGCCATCACTCCACGAAACCGAAGTCGTGCCTGCTGCTGTTGTCTTGGGGTCGGACTTGGACGTAGATGATGAACAGGCAGCGAGTCCTAGCGTGAGCAGAACGACAAGAATTACCCCGCGACGAGTGACCGTTTGCATGAGCGTTCCTTTCGGACGGCAATGAGTTTGCCAGCGGAACCGGTGCGCCATGCGGATTTGTCGGCAAGGGAGGTTGTTTAGCGACTGGCCCGGACGACGAGTTGGTAGGCGTCGATCACTCGTTGCGTTTGGCGGGTGGCGTCTTCAACCGACATGCCATTGAGCACGGCGCGGTCTGGGTGCATCCTCAGCAGCAGGCGCTTGTAGACCTTGTGGACCTCTTCCGTCGGTGTGGAAGCGGTCACGCCCAGCATCGTGTATGCCTGCAGCAGTTCGGTTTCGGCCACGGGAACGATCATCCATTGCTCGGCGAGCCATTCCAGTACCGCCTGAACCGCCTCAGGGGAACACACCAACCATGCCGCGACCTCACGTAATGGTCGGAGGAAATCCTGTGGATGATCTTGGGGTACGAGACTGGCGATCGCCCAGAGCAACCCATCGCGGAATTCCACGGTTGCGGCGTGTGGCGTTGCACCGTGTTGGGGTGCATCGCGCAACAGGGCATGGGCTTCTGATTCCGTAATCCGTGCATCCGAAAGATCCACTAACCACGTGACGCTGATGCGAACTACATCCGAAAGCTGAGAGCGATCGGCAAATCGTCGCAGCGCAAACGCGCCAATCCGCAGGAGGTCCCATTCGCGGCGAGTGAACCCGCGTTCATCGACGTGCCAGTCGTCTGGATCAAGCCCGCTCATGCGGAGCGTCGCATCTATTGGTCCCGGCCCGGAACGGAGCAGCTGGAACGCGTTTTGGATCAACGTAAATGGAGTGAGCAGCCCCCACGGGATGGCCCACCATCCGAGGAGCGCATTCGAGAGCAAAATCCTGCGGCCGGCGCGTGCGACGCATCGGTGGCACCCGATGAGCGACGTCGTTCCGGTGGTCGCAGTGAACAGGTGCCCGCGCACGATCGACAAGCGCCGCGCCTGCGAAATTGGCTGAGTCCCGCACATCGGACACGCGAGGGCGAAGGGCTCGGGGGTGAGGGGGGCTCGAGGCGTACTACGGCTCATGGAGAAGTGACCGTATTGGGTTGTTCCTCAGGGGTCAATCACTGCCGAGCTCCGGCGCACAACCAGCGCGTCAGTTTGCTATCGATAGGATCGAATCGTGACCAACGTACAGTCAACAAACCTTGAGGAATCTGGTACCAATACTCAGCCGGCGCGTGCTGGCAGGGTGCTTGCGACGCTGATTCTCGTTGCAGTTGTCGCCAATATGAACCTTGCAGTGGTCAACGTTGCGCTACCCGATATTGGGCGCAGCCTTGATGCGAGTCAGCTGCAACTCAACCTAATCGCAGTCGGGTATTCCCTTGGACTTGCGGCGTCGGTGTTGTTCTTTGGTGCAATCGGCGATCGGTACGGGCGCAAACAGATGCTGCTTTGGGGGATGCTGCTTTCGGTTCCCACAACGGCGCTTGCGGCGTGGGCCCCTTCCGCAGAGTTACTGATCGTGGCCCGCGTCCTTGGTGGGCTCACGGCAGGCATGGCGTATCCCACGACGCTGGCGTTGATCACTGCCTGTTGGTCGGGTCCGTCCCGGGTGCGGGCAATTGCGCTGTGGTCGGCCGTCGGTGGTGCCGCGATGGCGTGCGCCGCGCTGGCATCCGGTGCGCTCGTGAACTGGTTTTGGTGGGGATCGGTATTCGTGATCTCGATTCCCTTGGCATTGGTTGCTGCCTGGGCAACCTTGCGATGTGTTCCGAACCACGTCAACGAGACCACCGAACGCGTCGACTTCCCGGGGGGATTGTTCTCGATGATCTTCGTCGGCACGCTTACGTATGGAATCAATATTGTGACCGAGCCCTCGCTGCGCACGATGATGTATTGGATGTTCGCCATCGCAATCGTGTCGGGCATCGCGTTTGTTGTACGCCAGCTTCGAACGAAATCGCCGCTCTACGATCTGCGGGTTGCGGCGCGACCGACGTTTTGGGTGGCGGCCGCTGCCGGCATCATCGTCTTTGGCGCGCTGATGGGTGGCATGTTTATTGGTCAGCAGTACCTGCAAAATGTCTTGGGATATTCCGCACTGGAAGCCGGGTTCGCCACAATTCCGGCGGCGCTGGCAATGGTTGCGGTGGCGCGCTTCTCGGCGCGTCTTACGTTGCGTTTCGGATCTCGCATCACGTTGTTGATCGGCTTTTCCTTCCTGTTGGTTGCATTCATGTGGATGTTCGTCATGTGGGATGCCGGCGCCTCCTACTGGGGTGTGGGTGTCGCATATCTCTTGGTCGGTGTTGCCGTTGGAATCGCCGGCACGCCGGCATCGCAGAGCCTGACTGCTTCCGTTCCGGTTGAACGTGTCGGCATGGCGTCGGGCACGGCCGATATCGAGCGTGATCTAGGGGGCGCGATCATGCAATCACTGCTCGGCGCTTTTCTCACCGCCGGCTATAGCGCGTCGATTGTTGCGCAGGTCGGTGCGGCCGAGGCGAAGGCAAATCAATCTGTATCCGACCAGGTCGTCACCATGTTGCAGCGGTCCTACGCAAGCGCGGAGTCGATCGCTGAGCGTTACCCCGCCTACGCACAGCAAATCATCACTGGGGCTCGCCAAGCGTTCCTCGACGGGCAGCATTGGGCCTATGGAGTGGGGATCGTTGCGATCGTGGTGGGGATGGTGGTCACCTCGATTTGGTTTCCGAGACACGGTCGAGAGCAGGAGCTCCTCGAAACGTATCGAACGGAAGCTGCTCCTCCTGCACACAATTCCTCGTCGCATTCCTAATGTCTTGTCGGACGACGGTGTGGAGTGCGACGGTGTGGAGTGCGACGGTGTGGAGTGCGACGGTGTGGAGTGCGACGCTCGGGTTGCCGCTGATGTCGTGGAGCTGATTGCATTCTCGGGATATGTCCGCAATACCGAATGTCTCCACACCGATGCCCCCGATTCTGATTCGCCTTGAACACTTGCAAGCGAGCATCGCAGCACTGGCATTGACTCGAGAACAAGCAGCGGCGTCACTGATTGCCGACGGGTACGTCGCCTCGTGGAACGATGCCGCAGCGATCATCCGTTGTGAGGTTGCAGCGTTTGGAGCTGCGTGCGACACAACGTTTGCGCGTATCGCGACGATCTCGGTTGCAGCAGAACTTGATCGAGCAATGCTGAGCGGTGACAGGGATGATCGTGCTCCATCCCCGGCGGAGGAGGTGCGCACCTGGGTCCGCCGAGCGTTTGCATTGCACGCAATGTTCCAGCAGGGTCAGCTTGCACTGGACGAAGCTGCGGTGCAGTTTGTTCGAGAGGGCGGACCGCTCGGTGTTGGTGATGCGCTCCGTGTGTTTCGGCACGTTGCGTCCAAGTACCGTCAGATGTTCTTCGATTCTGAGCGTGTGCATGAAATTCTGGTCAACGCGCGCTCGAACCCGCGAAGGACACAGCCGATCCTGAGCGCAAGTGATCCCGTATCCGCGTTGGAGGATATGGAGCGGGTACACACTGCGTTTCACGCGGGAATACTTGCCGAAGTCGACGCGCACCAACGGTTGGGGACGCTCTTCCCGGACGCGTCGCAACTCGATCGAGCGTATGCGTTGCATTGCGATATTCGTCGGGTGCGGGACGATCTCTTGAAGACGTTCGAACACCGGACTGCGAACGCAGTGTTGCGGGCGGAACTGCAACTGGTGTCGGCGCAGCGTGACGATCAACGCACAGTGTTCGGTGTGTCGTTCCGGACTCGGGTCTACGAGTTGTTCTACGAGATGCGCGACGGCGCAATCAGCGCACCGGCGGCGGCTGCCGTGTTGGTCGACGAGGGTTACAGCCCGTCGTCCGACCAGGCGCAACACCTGGTGGCCCGACTGGTAAGCGTCTACAACGATGACGTAATGGTGCCGGGAAAAATCTTCGACACCTGTCGTGCCGTGATACTGCGCAATCTGGGAAGTGCATTCGAGCGGTAGCTGTTTGTGGTTCCTCACCGGGAAGCCTGGTCTCGCTATCCGTTGCGCGCATGCGAAAATAACGGGCATGCAAACACTCGTCGGAAATGTCGTAATTGAATTCGAGGTCCTCGGGGACCGGGCAAATCCAGCCGTTCTCCTCGTGCACGGTCTCGGAGCGCAACTCACTGCGTGGGATGAGGCGTTCTGCCAACGCTTCATCGACGCTGGTTATTGCGTCATCCGATTCGACAATCGTGACGTCGGACTGTCGAGCAAGGTCCCGTTTCCCGCCGATCTCGATATCCCGAGTGAGGTGCTTCGGGGCCTCGCGGGGGAACCAATCACTTCGCCGTACACCCTTGCGGATATGGCCGCGGATGCCGTTGGTGTGCTTGATGCCTGCAATATTTCGCGTGCTCACGTCCTTGGTGTGTCTATGGGTGGCATGATCGTGCAACAGATGGCGATCCAAGCACCGAGCCGTGTTGCGACGCTCACGTCCATCATGTCGACGACCGGTGACCTCGATGTCGGATATGCGGATCCTGCGGTTTTGGCTGCGCTCATGGCATCGCCGCCTCCCGGTCGAGATGCGGCAATCGCAAACTCGGTCGCGGTGAGCGAAATGATCGCAAGCCCCGGGTTGTTCGATGAAGTACGGGCTCGCCGAGTCGCAGCGCTCGCCTATGACCGCTGTTTTTTCCCCGAAGGTGTTGGGCAACAGGGGCTTGCGATTGTTGCTTCCGGTTCGCGTTTTGAGGAACTCGGCGGGGTTCAGGTGCCAACGCTCGTGATTCACGGGGACGCCGACCCCCTGGTTCACTGGAGTGGTGGAGAACGAACTGCGGCCGCGATTCCGAATGCCGAGCTCCTGTTAGTGCCGGGAATGGCGCACGATCTCCCCGAACTGCTTTGGCCGCGCGTGGTTGGCGCGATATGCGACCACGTTGCGCGCGTGGCTGTGTAAGCGCGAGCGTTCATTCAGCGCGTTTACTGTGCGGACGCGGACCACTTCG
>JBMOIW010000047.1:0-14949 GCA_049317145.1 Acidimicrobiia bacterium
GAATACATCGTCGAGGAATGTCCGATGGCCGAAGGCAATCGGCACCTGGGCTACAAGGATGCACTGACTGCGCTCGAAACCCAGTCACCGGGTACCCGGGCGGCGTTCGTCGGACATTTTTTTCACCGCGGAAGCGCGGCGTTTGCCCGCAACGCTCCGGCCGATCCCAGCCGATGCGTCCAGTGCGGGGCACCCACCCATAGCGACATCTGTCAGTTCTGTCGCATCCAAGCAGCCGCACAATCAGCACCGGCCCCGACACGGATCCGCCCAACCGAGCAGAATGCGTCCTCGCTATGAGCCGACCGTTTCAACCCGGAGACCGGGTTCTCCTCATCGACAACAAACGCCGACAGCACCTCATCACCTTGCAACCCGGCGCGTCGTTCCACACACACACGGGGATCTTGCAACACGACGATCTGATCGGTTGCGAAGAGGGGCTGCGGATCCAGACCAACCGCGGCCAACGGTTTGTTGCGCTGCGGCCAACGTTGGCGGAATACATCCTCAAGATGCCACGAGGCGCGCAGGTGATTTATCCCAAAGACATCGGCCCCATTTTGATGTTGGCCGACATCACTCCGGGCGCGCGCATTTTAGAGAGCGGCGTTGGCTCCGGTGCACTCACCATGGCCTTGCTGCGCGCGGTGGGACCAGAGGGATTTGTGACCGGATACGAGATCCGTGATGACTTTGCCATCCGCGCGCAACGCAACATCGAAGGGTTTCTGGGCTCAGATCTTCCGCTGCGTATCGAAGTTCGTGACATTTACGAAGGCATCGCCGAAACCAACTTGGATCGCATCTTGTTGGATCTGCCCGAACCGTGGCAGGTGGTTCCCCATGCGGTCACGGCATTGCGCCCCGGCGGGATTCTGCTCGCATATCTGCCCACGATTTTGCAGACTGCGCAATTGCGCGAAGCGCTCGCAGCGAGCGCTTTCGGTTTCGCTGAGACCGTCGAGGTTCTGCAACGCGGTTGGCACATTGACGGGCTATCGGTCCGTCCCGACCATCGCATGGTTGCGCACACCGGCTTTTTGACTGTTGCGCGTTTGCTCGGCGAAGCCGCCTACGACATTGCCCCGAATGCGCCCGAGATCGACGATGCCCACGCAAGAGACCGGCACGCCGGCGATCCGAACGCGGACAGCGCCGCAGGGGATAGCAGTGCAACGGACGGACCATCCGATGGGGTCGCCCCGCAGTAACAGCGTGGCCGAATCTGCGAATAGTGTTCGGCGCTATTCCGTCGTGCACTCTTGGGCCGACACGGCCGCCTCCGACACCGCCGCAAGCACAGCCCGCACTGCGTCGACCGGGATCACGAATGCGGTGGTCGATCGTTCGGGATCCACCGCAAACGCAACGCCGGCGACACTCCCGTCGGGCAGGACCAGCGGACCACCGGAGTCACCCGGAGCAAGACTCGCAGCGATGATCACGATTTGGCGGTTGCTCGCCGGTCGACCGTAGATGTCTTTCCCACTCGATTGCACGATGGAGGCCACGCGCGCCGGTTGGCGCGTGAGTGCTCCGCCACCCGGGTAGCCGTACACCACGCCGGTTGCCTCGACTTTTGCGGCCACCAGCGTCAACGCCGTGGCCGCCAATGTGGGGACGCGTAACACCGCAAGATCACTCGCCGGGTCAAAAGCGACCAGCGTGGCCCGGTGTGTTCGTCCGCTGCTGTCAATGACGTTGGTGGTGCGCTCTCCGGCAACCACATGCGCATTGGTCACTACCAATCCGGGTTCGGCCACAAAGCCCGTGCCGTCTTGGATACGTCCGCACGCCTCGCCTTCCACCTTGACGGTTGCGGCGGTTGCGAGTGCATCGGCTATCGGCGGGAGTGCACCCGATGGCGGCGGTCCAGCATCGAGCACGCGGGAACGATCGATGAGCTCCGGGAGCGTTTTGCGAATGTTGTCGGAGGCCTCCTGCAAAACATTGGGTGCCTCCGGGGCTACGTCCGTGAGTGCTTTGACCACCGTGGAGTCACGCACTTGGCGCGGCGCGGCCGAATCCGAGCGTTGGGCCAAGGGCGTTATCAACCAGACCGCAATCAGCACCGCGAGGACCCCGGCAATTGCACCCAGCACCTGGTCGGCACGGCGACCTCGGCGTGACATTTGCGCCTTGGAGTGGGCAATTGCGGCAAGCGCGAGCCCGATGCTTTGCCCGATGATGGCAATCCCGGTAATGAATGCCAGAGCAATCAGGACCCGAAAGCGAGGCGATGCATCGGGAGCGAGGGCCATGACCGATCCGAGGCAGGCGATACCGATCAGAACCCCTCCGGTCAGGCCAAGCCAGGAGAGTGCTCGCGTAAAGAGACCCACGCGGTATCCGAGCGCTCCAGCGATCAGAACGATGGCCAAGATGGCTAGGTCAATCCAGTTCACGCCGGCACGCCCTCCTCAACTGCTGTGATATCGGCGAGCGATGCGGCTAAGTGGAGCGCAGATTCACGGACCTACGCAAATGGGTCGTTTGGCGCAGTCCGGCATTCTTTTGCCCGCTCACCGGACCATGAGTTCGAAAGCAAAGCGCCCCAGGCAGAGCAAAGCGCCCCCGATAAAGCGGGGGCGCCAAGAGAATGCAAACAACGTTGAGGTCGAGCTATTCCGCCTCGATGAAAATGCATTCACCGGGGCATTCTTCCGCCGCCTCGACCACGGCCTCTTCACGCCCCGCGGGAATGTTCGCCAAACCTGCAGGTCCACCGGGGTTGTTACAGATCTTGTCGCCCTCTTTTACATAGGCGAGACCGTCATCAAGCATGGCAAAGACATCCGGAGCGATCTCTTCGCACAGACCGTCACCAGTGCAGAGGTCCTGGTCGATCCAGACCTTGAGTCCCATGAAACTTGCTCCTTCACTTCGACAATCGAACAAACGAGGCGTGTACCCAAACATCATAGGAAATGTTCGGCAACTGGCGCAGCATCGCGGCGTAACCGGAACTCACTAATTCCCGGTGTAAGGTCCCTCCAGTTGTGCCGATAGAACTGCTGAACACAACGGGGGAGAACATCCGTGGTTGAAGAACGCAATGCCGGCGGCGCCGACGACGCTTTGCGTGCTCAGGTGAGCGCGCTCGAAGAAGAGGTCGACACCCTCCGCAAGCGCCTACAAGACGCCCCCAAACGCGTCCGGACCCTCGAAGAGCGCCTCCTCGAGACCAAAGGACAACTCGCCCAAGCGCTCTCCCAAAACGAGCGCCTCTCGGCGACATTGCGTGAAGCGCGCGAGCACATTGCGGCGCTGCGCGAAGAAGTCGAAAAACTCACCATGCCCCCGTCGGCCTACGGAACTTTTTTGGGCGCCAACGAAGACAACACTGTCGACGTCTACAGCGGCGGTCGCAAGATGCGCGTTTCCGTGCATCCCGAGCTTGATCTCGACACGCTCCACCGCGGCATGGAAGTGGTGTTGAACGAGAGCCTCAATGTGGTGCTCGCTCGCGGGGTCGACGCGCAAGGCGAGCTCGTTGTGCTCAAAGAGGTACTCGAAGACGGGAAGCGAGCACTCGTCGTTGGTCGCGCCGATGAAGAGCGCGTGTGCGAGCTCGCCGACGCGCTCATGGGTGTCAAGATGCGCGCCGGCGAACACCTGCTGATGGACCAACGTTCCGGATTACTCGTCGAACGCATACCGCGCCCCGAAGTCGAGGAGCTTGTGCTCGAAGAAGTTCCTGACGTGGGCTACGAAGACGTTGGTGGGCTTGACGCGCAGATCGAGCAAATCCAAGATGCCGTCGAGTTGCCATATCTGTACGGAGATCTTTTCAAAGAGCACCGACTTGAACCGCCCAAAGGCATCTTGTTGTATGGCCCGCCCGGATGCGGGAAGACCTTGATCGCCAAAGCAGTTGCGAACTCGTTGGCAAAGCGCGTGGCCGAAAAGACTGGTAATGCGAACACGCGCTCGTACTTCCTCAACGTCAAAGGCCCAGAACTCTTAAACAAGTACGTGGGCGAGACCGAACGCCAAATTCGCTTGATCTTCGAGCGGGCTCGCGAGAAAAGCGAAGAGGGCGTGCCGGTGATTGTGTTCTTCGACGAGATGGACTCACTGTTCCGCACGCGCGGAACCGGTATCTCGTCCGACATTGAGAGCACGATCGTGCCGCAGCTCCTCGCCGAAATCGACGGCGTCGAAAGCCTGCGCAACGTCATCGTGATCGGCGCGTCCAACCGCGAAGACCTCATCGACCCAGCAATTTTGCGTCCAGGCCGCCTCGACGTGAAGATCAAAATCGAGCGTCCGTCACCCGAAAGCGCGAAGCAGATTTTTGCGCGGTATCTCACCGCTGATCTGCCACTCGCAGAAGACGAAACGAAAAAGGCGTCGAGTCGCGAGGTGGCGGTCGCAGCCATGATCGACACGGCGGTGGACACGATGTACTCCACCGGCGACGAGAACCGCTTCCTTGAAGTGACGTACCAGAATGGCGACAAGGAAGTGCTGTACTTCAAAGACTTCTCGTCAGGGGCGATGATTGAAAACATCGTGCGCCGCTCCAAGAAGCTCTCGATTAAGCGCCAAATCGATGGCGGTGCTCCCGGAATCTGCGCGCAGGATCTCCTGGATTCCATCAAACAGGAGTTCCGCGAACACGAGGACTTGCCCAACACGACGAACCCAGATGATTGGGCAAAGATCTCCGGCAAGAAGGGCGAGCGCATCGTCTACGTGCGCACGTTGCTGGCGGAGGGCGAGAGCGCAAAGGGCGGGAAACAGATCGAGCGAGTTGCAACCGGGCAGTACTTGTAGCGGACCAATTACGGTACGCAACTGATCGGCAATTTCGGACCCTGGAGCCGATCCGGGCATTTCGAGTATTTTGCCCCGCTGTGCCAATCCGAAAGTTTGTAGGCCTCGAAACCGAATACTCATTGCATGCGCGTCATGCCGGCGGATCGGTAAGCGAGATCGTCGACGATCAGGTTCACGAAAAGCTCGTCGAACGGCTCTTGGTCCATGCGGGGTCCGTGGCCAGAGGGTGGAGCCCCGATACTGATCGCACGACGAGCTGGTTGCCCAACGGCGGGCTTTTGTACCACGACTTCGGCAACCACCCCGAGTACGCAACCCCAGAGTCCAGCGATCCGCTCGAGCTGATTCGCCAACACAAGCTGGGCGATGCCGTCATGGCGGATGCGGTCGCCCGGGCCAACGCAACCGATTCGCGATTCGTGCGCACGGTGTTGAAAAACAATGTGGATTCCGCCGGCCATACGTTTGGGACCCATGAGAGTTATTGCGTCGACCACTCACTTTTCCCGCATGAAATTGCTGCGCCGTTCGGCTCATT
Source organism: Acidimicrobiia bacterium (assembly GCA_049317145.1). Taxonomy (GTDB): domain Bacteria; phylum Actinomycetota; class Acidimicrobiia; order IMCC26256; family JBMOIW01; genus JBMOIW01. Next base: position 5,324 of record JBMOIW010000047.1, read on the forward strand.
TCTGGCATCGCGCATCGTGTTGACGGGTGCGGGAGCAATCGTGACTGGCCCCCTTGGTGACGCGCATTTCGAAGTGAGCGCACGAGCGCGCCACATAACACAACTTGCATCACATGACACGACGAACGTGCGGCCACTCGTAAACCTGCGCGACGAAGCACTCGCAGACAACACCCGATTTCGTCGATTGCATCTCATCTGCGGCGACGCAAACCGCTGTGACGTCGCCAACTATTTAAAGGTTGGGACCACGGCGATTGTGTTGGGAATGCTGGAAGATGGCGTCCCGTTTCAACGACTTACCTACGAGGACCCGGTCGAGGCTCTCCGTCGCACTTCCGCCGCCCCGGACCAATGGCCGGCACTGCGTTTGCTCCACGGAGGCGCCATGACGGCGCTCGAACACCAGCACGCAGTCGCAACCTTGGCGGCGCGCTACGTGGAAGATCGCGGCCACGAGCTGTTTGCGAACCCCAACACGGCGCGTGACATTGTCAATCGATGGCACACCGTGCTCGCCATGCTGGCCACCGATCGACGGCAAACAATCGGGTTATTGGATTGGACTACGAAGGCAAACCTTCTCGAACGGCGCGCGCAACGCGACAACCTCGGGTTAACCAATTCGATCTTGCGCCAATACGATCTTCGATGGGGCGAAATCACCCACGGCAATCTGTTTGAAAAGCTCGAGGCAGCCAACAAGGTTGATGTCCTGGTGCCGATCGGCGCACAACCGCTCGTCCCCATGCTGACCCCACCCTCGGACTCCCGTGCCGCGCTGAGAGGCCACACAGTGCGCAGACACGCCGACGCCATCGCCGAAATTCGTTGGGACGCCATCACCCTTACGACCAGCGATCCCAACCACGATCTCCTCGTAACCACTGCAGACCCCAAACGGTATAACCGCTCGGAACTCGAAACGCTCCGTCTGACGAAGTGCTCGGAATCCCAATTCAAGGTTCGCCTTGCGCTTGAAGAGATCCACCGAACCCAAGGATTTCGCAACACCACAATGTCGATCGAACTCGCAGGAGCGCTCCTCGGATGTTGTCCCGGGGCATCTGAGTCGCAGCTAAAGCTCTTCGGCGGGGCAGTTGCAAATGGCTTGCAGAACTCGCTTCGGGCCCAATTGCACGGTGCGAGCACGTCGGAATCTCGAGGACTTGGCGGAAAAATTCTGCAGCTGTTCGTGCGCGGAGCTCTGCTCAGTGGCCACCCAATTGCGCACGCAGACACGCTCGCCGTCTTGCGAGAGGAGTTCCTCGCGGAAGCCGGGCGGCCAACGGTGCGAGATTCCGAACGGCAACGCCGACGAGCCATGGCCCGACTCCTTGGACAATCCGAGGCATACGTGCGAACGCAGGCAATGGTCACACCGCTCCCACCGCGCGCCAACCCGCCCCAATTGGAAGGCCGCTAAATGGCAGTCCAGAAGATCGTGGGACTGGAAAACGAATACGGGTTTGCTGCGTACGGCAGTGAGCGTGGCGAGCGAGTTTCTCGCATTTCGATGCTCGGAGAGCTCGCACCAGAATTGTTGCGGACGGCTCGTATCGTGAGTGGAGCGTGGAAAGCCCGCTCCAGTATCGATCGATACCATCTGCCCAACGGTGGTCTGATCTACTGCGACACCGGTAACCACCCGGAATACGCCACACCGGAATGTCTCGACGTGATGCAACTCATCGCTGCGGATCGCGCCGGCGATCGCCTATTCGCGTCGGCGATCGCCTCGCTGCGCAAGGCCCTTCCTACGATGAACCTCGAGTTCGAAGTCACGGATCTCGATCTCTATAAACACAACGCAGACTTCAGCGGCAATACCTTTGGCACCCACGAGAACTATTGCGCCTCGTCCGCGTTGGACCCGAAACGCTACGCCGGAGCGCTGCTGCCGTTCCTTTCGACTCGGCCATTGATTGCCGGTTCGGGTGGCATGGTTCGCCGCCGAAACACGCGCGGGTACGGCTTTGTGCTTAGCCCCCGCGCGCTATATCTGACGGATACCGTGAGCAATCGATCGACCTTGGATCGTCCAATGTTCAACCTGCGAGATGAACCCCTCGCTGACCGCAATCGATTTCGCCGCATCCATCTGCTCTGCGGTGATGCAAATCGGTGTGACGTCTCAACGCTGCTCAAGATCGGAACCACGGCGATTGTTCTGGCAATGATCGAAGACGATTTTGTTCCGGGAAACCTCAGCCTGGTTGACCCAGTGAAGGCGCTCCATCAGGTTTCGAACGACCCCAACAAGAAACTGGCCATGGCGGACGGCACCCAAAGAACCGCCCTCGAAATCCAGTACGAGTACTGCGAGCGCGCGTATGCATACGCGGATGGGTATGGCGTCGAACATTGCGGTGGCGCGGCCGCAAAAACGGTGTTGCAACGCTGGGGCAACGTCCTCGACACGCTCCGACGCGAAGAATGGCACACCCTGTTTGGTGTGTTGGATTGGCCGACCAAGCGGGTCATCTTTGAGCGCCGCGCCGAACGACTCGCGGGCGAAGGAGCACCACCGGAGGAAATCCGCCGAGCCGTTGCCGGCGAAGAACTCTCGTATTCCAGTGTCGTACCCGAACGCTCTACCTATGAGGCATTGCGCACCAAAGGGCGTATTGACTGCCTCACTCGTCACGAACCCACGATTGCCGAAACCGCTCCCGATGGGACCCGGGCGAAGTTCCGAGCGACGGTCATCGCAGGCTGGCCGGATGCGGTGCGTCAAGCAAGTTGGGACAACCTCACCATTACCGAAGTGGGCATTGACCTTGCGCTCCCGCTCTCGGATCCGCGCTACCCCGAAACACAAGAGGTCCACGCACTTGAGGATCTTCCGTCCGGGATGTCCCTGTTGAACGCGTTCGCGCTCGTCGCACCCCGCCGGATCGTGGATCTCGCCATCGCGCAACGGGACCCCAATGCGCTCTCGGTCATACAACGCCTGTGCGAGCGCCACATCGAGCAGGGGAACGACCGCCCCGATTTGCGCGAGGCGTGCTACGAGAGCGGCCGCTCTGCAGTCCGCGAACTCGCTGAACAGGTGGTCGAAGCGGATGAACCACGCTACTTTGCGCTTCTGCGTATCGCGGAACGCGGGTTTGTGCTCGCAGGTTGTCCCGAGCAACTCGTGACGGTGTTGTGCGCCGTGCGTGAACGCACCGTGCAACACCGAGGGCACCAGATCATGTCCAGTGGCAATTCGGCCGCCAACTTGCTCGATCCTTCTGCGGATCGCCGTGAGCAACGGATTCTGCGCACTGAGCGCGTTGTCGCAATCCTGGACGCTGCAATTGCGTCCTCCCAAGCGCGCTCGGCGGAACATCCGGCTGCCCCGCACGTTGAGCGGTAGGCTGCCGACAATGGCAGTACACAAGATCTTCGGAATCGAAACCGAGTACGGCGTCTCGCTCCGAGGCGCCGCAGACTCCAACCCGGTGCTCGCCTCCTCAATGCTCATCAACGCGTACGTCGAGCAGCGCAGGGTGGGTTGGGACTTCGAGGACGAATCACCCGGGCAGGACGCTCGTGGGTTTTCGATCACTGGCGCGCAACCGCCCGAAATCGAAACGCACCTCGTCAACACGGTGCTCACGAACGGTGCCCGGTACTACGTGGATCACGCGCATCCCGAGTACTCCACTCCAGAGTGCATCAACGCATACGAAGTGGTTGTTGCCGACAAAGCAGGGGAGCGCATTCTGGCTCGATCGATGCAAGCCGCGCGTCGACTCCTGCCACCCGAACAGCAAATCATCGTCTACAAGAACAATTCCGACGGCAAAGGCAACTCGTACGGAACGCACGAGAACTATTTGATCGACCGGCAAACGCCGTTCGGAACCTTGGTACGCAATCTGATTCCCTGGTTCATCACGCGCCAGATCTTCACCGGTGCGGGAAAGGTCGGTGGCGAAAACGGCTCGGGGCACCGTGGCTTTCAGATCACGCAACGTGCAGATTTCTTCGAAGAAGAAGTGGGCCTCGAAACCACGTTAAAGCGTCCGATCATCAACACCCGCGACGAACCGCATGCCGATCCGGCGCGCTATCGGCGCCTGCACGTCATTGTGGGCGACGCAAACCTGTGCGAAGTAGCAACCTTCCTCAAGGTTGGGACAACCGCCATCATCCTGGGCATGATCGAAGCCGGAGTGCTTACTAAAGACGTCAGTTTGGTGTCTCCAGTCAAGGCCATCCGGTCCATTTCGCACGATCCCACGCTGCGCGCCACGTTGGAGCTCGCCGGTGACGGCACGCGCATGACTGCGGTCGAGCTGCAGTGGGAGTTCCTCGATCGGGCGAAGAAGTTCGCCGACGAATACGGGCTCGAGTTCTCGGGCGGCGACGTAGTGGGTCGGGACGTGCTGCGCCGCTGGGAAGAGGTCTTGACCGACCTCGAGACTGCGGCACGAACCGGGGATTTCTCTGCGCTCGACGGCAAGCTCGACTGGGTCACCAAGCATCGCATCATGCACGGGTTCGTCGAACGCGATGGGCTCGCCTGGAACGATCCCAAGCTTTCGTTGATCGACTTGCAATACCATGATGTTCGCCCCGAAAAGTCGTTGTACGAAAAGCTCGTGCGCAGCGGAAACATCGAACGCATCGTCAGCGAAGACGAAGTACAACGTGCGATGACGAATCCCCCCGAAAATACGCGTGCGTATTTTCGGGGCTCGTGTCTGGCTCGCTGGCCCGAGTCCGTCATTGCCGCCAATTGGGACAGCATCGTGCTCGACGTGGGATCTGACCCACTCCGACGCATCCCCATGCTGGAGCCGACCCGAGGCACGAAAGCCATGGTGGAAGCGCTGCTCAACCGCAGCCGCACCCCTAAGGATCTTGTCCAGGAACTCGGGGCCTAACCCGGGGTTTTCCGCCGCGGTCCCGCACCCCTCGCACGCTTCGCTAGCGTGTGGCCATCGTGAATCCAGGAGGAGCTAATGCCTGAGCGTGAGCGTAAGCAAAAACCAGCCCCGAAAGAAACGACCGAAGAGGTCGTCGAAACCGACGCGCCATCGACACAGGGCGAAAAGATCAAAGAGGGTCTCGACGATCTCTTGGACGAAATCGACACGGTGCTTGAGGAAAACGCCGAGGAATTCGTTCGCAACTACGTCCAAAAGGGCGGTCAGTAGTCCGACCGGCGCGCCGACCACGTGTCCGGCTCGCCCACGCATCCTTGTATGCCTGTCTCGAGTAGCGCGCACCGATAGGCTGCCCCGCCAATGGACACCGAATCGTTGCCTCTCCACATTCCGGACCCCGGTCCGAACTTCACTGCGGTACTGCGCGCAATCGCACCACACCTGTTGCCCATGCCGGCAATGAACGCCGCACCGGGTATCGACCATCCCCACGGAACCACCGTTGTTGCTATCCGATTCGCAGACGGTGTGGTGATGGCGGGGGACCGTCGGGCCACTGCCGGGTACTCCATAGCGAGTCGCCGGATGGACAAGGTCATGCCGGCCGATGATTGGTCGGGTGTGGCAATTGCTGGCTCGGCGGGCTTGGCCATGGAAATGGTGAAGCTGTTTCAGGTCAACCTTGAGCACTACGAAAAGATTGAAGGCGAACCCCTTTCTCTGGAAGGGAAAGCCAATCAGCTCGCCGGCTTGGTGCGCGCCAACCTCCCCGCAGCAATGCAGGGCTTTGTTGTGGTCCCGCTCTTTGCCGGTTACGACCATCGTCGCAACCAAGGTCGCGTCTTTAGTTATGACGCTGCCGGCGGAAAGTACGAAGAGTTCGACTTCCAAGCCAACGGTTCGGGCAGTGTGCACGCCCGCAACTGGATCAAGGCCGGTTGGCGCGACGGGCTGAGCAAAGACGACGCGGTTGGGCTCGCCATCCGCTCCTTGTTCGCGGCAGCCGACGAGGATGCCGCGACGGGAGGACCGGACCTGGTGCGCCACATCTATCCGAGCGTGGCCGTCATCACGGGCGACGGGTATCTCGCCATGGAAGACGCCGATGTCGCGCAACGCTCCCAAGCACTGCTGGGGGGCCCCGAGCGCGGCGGTAACGAAGGAGGCGCATCCGCATGACGATGCCGTTTTACGTTTCCCCCGAACAGGTCATGAAGGATCGGGCGGATTACGCCCGAAAAGGAATCGCACGCGGCCGCAGTCTCGTGGCGCTCGAATACGACAGTGGGATCGTGATTGTCGCCGAAAACCCTTCGCGTACGCTGTTCAAGATTTCCGAGATCTACGACCGAATTGCGTTCGCCGGAGTAGGAAAGTACAACGAGTTTCAGATGCTCAAAGTCGCGGGTGTTCGTCTCGCCGACGTCAAGGGATTCCAATACTCGCGCGAAGACGTGACCGCGAACTCGCTTGCCAACTCGTACGCGCAGGCGCTCGGGCAGGTCTTCACCCATGAGATGAAGCCGTACGAAGTCGAGATTTTGGTCGCCCAAGTGGGCACCGAGGATGGCGCTCCCAACGAGCTATTCCATATCCTCTACGACGGCACGGTGATGGACGAAAACAACTACACCGTGCTCGGCGGGCAGGCCGAACAAATCGGTGAATCCCTCAAGACTCGCTACGAAGCTGGGCTGTCCCTGGCGGCGGCTACGAAGCTTGGAGCGTCGGCACTCGCCCCCGAAGATGGCGACGCACTCACTAGCGCACAACTTGAAGTTGCCGTGCTTGAGCGGGCAAAACCGCGCCGGGCATTTCGTCGCATCAAAGGTGCCGAGCTCGACGGCCTGTTGAGCTAAACCGGGCGCGTCAGCGCATCCGCGATCGGCGAAGCGTTTGCCGACCCAGTCGGCGAAGCGTTTGTGGACCGAGTCAGGATTGGGATCTACGTCAATCGGTGCGCAGATACCTTCGGCGTAGAGATCCTCGCGCCGGGCGCGCTGGACGTACATCACGCCGGGCTCGGTAGAGGTGGTGCGCTGCGTACGAGCCACGTCAAAGAATTGCGTGCATCCGAGAGTGAACTTCTGGGCGATGCATGCAGCACACATCGTGCTCCCTGATGCGCTCCGCCCACCGAACAACGACGCTTTCTTGCTAACGACGACCCCGGGTGTCCACGATCACCACCGCTCCCGTAAGGGGTGGCGGTCATACCCGCGGGTCGACGCGTCCCAATGGGAGAGACGCGCCCGCCGACATGAGTGAGATGCCTTGTCCAAAAGCTCAGATATGCCCCAAACCCAAGAACGCGGCACCTCCGCCGGCCCGGGTGGCACTAGCGTCTCCCGAAATGGAGCGGCGCATCTTTGGACTCGAGAATGAATATGGCGTGACCTGCATGCTGCGGGGACAACGTCGCCTAAGCCCCGATGAGGTGGCGCGTTATTTGTTTCGGCGAGTGGTCTCGTGGGGCCGATCCTCGAATGTTTTCCTCGAGAACGGCGCTCGCTTGTACCTCGATGTTGGCAGCCATCCCGAATACGCGACTCCCGAATGCGACGCAATCCTCGATGTTGTCGTCCACGACCGCGCCGGTGAACGCATCCTCGAAAGCCTCGTGAAATCCGCCGAAGTGCGCCTGCGAGAAGAGGGGATTCGCGGTGACGTCTATTTGTTCAAGAACAACACCGACTCTGCGGGCAACTCGTATGGTTGTCATGAGAACTATCTCGTCGAGCGCGAAGGTGACTTCGCCAAGTTCACCGACGTCCTCATCCCGTTCTTGGTAACGCGCCAAATCTATGCCGGTGCTGGAAAAGTGCTACAAACCGCGCGTGGAGCGATGTACTGCATTGCCCAACGCGCCGAACACATTTGGGAAGGCGTGTCTTCCGCAACGACTCGCTCGCGGCCAATCATCAACACGCGCGACGAACCCCACGCCGATGCTGAGCGTTTCCGTCGGCTCCACGTCATTGTGGGCGACTCCAACATGAGCGAGTACACGACATTTCTTAAAGTGGGTGTCACTGCGATTGTGTTGCGCATGCTCGAAGAAGATCCGAGCCCATGGCGAGATTTCACCCTCGAAAATCCAATTCGAGCGATTCGAGAAATCAGCCACGACATCACGTGCCAGCGCACGGTCCGTCTTGCCAACGGGCGCGAACTTTCCGCGCTCGACATCCAGTCCGAGTACCTCACGCGTGCGCTTCGGTTTGCCAAGCGCCGCGGCTTGGGCCCGCAAGAACAACTTGCCCTGGAAATGTGGCAACACTGTATGGAGGGCCTCGAACGTGATCCACTCTCGCTGGATCGCGAGGTGGACTGGGTGATCAAGTACCACCTCCTCGAGGCGTACCGCGCCAAACACGACCTCGCCATGACCCACCCGCGCATCTCCCAGATGGACCTCGCGTATCACGACGTCACGCGGTCACGCTCCTTGTTCTATTTGCTCGAACGCAACGGGCGCGCCGAACGGATGGCCGACGATGCCGTCATCGATGAAGCGATGACCGTTCCGCCGCAAACGACTCGGGCGCGTCTGCGCGGAGCGTTTATTGCGCGTGCCAAAGAACGTAAGCGCGATTACACCGTGGACTGGGTGCACCTCAAGCTCAACGATCAAGCGCAGCGCACCGTGCTATGCAAGGATCCGTTTAAGTTCAAGGATGAGCGCGTCGAACGGCTCATCGCCTCGTTGTAATGCCGGCCTTTCGCACTGGCACCGTAACCGAAGTGCTGGTCGCCCGCCCCGGGCTCCAACGGGTGAGCGTCGACCTCGGCACCGGACCCGAAAAGGCCTATGTGCTGACCGAGCTCACTGGCGATGTCGCTCCCGGAGATGCCGTCGTGGTCAACACCACCGCAGTAGATCTTGGACTCGGTACCGGCGGTTGGCACGTCGTGCACTGGAATCTCAGTCGCAAACACTGGGAATCGAAAGGGCCGGGGCACATCATCAAGGCGCGATATACAAGCCTTCAGGCCGACGTCGGCAGCACCGAAGAACTTGACGCGGCATTGGCCGACGTCACGGGCATCGATGGCCTCCCGGTCGTAGCACTTGCGCTACACAGTCAGGTTCCGGCTGCGGCCGTAGCGATTCGACGCGCCCGCCCCGATGCTCGCATTGCCTATGTCATGACCGACGGTGCGGGACTGCCACTCGTGCTCTCCGATCTCGTCGCCGAACTGCGAACTCGGGCACTGCTCGACACCACGATCACGTTTGGCCATGCATTTGGGGGCGAATACGAGGCCGTTTCGGTGTATTCCGCACTGGCGGTTGCTCGCCATGCCGCCAACGCGGACGTCGCGATTGTCGCGATGGGTCCAGGCATTGTCGGAACGAATACGCGACTCGGCTTTAGCGGCATGGAGGTTGCGCAGGTGCTCGACGCAGCGGCGGCACTCGGTGGTCGACCCATTGCGGGTTTGCGTGCCAGCGGGGCCGACCCGCGCGTGCGCCATCGCGGGATCTCCCACCACAGCCAGACCGCACTGGGGCTTGCCGTGCGCAGTCGCGTCGAGATCGCCATGCCACTCGTCGGCGGAGCACTCGAAACGATGCTGCGTTCTGATCTTGAGCGGTCCGGCATCCGTGATCGCCATCTCGTGCGCGAATGCAAGCCGATCGGGATTCTGGAGGCATTTGCTGCCGTTGGGTTGGAGATCACTTCCATGGGACGGCCTGCCAGCGACGATCCGTTGTTGTTTGAGTGTGCAGCGGTTGCCGGC
>JBMOIW010000048.1:0-14066 GCA_049317145.1 Acidimicrobiia bacterium
TGGTTCCGGTACTGGTGGTGGTTCCGGTACTGGTGGTGGTTCCGGTACTGGTGGTGGTTCCGGTACTGGTGGTTCGAACGGTGGTGGCAACGGAAGCGGCTCCGCCAGCAGCGGCAATGGCGCACCTGGCGTGCCGTGGGAATCGCGCCCGGCATGCGCGACATACCCGTGCGCGTACGATCAGGCGCCGACACGAACTGCGCTACAGCAGTGGATGAAATCCAACATCGACAGCATGTTGCTCGCTGACGACTCGCCGCGTGCCCGGAACTTGTTCTTCGAGGACCAGACTGGTTCCGCAACACCGATTGCCGCATCAAAATCCAGTTCGTCGCTGATGAACCGGGATCGCGATCAACGAGTGCGTCTGGCCGGCTTGGGGCTGATCATGGCCGTGGTTGCAATCGTCGCGGTTGTTGCGTTCATCTTCTTCGGTCGACGCCAACGCCTCTGATCGGTTGTCGTGATGCCGGGGAGGATGCGCAAACCACGTATACGTTCGCAGTGTGTGACTGCGTTGTTTCTCGTCGTACTCAGCGTGCCGCTCGGCAGTCGAGTTGCCGCAGGCGCAATGCCCGTTGCGTTACCCGCCGATGTCTTGTGTGGCGCGTCGTGTGCCCCGCCCAGTGGCGGTCTCCCCGGCTTGCATCCCGCCCATCTCGCCTGGGGCGACATCCCCGAACGCTGCGACGGCACAGAACCAGAGTTTGCGGAGCCGGCGGGCGCGGCGCGACTCGACGTTACCGAGCGTGCACATCCGGCGCTGCAACGCACGTACTCGTGGTACACGAAGGGCAGCGATCCCACACCCATTCGCTGGATCGCACATTGTGACGAACGTTGGGTAACGCAGGTGCAGATGCCGCAGTTCTCGGTACGCATGCCTGAGCCCGAATCCGGGAACGCAATCGTTCCTGCGCAGCTAGAAATGCGCGAACCGCAATCGTCGATTACGTCAGGAGTTGTGCTCGCATTGCCCGAGGTTGCGTTGCCGCGTCGAGCAAACAGTGAAACCCCGGTGGTTCGACCAAGCGCAACGATCATCGATATTGCTTGGAGTGCAAACAATGGTTGCTCGATCCAGCCGATTGTCGGGGCACCCGCCAGCGTCATTGTGAACGTTCCGGCTACAACTGCGTTGCCATGTGTGCAGGCGAATGTTGCATGGGAACTCAGCGCCACTCGCGAGCCTGCTAGTGCACCCACTCAGCGTGCGAGTGCACCGATCGATCGGTTTATCGGTCTGAACGGTGTCGAATGTGTCGAGCGTTGCGTGATGAGCTCGAGCACCAGCACTTCGGCGACGCTGCTCGATCGGCGCGTAACCGCGGCTCTGGCGTCCGCTCACCCAACCGCGGATCCGTCGCCGAGTGTGTCGGCGTCGCGCAGTGTCGACGCAGTGGCATTCCCGAAGCAGGAACCCCTCTCATTGGTGGCCGGCTCGGAATCCGCGCGTGCGGTCTCGGTCGCGTTTTCCCGACCGCGTGCGCAGGGCTGGTGGGTCTTGGTCGCCTTGTTGATGATTGGCGTCGTGGCGCTCCTCCCCGGGGCAATGTCGAGCGTTCGAGCCGCGGTGGCGGGCGTGGTGCATCACGGGCGGGCCCACGGGCGGGCCCCCAGGCGGTTGGATTCCTCTCAGCGGGTTTAGCCCTCGGCAGGGAGGCAAGAGTTGTGCGGCACCGGTTACTTAGGTAAGGTGAACCTAAGTAACAAGATCGCCATCGTCAAAGGAGAACTATGTCTGGCCTTCAGACTGCGCTACTCGGGCTCATTGCGGGAGTCACGATTCTGCTTGGGATTCCCGTCGGTCGGCTCAGGAATCTCTCACGCGCGTGGCGCACTGCTCTCAGTGGGGTCGCCTCAGGCATCTTGATCTTTCTGGCGTACGAGTTTTTTGAATACTCGGTGGAAGGCATCGAAGCGGGCGCAAGTGCACTGCGGGCCTCGTTGTTCGTGGTCGGTTTGGTGGGTTCGTTCGCAGCCTTGTTTGCCTACGGGACCTCGATGCGCAGGTCCGCCAACGCCATGCGCAAAGCCGGGCCGGGGGCCGCGACCACCGCGGAGTTGCGATCGATGCAATCAACGCTTTCGGTTGCGCAGCGTCTCGCAATCATGATTGCCATTGGAATCGGACTGCACAACCTTGCCGAAGGGTTGGCGATCGGGCAATCGTCCGCAACGGGTAAGTACTCGCTCGCCATGCTCTTGATCATCGGTTTTGCGCTGCACAATGCGACAGAAGGCTTCGGGATAGTTGGTCCGATGACCGCAGCAAACGAGCGCGGTTCGTGGCCGTTTTTGCTCCTGCTTGCAGCAATCGGCGGGCTCCCCGTGTTTTTCGGGACGCTGATCGGCCAGGTGTGGGTGAACGAAACCTTCGAAGTTGCAGTGCTCGGTTTGGCAACCGGCTCGGTCCTCTACGTGATCTACGAGATGGGACGCACGGTTCTCAAGAACCGCCAGTGGCTGTTGTTGGGAGCGTGTTTGGTACTTGGGTTTGCCATCGGCCTCGGCACTGAAATGATCGTGTACGCCGGCGCAAACGGTTAGTAGCGCTTCGTGACAGCTCGCGCTTAGGCGTGAGCAGTCACGAACACGAGTGAGGCAATTTCGTTCGGGATTGTTGTCGTCCCGCGGTTGTTTCGAACCTGCACGCCCTCACCTTGGAGCTCCAAGACTTCGACCTCAGTATCGGGGATAACACCGGCGGTACCGAGGACGTGCATTGCAGCGTCGTCGATCTCAAGCTTTTCGCTGACGCGCGCAACGTGAAAGGTCCCCGACGTAGTCGCGTTGAGAGCCAACGTCGTTCCGTAGGGACGTTCCCGTTGTGTGCCGGGGATCGGGTTGCCGTGGGGACACGTCGCCGGATCGCCGAGGAGCTCGACGAGCTTTTCTTCGACATCGGCCGAGATCGCGTGTTCCCAACGGTCAGCCTCGCGGTGGACTTTCTCCCATTCGAGGCCAATGACGTCAACGAGGAGTCGCTCGGCCAACCGATGACGGCGCACTACCGATACCGCCAGCGTCCGTCCCTTGTCGGTGAGCGCGAGACTCCGATCCGCGCGCAGTTCGGTGTAGCCATTCTCGACAAGGCGGCCAACTTGTTCGGAGACGGCCGCAGGGGAGAGGCCGAGGCGCTCGACGAGCCGGGCCCGCATGGGCACAACCCCCTCTTCTTCGATTTCGAGGATTGCCTCGAGGTACTCCTCGGTGGCGTCATGCATGTCGGCCATCTGCCCTCCTTTACCGGGCAGGGTAGTGCCGGAGCGGGCTGCACCCCGGAGCGAGCGCTCGAGAGGCGGAAAGATTTTGTAATTCCGACTGGCACTCTGCCCCCGAGAGTGCCAAACTCTCCTGGCACTCGGGATCCCCGAGTGCTAATTCCACGGTCACACCCCACGTCGACAGCACTGAGGCTGTCAGGAGGAACCGATGCCGAAGCAGATCGCTTTCGCAGAGCAAGCCCGACGCTCACTCGAAGCTGGCATGAACAAGCTGGCGGACGCAGTGCGCGTCACCCTTGGCCCCAAAGGCCGCAACGTCGTACTCGACAAGAAGTGGGGCGCTCCCACAATTACGAACGACGGTGTTTCCATCGCAAAGGAAATCGACCTCGAGGACCCGTACGAGAAGATCGGTGCGGAACTCGTCAAAGAAGTCGCCAAGAAGACCGACGATGTTGCCGGTGACGGCACGACGACGGCAACTGTGCTCGCTTGGGCCATGGTGCGTGAAGGTCTGCGCAACGTCGCAGCCGGTGCGAACCCGATGGTGCTCAAGAAGGGCATCGAAGCCGCAGTCGAGACTGCCGTTGAGTCGATTCGTTCGCAAAGCAAGAAGGTCGACCAAGACGCGACCGCCATTGCGAACGTCGCAGCTATTTCGGCTGCCGACAAAGAAATCGGATCGCTCATCGCCGAAGCACTCGGCAAGGTTGGCAAGGACGGCGTCATCACCGTTGAAGAGAGCCAGACCTTTGGTATGGAACTCGACCTCGTCGAAGGTATGCGTTTCGACAAGGGCTACATCTCGCCCTACTTCGTGACCGACCCCGAGCGTATGGAAGCCGTGCTCGACGACCCGTACATCGTGTTCGTCAGCTCGAAGATCAGCGCCGTGAAGGACATGCTGCCGTTGCTCGAGAAGGTTATGCAGGGCGGCCGTCCGCTTTGCATCATTGCGGAGGACGTTGAAGGCGAAGCGCTCGCAACGTTGGTCGTGAACAAGATTCGCGGCACGTTCAAGAGCGTTGCCATCAAGGCCCCGGGCTTTGGTGAGCGTCGGAAGGCAATGCTTCAGGACATGGCCATCCTCACCGGTGGTCAGGTCATTTCTGAAGAAATTGGTCTCAAGCTCGAAAGCGCGGGCCTCGAACTTCTCGGACGTGCTCGCAAGGTCGTGGTGACCAAGGACGAAACCACGATCGTCGAAGGCGCTGGCACCAAGTCCGACGTGCAGGGCCGGATCAACCAGATCCGCGCCGAGATCGACAACACCGACTCTGACTACGACCGCGAGAAGCTCCAGGAGCGTCTTGCGAAGTTGTCCGGTGGTGTGGCGATCATCAAGGTCGGTGCAGCAACCGAAGTGGAACTCAAAGAGAAGAAGCACCGCATCGAAGATGCAGTGCAGACCACCAAGGCTGCTGTCGAAGAGGGTGTTGTGCCGGGCGGCGGTGTTGCACTGCTGCGTGCACAGGCCAAGACCCTCGAGCTGGCCGAAACGCTTACCGGTGATGAAGCCACCGGGGCGCGCATGGTTGCTCGTTCGCTCGAAGAGCCGCTGAAGCAGATCGCGCTCAACGCCGGTCTCGAAGGTGGCGTCATTGTTGAGAAGGTTCGCAGCCTGAAGGGTGCGAATGGCCTTAACGCGGCAACGGGTGAGTACGAAGACCTCTTCAAGACTGGGGTTATCGACGCAGCGAAGGTGACGCGCTCTGCTTTGCAGAACGCTTCGTCGATTGCGGCACTGTTCCTCACGACCGAAGCAGTCATCGCGGACAAGCCGGAAGACAAGTCCGCTCCTGCTGCTCCCGACATGGGTGGCATGGGGGGCATGGACTTTTAAGTCCAGCGGAGCCGAGCGGCCGCGAGCCGGGTATCCCGGCGAGTAGCGAGCGGAGCCATAAGCGCGGAGCCGAGCGGCCGCGAGCCGGGTATCCCGGCGAGTAGCGAGCGGAGCAATGCAACATGGACTTCTAAGTCCGGCCTAATGTATGTAAACGCCCCGGCCTTTGGCCGGGGCGTTTCGCGTTTCGGGGACCGTTGGTCCAGCGGAGCCGAGCGGTGGCGAGCCGGGTATCCCGGTGAGTAGCGAGCGAAGCAATGAGTACGGAGTCGAGCGGTGGCGAGCCGGGTATCCCGGTGAGTAGCGAGCGGAGCAATGGGCACGGAGCCGAGCGGTGGCGAGCCGGGTATCCCGGTGAGTAGCGAGCGGAGCAATGAGCACGGACTCGGCATTGCCGGGCAATGCGCGCCTAGCCTGCGCGTTATGGAACCTGTCGTTGCATCTTCTGGCTGGGGTGTGCTGCACCTGTTTTTCACGGTGGACCGAGATCTCGATAGTGCGGGGGTACGCGACACGTTTGCAGATCTCGGCGCCAAGCTCATTGCGGACGGCCATCAAGCCTTGCCGTTTGCAGTGCTTGGAAACAAGGCCGACTTTGGCGTCATGGCAGTCGGTCCAGACCTTGCTCGGTTGCAGCGGTTCCAACAAGAGCTCCTGGAGCTGCCTATCCAGTGCACGTGGTCGTACGTGTCGCTCACGGAGCATTCGGAGTACAGCGCAACCGAAGACGATGAACGCGCGCGCCTGATGGCCGAAGAAGGGTTGTCCGGCGACGAACTGCAAACGCGTCTCGATGCGTGGAACGAACGGATTGTGCACTACCGCGAAGCGCGCGTACATCCGACGCTGCCGAACAAGCGCGTGGTGTGCTTTTACCCGATGTCCAAGCGCCGCGATGGTGACGCGAACTGGTTCACATTGCCGTTCGATGAGCGCAAGGCACTCATGCTGGGACACGGTCGCGTTGGTCGCCAATACGCCGGTCGGGTCACGCAACTCATCACGGGGTCCACTGGTCTCGACGATTGGGAGTGGGGCGTCACCCTCTTCGCCGACGACCCTGTAGCGATCAAAGAAATTGTGTACGAGATGCGCTTCGATGAAGCATCCGCACGCTTCGCCGAGTTCGGTCCGTTCGTGATCGGACTGGCCGGGACGTTCGAATCGGTCGCGGACGCCGTAGGACTTCGCTGATGAGCGCCGTTGATCTCACCGGCGCACGCGTGCTTGTCACTGGCGCAACTGGCGTATTCGGACAAGGCATCACCCGCGAACTCGTGGCGCGCGGAGCGCTCGTTACCGCGACGGGACGCAACGCCGAGGCATTGGCGCAACTCGCTCATCCATCACTCACGACTGTGGTTGCCGATCTTCGGGATCCGGCTACCGCAACACAGGTTGTTGCCGCTGCAGCAGAGCGCGGCGGTCTCGACGGAGTCGTGCATGCGCTCGGCGTTGTTGCGTTCGGCCCACTCGAGGAGCTCGATGACGCAACGCTTACGGAGCTGTTCGAGACGAACTTCTTCGCTCCGTTACGGGTCACGCGTGCCGCGATTCCACTGTTGCGTGCGTCGGCGCGTGGTGGATTCGTCGCGAACATCAGCGCAGTCGTTGCCGAGAACCCGGTCGCTGGCATGACGGCCTACAGCGCGTCGAAAGCTGCGCTCACCAGTGCGAGCCGTGCGCTCGCTCGGGAACTGCGCCGCGATCGCATCCAGGTCATCGACGTTCGCCCGCCGCACACCGAAACCGGGTTGGCACACCGAGCGATTTGCGGCCAGGCGCCAGTGCTGCCAACGGGATTGGATCCCGAAGTGGTTGTTCAGCGAACCATCGATGCAATCGTTGCCGGCGAGCGCGAGGTTGCGAGCGACCAGTTTGTGCAGTGAACGAGCTGCCGACTCTCCCCGAACGGCTTCCGGAAGATCCCGAAGAGCGGCTTGCGGTCATCGGTGCCATCGTGCGGGCTCGGGTCGTTGCCGCGTTGCCGGGGTCTCTCCTGGACGGCGCGACCCGCGTATTGGATGCTTGGGGTCGAGCCACTGCCGAACAGCGCGATGAATGCTTGCGCACCATTGTGCAAGCAACGCCGGCAGTCGTGATTGAAGTTGATGCACGTCTCTGTGAGCTCTTCGCGCTCCCCGCGGCGGCACAGCGCGAAACCCCGCTCGAAATCGTCCGCCGCGCGGCAATGACTCCAACGGATGCGCTTCAGCGCGCGGCGGTTCCTGGGATCGTCCGAGACCCGTTCGACGTTGCCCATGCACCGCATGATGTCTACGGGTTGGCGCCGCGCACACTTGCAGAACTCGGCGACCCGGAGCTCGGTCCAATGCAACTGGCATGGGGGCTTGCGAAACACCACGCATTGCGCGCGTAGCGCCATCAAGTGCCCACGTTGGGCCCGCGTGAGATGCGAGACTGACCGTCATGTCGTTTGAACTCGATCCATCCACGCGCATCGATGCCCCGGGTGCGGTGCGCGTCGATGCCGCGGGCACGGAGCGGGTCGATGTCGCGAGCACGGTGGGTGCCCTGGTCGCGGCGCTGGGTCCGGTACTGGGCTCAGAGCACGACCTCGTGATCTTCACCGATGCCGACGGCACAATCGTTTGGTCGAGTGCAGCTCCGTCCAGCGCGGATCTGCCCACTACTCCTCAGCATGGGGTGGACCTCGGGTTTGCGCCGCAGGATTGGGACGAGTTGGTCGCGGCGATCCAAAAGCCGGATACGCAATTCGGCCCGGTTTCTGCGCGGATGGTCCATCCTGATGGTGTGGCGCGCACGATGTCGGTTCGGGCTCATCAGCTTGCGACCGAGTCTGGGCGGTTCGGGATCATCGTTGCCCGGGACATCACCGATGCCGAGCGCAACCTCGAACTTGTCGGTGCGCTCAATGCGGCGTTGGTCGAAAGCACCGAAGCGCTCGCGGCGATCATCGCTACTGCTCCCGTTGCCATCGCAACGTTTGACTTTGACGGAACCGTGCTGGTTTGGAACCCCGCATACGAGGCGATGACCGGATGGGCTGCGGGCAGCGTGGTGGGATCGCCGGATCCCACCATTCCGGACGACGCGTTCGCCGATGTTGCGGCATTGCAGCGGAGAGTGTTCCAGGGAATGTCGGTGGAAGCGCTCGAAGGCGGTGCGATCTGTCGCGACAACTCCTACGTCGAAGTTGTGCGCTCGTTGGCGCCATTGCGTGATGCGCAGGGTGCTGTGGTGTGTGGCGTGATGATGACCGTCGATGTCTCGGCGCTGCGGTCCGCCGAACGGCATCTCCGCTCCGAAGAACAGCGCATGCACGCGATGCTTCAGCATGCCGACGACATCATCGTGCTCCTGGATGCCGATACCGAAGTGCTGTTTGTGAGCCCCAGCATCGAGCGCATCTTGGGATACCAAGCGGTGGACAACCTTCGCAGTCTGACGCAGTGCATTGCCTTCGATGATCACCAGCGATTCGACGCGCATCTGTCCGAGACGATGACACAAAGCGGAGTGCACGGGCCCATCGAGCTCCAGGCAACTCGCGCTGATGGTTCATGGTGCGTGCTGGAGATCGTGACAAACAATCGCGTGGAGGATCCTGCGGTTGCCGGAATCATCATGACGGCGCGTGATGTCACGCATCAGCGCCAAGCGGCAACGATGTTGGCAGAATCCGAAGCTCGTTACCGCCGCGCGGTGGAGGACCAGACTGAGCTTTTGGCGCGCGTCGATGCCACTACAGGAGTGATCACGTTCGCAAATGCTGCCTTTGATGCGTTGTTTGGTCGTCGGGCAAGCGGTGGATCCATCGTTGCGTTGCGCACGCGTGTTCATGATGCGGATCGAGATGTTGTAGGCGAAGCCGTCGCAACTGCCCAATTAGGAATCGAGCCCGGCATGGGCGAGATTCGCATTGCAATGCTCAGCGGCGAGTTTCACTGGTTTCGTTGCGAGTTCCGTCCGGTTGCAACCGAGTACGGCGATTCACACGAAGTGCAGATCGTGGGCCGCGACATCACCGAGCGAAAGTCCTCCGAAATGCGAGTCGGAGACGAAGCGCGCATTCTGGAGATGATCGCTAAAACAGCCCTCATCGAAGAGATCCTGGGTGAGCTGAGCCGCTTTGTCGAGCGTTCGATTCCCGGTGCGTTCTGTACGGTGCATGTTCCTATCGAAGACGGTCTCGGGTTCGATGTCGTTGCCCCCAGCATCACCAGCGGGCTGACGCGAGCATTAGGCGACAGTCGGATACCGGCCAGCGTTGCGTGGATTCGCGCCGCGGTGGATGGACGCGAAGTACATGCCGATCTTGGCGACCTCCCGATCGAGGTCGAGTTGCAGCGCGAGCTGGGCGTACATTCGGCGCGCGCAATACCCGTGATGTACTCGGGTAATGAGCGAGTCGCAGGCGTGCTCACCGTCCTCACCCCCGCGGGGCGCAGCGATGGCCCCTTTGTCGAGCGTACGCTCGAAGCGGTGTCACACCTCGCAACCATTGCGTTCGATCGACAGGCTTACATGGCGAGCATGGCGTATCAGGCGCACCATGACCCCCTTACCGGGCTGCCGAATCGCGCGTTGTTCCTCGAAGTGCTCACACTGGCGTTGGCGCGTATTCGGCGTATGCGCACTGCGGCGGCAGTGCTGTTCCTCGATCTTGATCGTTTCAAGGTCGTCAACGACAGCTTGGGTCACGATCCCGGCGATCAACTGTTGTCAGCGGTCGCCGCGCGCCTGCAAGGAGCGATCCGCCCCGGTGACGTGCTGGCGCGATTCGGTGGCGACGAGTTCACGATTCTGTGCGATCTTTCCGGTCCCGAAGCTGAGCAACAAGCGGTCCAAGTTGCGGAACGACTCATTGACGTCATTCATCAGCCGTTTTCCCTGGCAGGTGACGAAGTATTCCTGGGTGCAAGTATCGGAATTGCGCTGGCAAGCACCGGGGACGAAAAGCCCGAAGCGTTGCTGCGCGATGCTGACGCCGCGATGTATCGCGCGAAGGAGCGCGGCAAAGGTCGATGGGAACTCTTCGACGAAGCAATGCGGGCATCCGCAATGCGTCGACTCGAGCTTGAGAACGCGCTGCACCGTGCGCTCGAACGCAATGAGTTTCGGGTGTTCTTCCAGCCGTTGCTCGATATCACGACCGGTGCGTGCGTGGGCGCCGAAGGATTGGTGCGCTGGCAACACCCAGAGCGGGGATTGGTGCCGCCGGGTGATTTCATCACGCTCTCTGAGGAGACCGGGCTCATCACGGCGATTGGCGCATGGGTGCTGGACGCGGCCTGTGCGCAAGCTGCGGAGTGGCTCGCCCAGCGTCGCCCCGGAGCGCCGTTTGCGGTCTCGGTGAACTTGTCGGCGCGCCAGCTCGCGCAGGCCGATCTTGTCGACCAAGTGGCAGCTGCATTAGCGCGTCACGACATTCCCGCGAGTGCGCTGTGCCTCGAGATCACCGAGAGTGTGTTGATGGAAGACGCTGAGTGGGCGATCGGTTCAATCCGGGCGTTGCGCAACCTTGGAGTCAAACTCAGCATCGATGACTTCGGAACCGGGTACTCCTCGCTCGGGTATCTCAAGCGTTTTCCAGTGGATTCGGTGAAGGTGGATCGTTCGTTCGTGGACGGCCTGGGAAGTGACCCCGAGGACTCGGCAATTGTTGCAGCGGTTATCTCGCTCGGGCACGCACTCGGGCTGCAGATCGTGGCCGAAGGGGTCGAAACCGAGCAGCAATTGGCAGAGCTGCAGCGACTCGGATGTGAATGCGCGCAAGGGTTCCTGTTTGCTCCGCCGCAACCGGCCGCAGACATTGCAGCAATCGTCGTTCGCGGGCGCCGCTGGTAATGCACGATGAACCGATCGGTGCAGTGGAGCTGTTGCGATGGGCGGAGACGCTTTCGGCGATTGCTCGTACTGGACTTGGTTTTACGAAAAGTCTCTACGAGCGTGAGCGTTTTGAGGAAGTGCTGCGCGTCGCTGCAGATATCCGTTCGGCGGCAATCGAAGAGGCGGAAGCGGACGCGCTCTACGAGGAATGGCTTGCCGGAGTCGGCGAGGGGATCGCGGGGTACGTCACGCCCAAGGTCGCGGTCGCAGCAGTTGTCGGAAACGACAAAGGCGAGATCCTGTTGACGCAGCGGGCCGATTCGGGGTTTTGGTTGTACCCGGTGGGCTGGGCCGACGCCGGATATTCGCCGTCGGAAATTGCGGTGAAAGAAGTATTCGAAGAAACCGGTATCGAAGTCGAGATCGATCGGCTCATTGCTGTGTACGACGGGTTACGTCTCGGATTCGCACGCTTTGCGATGTACTCATTGGTGTTCTACGGGCGTGCTATCGGCGGCGAGCTTGCGGGCCATCCCCTTGAGACGCGCAACGTTGGGTTCTTTCCGTTGAATGCGCTTCCCCAACCGTTGGCGGGCGCGCATCGGTGGGTCGAGACTGCATCGGCTGCGCTGCGCGGCGAAGTGCGACCGGTGGACTTTGATCCACCACGCACGCCTCCCTGGCGTGCGTGATCTAACGCGCGTCGAGCGCGCGCATCAATAGCTCGGTGACGGAAATCTTGCCCTGCGTGCGTTCCCACGCGTCACCGATGACATCGTGATCGACGATTCCCGATGCGGTCGGCGGAATTCCAATTCGTGCACCGGCTGTCTGTGCGAGCGGTACGGGTTCGCAATCGTCGTCATACGCAACGAAGCACTCGAGGCCATCCCACAGCGAAAGCAACGAGCGAGTCTCGTTGCCCAACGCCAGTGCATCCGCGTCGGTGCCACTGTCGAGTGCGCGGACCGTGGTCTCCCAGCGATCGTCGGTGGCGAGCCCTTGGATCGGGCGAAATCCAGCCGCTGGATGCAATCGCCATTCCAGGGTGATGCCGCCGAGGGCCACCTCATCGGTGAACCAGGTCTGGGAACCATTGACATAGCTATCGACCGGTGGTCCGAGGGTGTCGTCGATAGCCAGGATCAGCTCCGGGGTGATGGCCCACACGCAGGTCGTTTGGCTGGTCATGGGGTCGAGCATGGCACGCCAGCGACATGGTGTGACGCACGGGACTCCGGTCCCACGGCGTTTACGCACGCGGGGAAAGCGTGGATACGCAACGAATTGGGCACACGTTGTCAAAACCAACCCGTGGAGGCCGACATATGCGTAATATCCCCAAAACTTTTGGGACGGAGCTGATGGCGGCAGACCAATTCCCAGATGGTGCGGCGGACACCCGTATCTTCATGGCGCGCAGTTCGTCGCGCCTCGCGTTCGATCGCCGCGCCCAGCTGAAGCAGGCGCACGTTGAAAGCGATCAGAACCCATTTCGCAATCCGCCGCCAGGCTTTGAAGCGGGGCTGCAAGAAGCTGCAGTCGATGACCTCGTCAATGCCATTGCAAACGGTCAGCACGTCCTTGTGACCGGTCCGCGCGGGTCGGGCAAGTACCGCGTCAGCGAAGAGTTTTACGAGCGGTGTTTGTTTGCCTTCGAAGAGCGCATCGTGACGAGTCCGGAATCCGCGTCATTTGCCGGGCTGCGCACTTCAAGTGCGGTTGAGATCACGACAGTCATCCACCTCTCGGCGATCAATTTGATCACCTTTATGGAAATGCCAACCGAGCGAGCGGAAAATGCAGCGCGCGCGATCCGTTTGATGTCGCTTGATCTTCCGCGCCGACCTCAAGATCGATCTGCACTCGACGACTTTGCGCGATCTGAAGTGTTCGTACAGACCTTGCTAGGACATCTGTCGGTGATTGCTGACGAGTCCAACCGATCGCTTGCTCTCCGGTTGCGCGCCGCAGACCGTATGGGGAAACAACAGTACGACCTGTTGG
Source organism: Acidimicrobiia bacterium (assembly GCA_049317145.1). Taxonomy (GTDB): domain Bacteria; phylum Actinomycetota; class Acidimicrobiia; order IMCC26256; family JBMOIW01; genus JBMOIW01. The sequence goes on from JBMOIW010000048.1 coordinate 12,892, forward strand.
TCCGTGCGTTGGCTCATGCGGATGCAAACTGTCCACAGGTGCGCATGGTGGTGTCAGGCCTTCCGAGCGCAACTGTAAGTATGGCGGCGGCGCTCCGGGCGCGCCGGCTCACGACGACTGCCACGGAAGTTGCGTTGCAATGGCGGCTAGATCAACGCGCGTACGACCGCGCCGCCCAGTACATCGTGGAGATGACGGCGCAGGCGGAGATCCCGTTTTCGGAGGACGCGGCCTACCGATTGGTCAATGTTGCGCAGGGGATGAAGTCGTTGATCAATGAGATTGGCATTGCGACATGGGACTTCGCGCGCGAGAACGATTTGGCTGAGGTCTCGGGTGCGACGATCGAAATGGTCGCACCGCGCGTCATCGAGGCAATGCGCGAGAAATACCAGCGTGCACTCGAAGCGCTGCAAGTTGGGCATCCGGCCGCGAAATACGTCAAGGCACTGTATGACTTGACTCGGGAGTCCGGAGTGCAATTGCACACCGACGAGGCAGTCATGGTCCGGGCGGGGTTGAAACGTCATCCTGGCTTGTCTCACGAGCACCGTGAGCAATTGCGCGCAGAGGGTTACACCATGCGCAGCATCGACGGGAAAGTCGGACTTGCGGACCCGCACCTCGGTCTGGTGATGGAAATGCTGGTGCCGGAAGCGGCGCACATTCTTTCGTAGCCCGGCTCTCCCATGTGGCCGGCGTGGCCGCTGACGTGCTTTATTCTGCTGGCATGTCCCGCATTGCACATTGGGTAGATGGTTGCTTGTTCGACGGCAGCGGTGACCGGTTACATCCGGTGTATAACCCGGCAACCGGTGACCATGTATCCGATGTCGTCCTTGCGTCGAACGCCGATGTTGATCGAGCCGTCGACGTGGCTGCAGCAGCGTTTCCCGCATGGCGGGCGACCTCGCTAGCGCGACGGGCCGAGGTGATGTTTCGTGTGCGTGAGTTGCTCGATGGACGGCGCAAGGAACTCGCTGCACTCATCACCGACGAACACGGCAAGGTGCTGAGCGACGCACTCGGGGAAGTGGCGCGTGGCATCGAAAACGTCGAATTCGCGTGTGGCGTACCGGCGCTCCTCAAGGGTGGATTTAGCGAACAGGTTGCAACCGGTGTCGATGTGTATTCCGTTCGCCAACCCCTGGGCGTGGTTGCTGGGATTACGCCGT
>JBMOIW010000049.1:0-13756 GCA_049317145.1 Acidimicrobiia bacterium
CCCACAACGAGGCAGACGGCGACCAACGCTCCCCTTCTTCGCCGCACGCCCGTCTCCCTCGGTGCTCGTTCACCACACCCGCGCTGGGTGCGGCATTACTTCGCACACAGCGCGGCAAGATCTCCGTAGAACGCTACGGGAATTCGCTGCGCAATGCATGACGCGGTCGAAGCGGATCCGATTGTTGCGGCGTTGGGGGTTGTCCCCGAGCCTTGCCCGAGCAATCCGAGCAATCCGGCACCCTCATCCTTCTTCTGGATGACCTTCCAGTCCGAGCCGCGCAGTTTCGCAAGCTCGGCTGTCTGCTTGAACGCCGACTCTTTTTCTGCGATGTCGTCAATGAGCCCGAGCTGTTTTGCGGTGAGTTCGTCGTAGATCAACGCGCCGATTTGCTCGCGAATTTTTTGCTCCGAGAGCTTGCGCCCCTCAGCGACTTGCGCGACGAACGCGTTGTAGGAGTTGTTGACACCGGTCTGAAACACCGCTTTTTCTTCATCGGTGAGCGGACGATACGGGCTCCCGACGTCCTTCCCGCGCCCAGCAGTGATTTCGGTATAGGTAATGCCATTCACCGTTTCGACACCGCCCGAGAAAAACGGGCCCTGGACTGCCTTGACTTTGTCGTAGTACTCGAACGGGCCGATACGCACACCAATGCTGCCGATGAGCGTTCCGTGATCGGCGAGCACCCGAGTCGCCGGAGCCATGGCGTACATGCCCCCCGATGCGGACAAGCTCGCGACCCATGCGACGACGGGCCGGTTCGTGCGCTTCTGGTATTCCATAACACCATCGGCGATTGCCTTGGACCCGTAGATCGTGCCACCGGGGGTGTTCATCACGAGGACTACCCCATCAATGCTGTCGTCATCGGCTGCGTCGAGGAGTTGCTGTTTGACTTCGTATCCATAAGTGAGACCGGACGAGAACAGGCCGCCGCCCCCGTCGGTTTCCGGCGAACCGTAGATCACACCGCTCACCGGTATTGCGAGCAACTTGTGTTTCGCATTCTTTTCGCCGTACAGAACGTCGTAGTCGCTCGCAGTTTGCGAACCCGTACTTGCAATCGCCGAAATTGCCGCGCCGACAACAATGAACAGCATGAAGGTAGTGAGCACAAATGCCATTCCGATTGCGGTCACCCACACCAACGCCTGAATGATCGAACGACCAAAGACACGTCCCAATCCTTCACGTTGTTGCTGCATGACCACCACGGGTTGCACCGGAGGTGGTGCCGTTAGCGTTGGTTGTGGCGCAGCCGCGCTCGGGTCGGGGATTGCCGCCATCGGGTCGGGGGTGGACCCGGGTTCTTGGGTGGTCATGTCCTGCTCCTTGGGTTCGAACCCCAGCATTGTTCCCCATTCGCGACTCCAAGACGCGGCAATCTCAAGGTTCGATCAGCGCTGCGACGAAGGCCTCCAGTTGTCGCAGGTTCCGGCATTCGAAACATCCGTCACAGAACTGGGCGTACTCGCTCACGATCGAATCGCCGGTATCCCAATATGCCCGTGCTTCGGGATCCAACCAGTAGATCGCCTTCGCGCGTCGGCGCAGATCGGCTAACACCCAGTTATGCGAGGGGTGATAGTTGTTCCGAGCATCACCGAGGATCAGGATCGCAGTGCGCGGCGTGACTTCGAGCGCATGGCGCTCGTGAAACACCGAGAGTGCGTGTCCGTAGTCCGAATGGCCATCAACCCACACGACATTTGCTTCGGTGTTCACCTTACGTATCGCGTCGTTGAGGTCCGTTGTTCCTGAGAAGGCCCCAGTGACCTCATCGATCCCATCGATGAATACCCATGAGCGCACCTTCGAAAACTGGTTTGCCATGGCGTACACCAGCTGCAGAGTGAAGCGGGCAAAACTCGCGACCGATCCAGAAATGTCGGCGAGCACCATGATCTCGGGTTTTGCGGGTCGTGGCGAGCGAAAGCGCGGTTCTGCGGGAACCCCACCATATGAGAGCGACGTACGAATCGTGGCGCGCATGTCGAGCGTGCCGCGGTTACGGTGTCGCCGCCGCTGCGCAAGACGAGCGGCAAGCGTGCGCGTCAGCGGCTGGATCGTGTGTTGGAGTGCTGCCATGTCGTCCCGTGACGCGTGCATGAAATCGACGTCTTCTGGAAGTGGCGCGCGCAGCGTTCGTGCCATTGCGTCGACGCCGCGGTCGGCCACGAGCCGAGCGCGAATTTCTGTTTCGAGGGCGTTGCGCAGCGCGTCCATCCGGAGTTGCGTCTCGTGTTGCACCAGCATCTCGCCCAACGCATCGTCTGGAGTGCGCTCGGCCGTTAACGCCCGCAACAATTCGTTGGCAATCACATCGGCGTCGAGCTGTCGCAAGGTTCGATACAAGTAATACGTTCCACCCACTGGGCGACCGGGCTCCATTCCCGCAAGGGCTTGGACCGCCGCCGACGCAAGACGCGCCAATGCCTCAAGGTCTCCCGCCAAGAGCGCATCCCGCAACGCCTCGGCCAGCTCACCAGTCCCTGCTCCCCCGCCACCGTCGATGATCTCGCCTCCCCACAGCGCTGCGTCCGGAGCGGGAGCAATGCCCGCCGAATAGGGCGCGAAGTACACATCGAACACGGTGTCGAAGGCCGAGCGCCACGCCGCGCGTTTGACGAGGGTAGCGGCCAAGGCTTCGCGCAAGTGCACGCGATCGGTGAGACCCACCGTCTCAACTGCCCGCATTGCATCAAGATCTTCTGTCGTCGATACCGGGATACCCACTGCACGTAACTCGCGCACAAACGACTGGAACACCTCGAGCGGCGAACCAAACGAAGCGGTACTCACGACTCCGTGAGCGCAAGCCCTTTGCGCGCCTTCGCTAAGTCCGACTCGTATTTGAGCAACACATGCAATGTATCGGCGATGAGGACGCTGTCAATCGTCGAACGCCCGAGCAACAAGATGGTGCGCGCCCAATCAATGGTCTCCGAGATCGACGGAGCCTTCTTCAGATCGAGCGCCCGGATCGCACGCACAACTTCGGCAATTGCGCCGGCAAGCGTGGCATCAATTTCTGGCACGCGAACACGCACAATCGCAGTTTCTCGCTCGACATCGGGGTAGTCCATGTGCAGGTACAAGCACCGGCGCTTCAACGCCTCAGAGAGCTCACGCGTGTTGTTCGAGGTACACACCACGATGGGGCGTTGCCGTGCCGTGACCGTTCCGAGTTCGGGAATCGAAACCTGAAAGTCGGAAAGAATCTCTAGCAGTAGCGCTTCGGTTTCGATTTCGACGCGATCGAGCTCATCGATGAGCAACACCACCGGATCTTTCGCACGAATCGCGGCCAGCAGCGGACGTTCCAACAAAAACGGCTCAGAAAAGATGTCGGACTCGACGGTTTCCCAACCCTCATCGTGGTCACCCATGACCCGTTCCGCTTGAATGCGCAGTAACTGCTTCTTGTAGTTCCACTCGTACAGCGCTTTGGCCTCGTCGAGTCCTTCGTAGCACTGCAGGCGGATCAACCGAGCCGACAAGGTGGCGGCAAGCGCTTTTGCCAATTCAGTTTTTCCAACGCCGGCCGGGCCCTCCACCAGAATCGGCTTTTCGAGTCGGTCCGCCAGAAATACCGCACCCGATATCGCCGGGTCCGCAAGGTAATCGACCATCAGTAGGCGTTCCGTGACATCGTCGATCGAAGCAAATCGGTTGGCCATCAACCTCGCACCTGTCCTGTTCCCCAGACGTCGTACTGGTACGTCGTCAGCTCTCGCATCCCCATCGGTCCTCGAGCGTGCAACTTTTGGGTCGAAATACCGATTTCGGCACCGAACCCAAACTCTTCGCCATCGGTGAAGCGAGTTGACGCATTCACGACGGTCACTGCTGCGTCTACTTCGCGCGTAAAGCGCCACGCGGCATCTCGGTCTGTGGTCACAATCGCCTCGGTGTGCCCAGAGCCGTAGGTGTTGACGTGTGCAATCGCCGCATCCAGGTCATCAACGATTGCGACCGAGGCCTTGAGGTCGAGGAACTCGGCTGCGAAGTCGGCGTTGGTCGCCGGAGCAATCTCGGGCATCAGCGCACACGCCCGGGCGTCACCGACGAGCTCAACCCCATCGTTGATGAGCTCGGCGGCAATTGCTGGCAACAGCGTTGGCGCCACATCGGCATGAAACAGCAACGACTCCGCCGCATTACACACGCTTGTCCGCTGCGTCTTGGCGTTTCGAACAATGGCACGGGCCATCGTCGGGTCCGCCGCGCGATCGACGTACACGTGACAATTGCCGTCACCGTCGATGATCACCGGCACACGTGCGTGCTCGCGGATGCTGGCGATAAGCGCGGGACCCCCGCGGGGAATGCAGCAGTCGACGTATTTGGTCGCTTGCATCAACGCAACCGCGGCAGTGTGATCGGTGTCGTCGACGAGCTGCACACCGTCCGAGGGAAGCCCCGCTTTTGCCAGCGCATCCTGCATGAGAGAGGTAAGCACCCGGTTGCTTTCGAGTGCAGATCGCGATCCGCGCAACAGTGCAGCGTTACCCGCCTTCAGACAGAGCCCGGCCGCGTCGGTCGTCACATTGGGTCGGTTCTCATAAATGATGGCGATCACGCCGAGCGGCACCCGGCGCTTCTCGATCGTCAATCCGTTCGGGCGGGTCCAAGATTCAAGTACCTCGCCGATGGGATCTACGAGATCGGCGACCGCATGCAAACCTGCGCGCATTGCATCGAGGCGCGTTGGCGTCAGACGTAGACGATCGAGCGGACCGGACTCCATTCCGTCGTCCTGAGCGCGCGCGACGTCGCGGTCATTGGCCTCGAGAATCTCCGATCGATGTTCATCGCAGAGATCCGCCGCAATGCGAAGGGCCGCATTCTTCGCCTCCCTGGAGGCGCCGGCGAGGAGTCGAGCAGCGGTTTTGGCGCGTGCACCGAGCACGTCGACCGAATTCATAGATTTCAGTGTACCGGCGGGTTCGCGCCATTCTGACCCGCAGGCGGATCTCCGCTAAACGCTTGGGTACACCTCAGCGGCGACGCCACCGAATGCTTCCCCCTGGGCCACTTGCGTCAAGAGCGCTTGGATTTCGGGTGCGGGATAGCGACGGTGACCACCCGGGGTGCGTACCGCCGGAATGCGACCACGACGCGCCCATTCGGCAACGGTTCGCTCAGAAACCTGAAAGAGCAGCGCCACATCACTCGTGCGCAGTAACCGCGTGCTGTCATCGAGTGCCGCAAGTAACGCCGCTCGATCGCGAGTTTGTTGCACGCACGCCCCCAATCAGAACCACGGGAGGCGGCTTCCCCCCTTGCCTGCGCATCGCCGAATACCAAAGCACTGGCGAGCAGCAGCATGAGCCGCCTCCCGTTTGGGGGCGCAGTCTGCCCGGTGTTGCGCGCGCAATCAAGGGTTTTCGAAAAGTTGCGTTCGACGCTGCTACGGAAGCACAACGAGATCGTCGCGGTGGATAACTTCGGCGGCGATACCATCCGGAAGGTTTTGGGACTGCATCCCGGCAACGGAACGCAATCGATCGGCGTCGTAGCGGCTTAAGCCTTTGGCGATGACCGAACCGTTGGGACCCAACACTTCAACGGCAGTCCCGGCCGCGAATACCCCGTCGACAGCGCGAACCCCCACGGGGAGCAACGAGCGGCCGTTGCTAAGCAGCGCCTCGGCCGCACCGGCATCGACGGTCACTTGCCCATGCGCCGGACACGCAAAGGCAATCCAGAGCTTGCGACTCTCGAGCCGCTCCGCTCGCGGGTGCACCAAGGTGCCAATGGGTTCGCCGGCAATGGCGCGCGCTATGGCCTCCGGCTCTTCGGAAGATGCGATGACCGCGCGCACCCCCGACCATGCGGCAATCTTTGCCGCCGCGAGTTTGCTCACCATGCCTCCGCTCCCGCGCGCAGTACCTGCCCCACCGACGACTGCCTCAACCGCAGCATCAACTGCGTGGATTTCTTCGATGAGCGATGCCGTTTCGTCATGACGCGGATCGGCAGTAAATACCCCCGGCGTATCCGTCAACAGCACGAGCATGTCTGCGCTCACCAGATGCGCAACGAGTGCTGCAATGCGATCGTTATCGCCGAAGCGGATTTCGTCTTCTGCAACCGTGTCATTCTCATTGACAATCGGAACGACCCCGAGTTCGAAGAGTCGCTCAAACGTGTCACGCGCGTGCAGGTATTGCGTGCGCGCACCAAAATCGAATGCCGTGAAAAGAACTTGACCAATCACGCAGTCGTGCGCAGCAAAGCACTGGCCCAGTGCTTCCATCAGCCGCGGTTGTCCCACCGCAGCGAGGGCCTGGAGCACGCGAACGTCCGTGGGCCGTTCGGTAATTCCCAGGGGCGGCATTCCTGCAGAGATTGCACCGGAGACCACGAGAATTACGCGGTGCCCAGCGCTGCGCAGCGCAGCGATTTCGCCGGCAAGGCGCGTCAGACGCGCATCGTCAACGCGACCGGTTGCGTCGGTGGTCGACGAGGATCCGATCTTTGCGACCACAATCATCGGTGTCCATCCCATTGATCGAGCACTTCGGTGTATTCGAGTTCGATAGCGCCGATCTGTACGACGTCGCCCTCGCGTGCACCGGCGCGTGCGAGTGCCGCCTCGACGCCCATCCGCCGGAGCCGGTGCTGCACGTAATCGATTGCTTCGGGGTTGGTGAGATCTGCCATCGCAACGACGCGTTCGGCTGCTCGCCCCACAACGCGCCAGATGCCGCTCCCGGCAGCCTCGACAGCAAAGCCTTCTTCGACCGGTCGTAACACCACGAACGCTTCGGGTTCTGGTTCGTCGGCTCGCGCCTCGTCAATGAGCGAACCGAGTTGTCCGCAGAACTCATCGAGGCGATCGTGCGTCACGGCCGAAATTCGGAGCCCCGAAAACGTCAGATCCGCTGAAGCCAGATCCGCTTTGCTGCCAACGATCAGCCGCGGGCGGTCGAGCAGCGACGGATCGTAACGACGAAGTTCATTCAACAGCACTGCTTCTTGCTCCTGGGGGCTGCGCCCATCGATCGGAGCGAGGTCCACGAGCACGACCAACACGCGCGCCCGCTCGATGTGTCGCAAGAACTCATGTCCGAGTCCACGACCTTCGGCTGCACCTTCGATCAATCCAGGAATGTCCGCCAAGATGAACTCGTGATCGCGAAATCGAACGACACCGAGATGCGGAACCAACGTGGTGAACGGATAGTCCGCAATTTTTGGCTTGGCCGCACTCACAGCACTGATCAGCGTTGACTTCCCGGCATTCGGAAAACCGACCAGGGCAGCGTCGGCCATGAGTTTGAGCTCCAGGCGCAACAGGAGCTCCTCGCCGTACTCACCTTGCTCTGCAAAACTCGGGGCCCGCCGCGCATTTGACAAAAAACGCGCGTTCCCCCGCCCGCCTTGCCCGCCGCGCGCAGCAAGGTAGCTGTCGCCGTGGCGCACAAGATCCGCAAGCACGGTGCCGTCGCGGTCCTTTACGGTTGTGCCTTCCGGCACCATCACCGTGAGATCACGGCCACCCTTTCCGTGCATTTTCTTGCTCGTCCCGTGCGTTCCGCTATCGGCTCGTCGATAGGGATGATCCCGGAATGCGAGCAACGACGCCACATTGCGATCGGCCTGAAGGTAGATATCGCCACCGTTGCCGCCGTCGCCCCCGTCGGGACCGCCTTTGGGAACGTGCGCTTCCCGACGAAATGACATGGACCCTGCGCCGCCGTCGCCCGCTCGCAGGTGGATCTGTACTTCATCAACAAACTCAGACATGATCGCCCCACACTACGGCGTGCCGACTACCCGAGGCAGAGGGCAAGTACCAGTAAGATCACCAACAGCGCTACTCCTAGGAATTCCGTGACGAAACATCCCTCGCTCCAGCGACTTATTCACAGCCTCGAAGAGCTGCCGTCGCATCGCGGCGTTGCGGTCCGCGTTGTTCTGGAGATGAACAAGCCGACGGCGTCGGCGTACAGCGTCGCCCCACTCATCGAACTTGATCCGGCATTGACAACCCTCGTGTTGCGTTTGGCGAACTCCGCCTACTACGGGTTGCGCCACCGCGTCTCGAGTGCACAGCGCGCAATCGCCGTCGTCGGTTTCGAAAACGTCCGCACCTTTGCCACTGCCCGCGCCGCCGGAGCCCTTGAGTCGGGTGCCGACAGCCTGCCACCGGGCATGTGGGAACACGCAGTCGAAACGGCAGCCGCGGCTTCGGTTGTTGCTCCTCTCGTCGGCGCGCGTCGCGAAGACGCGTTCAGCGTTGGCCTCCTCCACGACATCGGCCAGATGGTGCTGTACCGCCTTTACCCCGATGAATACATCGAAGTGATGGCCCGCGCCATCGCGCAAGAGACCACATTGATGGGCGCCGAGATTTCTGCATTCGGTTTCGCGCATGACGACGTCGGCGCCGCCGTGCTCCACGAATGGGGATTCCCGCGGCCCTTCACCCAGGCAATTCAGTTTCACCACCAAAAAGAGCCCAACCTCGTTACCCCGTTGGTGAAGGCGCTCGCTGCCGGACAAGACCTTTCCTTGCGCCTGCCCGACGCGCCGATCCCCGAGGTACTCGCGCCAGCACCGTTGCAATCTGGCATGCAACTTGCCGGTATTGAGGAGTACTTTGCGGAAGACTTCATGGAGCGCACACAAGAGGCGGCACGGGACCTCTTCGATTTGTTGGTCGAGCCCGCATAAGCAACACGCCCCGCGGCGCGGGGCGTGTGCATGAATGAACGAGTTTGCGGCGCGCTAGTTCGTGGCTTCGATGTCGATATTTACGTCGATGTCGATGAGCTTGCGACCTTTCCGTTCTCCAAAGCGAACGATTCCGGTGGACGTTGCAAACAACGAGTCATCGCGACCCTTGCTGACGTTGCGCCCCGGGTGGAACTTCGTGCCCCGTTGGCGCACGAGAATCGAACCGGCAGGCACGACCGAGCCGGCAGCGACTTTGATTCCGAGTCGCTGCGCGTTCGAGTCGCGGCCGTTACGTGAAGACGATGCACCCTTTTTCTTACTCATGATCAGCCCTTCGAGATCGCGGTGATTTCGATGGTCGAGTACCGCTGACGGTGACCCCAGCGTCGACGCTGGTTGGTCTTGTTCTTGTAGGTAAAGCCATTGATCTTCGGCCCTTTCGTGGCGCCGACGATCCGGGCGCGCACCGTTGCACCTTCGAGCTCACTCGGGGTGGCAAGGACCATGGAACCATCGACGACGAGCACCGGCTCGAGGCTCACCTCGTCGCCTTCGAGGCACTCAACCTCGAGGCGCTGGCCTTCCTCAACTCGGAACTGCTTCCCGCCGGAGCGGACAACTGCGTACATAACTTTGAAAACTCCTACTAAGGACCGGGAAAGACTAGTCAATCTGCGTCGAGCAGTGCCCGGTCGATGGTGAACCCCCGCCCCTCGCAGGCGGCGCAGGTGTCCGAAAACGCCTCGACCAGGCCTTCTGAGACCCGTTTGCGGGTCATCTCGACCAGGCCGAGCTCCGAGATCTCAAACACCTGGGTCCGGGTCTTGTCCCGGGCCAGCGCCTGGCGGAGCCGCTCGACGACCGCGTCCCGGTTCTGCTTGATCTCCATATCGATGAAGTCGATGACGATGATCCCGCCGATGTCGCGGAGTCGCAACTGGCGAGCGATCTCGTCGGCTGCTTCGAGATTGTTCGAAAACACAGTCGCTTCGAGGTTGGACTTTCCGACGTTCTTGCCCGTGTTGACATCGATCACGGTGAGCGCTTCGGTGCGCTCGATGATCAACGAACCGCCGGATGGCAACCACACCTTGCGGTCCAACGCCTTGGTGAGTTGTTCGTGCACATGGAAGCGCTCAAATACCGGAAGCTCTTCTTCAGAAAACTCGACGCGGTCTACGAGTTCCGGCGCAATCGCTTCGACATATGAGTGCACTTCCTCAAAGAGCTCGCGATCGTCGATCACGATGGAGCGATATTCCTTGGTGAACTCCTCACGAATAACACGCACCGCCAACGGCGGTTCGCGATACAACAGCGTGCCGCCGTTCGATCGCTTCGCCAACTCGGAGATCTGCGCCCACTGGTGTTTGAGCCGGTTCATGTCGCGCTCAAGTTCCTCCGCGGTTGCTCCTTCCGCCGCGGTGCGCACAATGAGCCCAGCATCAGCGGGTCGCAGCCCGTCGAGGATCTTGCGGAGCCGCTTGCGCTCATCGTCGGGAAGGCGCTTTGAGATGCCGTACGTCTCGGGCTGACCCGGGACCATGACCACAAAGCGGCCAGCCAAGCTGACTTCTTGGGTAAGACGCGCGCCTTTGTGCGCAATGGGGTTCTTCGTGACCTGCACCATGATGGTTTGCCCATTGCGCAACATGCGTTCGATCTTTGGTGGTTGCCCACCCTCGACGTCACCCTTGTCGTACGAAACATCGCCGCGATAGAGCACCCCATTCTTCGGAGTACCAATGTCGATGAAGGCTGCCTCCATACCTGGCAACACGTTTTGCACACGACCGAGGTAAATGTTGCCGTCGATGGATGTTGCATCATCGGTGGGCCAACTCACGTAATGCTCGGTGAGGTTGCGTCCCTCGAGCACGGCAATTTGCGTCGGACCGTCCGCACCCTTGTGCACCACCATCGAATAGCGCCCCGTGGCGCGACCTTTGCGGGATGTGCCCCGACGACGCTCGAGCGTCGCTTCGTCAAGCTCAATCGCATCTTCGATACCGAGATCGGCTTCGATCGGCTCGGTGCTGGTACTCACCGGTGCGCCGGCTGCTCCCGGACTGCCACTCCCCCGGCGACGACGACCACCACGGCGACGACGCTTGCGCGGCGCAGTCGCCCCCTCATCTTCGTCTGGGACTGTTGGAGCCTGAGCCACCGCGGGCGCCGGTCGGCTGTCGCCGATACGCGGCTTGACGACCTCACCTGGGCGCGGAGTCGCAAGACCCGCCTCAGCCTTTGCGGCCTCGGCTGCGTCCTCAGAGGTCAGACCACGATCCACTCCCGGGTCGTTCCAGTCTTCGTGCCGGGACGCAACGCCCTCGCGCTCCAGTTCACCGTCATCGGTGTCCGCTGCGGAAATCGATGTGGTTCCGGTTGGACGCTTCTTGCGGTTGCGACCCCCGCGGGTACCGCGGCGACGACGCTTGCGCGTCGCTCCGTCGGGCGTCGCGCCGTCGGGCGTCGCGCCGTCGGGCGTCGCGCCGTCGGGCGTGTGCGTTTCGTTATCTGCTGGCGAAACACTCGATGGTGTTCGCGTATTCGTTTGTTCCGGAGTAGTTCCGGGCTGTTCGTCGGACATGTAATCCTCTTCTCATGACGCGCACACCTGCGCAGCGTCGTTGGGCGCGTCGGCGATGAGCGGTTCGTACCGCATCCCCGCGCGCTCGATCCATTGGTGGGTTCGTTGCACATGACCGAGCTGCCACTGCGGAGCAACGGCCGCAAGCACCTCACTCGGTCGAACACTGAGCGGCTGGGTCGCGCAAGCAAGCACGAGCACCGGTTGATCGGTGTCGTCCCGCACCACACTGCAGTCGCGTACAGCAGGGGCAAGGTTCTCAACGACCGTGCGCCCCTTGCGGGTGCGCGGTGCATCAAGTGTGGGACGGGCCAACGCCGCCGTAATCGCGGCCCGAAGTTCCTCGGCATCAACCGGGGCACCGCCATCGAGCACCGCCGCTCGATATGCCACCTCGGTGACCGATTCTTGGAGCGCCGGAGCACGATCGGCGAGTAGTGCAGCACCGGTGACGTCGAGACCTTCGGGCAGCGCGTCGCTACACGCGGCCGGAAGGGCGTCGAGGTCCACTTCGGTAGTGAAGACAACATCAAGGTATTCGGCCACCGAACTCATACCCACCGAGAGCGCCAAACCAAAGCTCACTTTCGGGCGCGGCGAAAACCCCTCGGTAAACGCGATGGGAAGCTCGAGAATACGAAACGCTCGTTCGAAGGCACGCGCGGCGTCGCGATGGGAAATCCACGCGACCTTGCCCAGCTCTTGGAAGCGCAAGCGCACCGGGAATGCTGCTCCGCCCCTCATGCCTTGGCTCCGATGGGCTTGCGCGGCAACAACGTGACCGGCACCTCACCGCCGCGAGCGAGGTCTTGCCCGGTTCCCTGACTGCCACCCGCGGGTGCGATCGGCGAAGCGACCACATGCTCGAGTGCGTAATCGGTGCACACCCCACAGTCGTAACAAGGAGTCCAACGACAGTCCGGAAGTCCGTGGGCCGCTAGGGACGCTTGCCAGTCCTGCCATAAAAAGTCGCGGTGCAATCCCGCCGCAATGTGGTCCCACGGGAGCACCTCATGCTCGTCGCGGTGCCGTGTGGTGTACCAGTCAATATCGAGACCTTCGGCCGCCATGGCGTCTTGCCAGCGGGAAAGCACAAAGTGCTCGCCCCATTCCTGGAACACGCCACCCGCACGCCACACCCGCTCGATCACTCGTCCGATACGTCGATCGCCGCGACTGGCAATTCCTTCAGCAATGCTGGCTTTGGGATCGTGCCACTTAAGCTGCGCGTTCGTCCCGCGCAACGCGTCACGCAACAACGTGATCTTGCGCTGCAGCTCGTCGGTTCCGTTCATGCCGAACCACTGGAACGGCGTGTGCGCTTTCGGAACAAAGCCACCCACCGACACCGTGCAACTCGCCTGTTTGGTGTAGCGGCGGCCAATTTCGACGACGTTTTTCCCGAGCTCGGCGATGCCGCGCGTGTCGTCGTCCATCTCGGTCGGCAAGCCCGTCAAGAAGTACAACTTCATGCGCCGCCAACCCTGCGAAAACGCGCCATCGACTGCGGCGTACAAGTCCTCTTCAGTGATGAGCTTGTTGATCACTTGACGGAGGCGCCATGAACCGCCTTCGGGAGCGAACGTCAAACCAGTTTTGCGGACCCGCTGAATCTCGGACGCGATCCCCACCGTGAATGCGTCGACTCGCAAGGACGGAAGCGAAATCCCAACATTGCCGCAACCCGATTGTTCATCGATGAGATCGGTGATGAGGCGGTCGATCCCCGAAAAATCTGCGCTCGACAGCGAGGTCAGCGCGACTTCGTCGTATCCGGAACGTCGAATTCCTTCAGCGACCATCGTGCGCACCTGCTCGGCGGGACGTTCGCGCACCGGGCGTGTGATCATCCCCGCCTGACAAAAGCGGCACCCACGCGTACATCCGCGGAACAACTCCACGTTCAAGCGATCGTGCACCACCTCGATAAGCGGGACAAGCTGGCGCTTGGGGTACGGCCAATCCGCCAGGTCAGCAACGGTTCGCTTCTCGACAACCGCCGGCACATCGGGATACCGCGGTGTGACCCCCGCAAGATGCGGGCCGTCGTAGTGCACCTCGTACATCGAGGGCACGTACACCCCGGGCACGGTGGAAAGTTCGTGGAGGACCGCCTCACGCTGGGCCCGACCACCCCGCTTCCATGCGCCGATCACTTGGGTGATCTCGGAGATGACTTCTTCGCCCTCGCCGATGACAAACGCATCAACGAAGTCTGCCAACGGTTCGGGGTTGAAGGTGGCGTGCCCGCCGGCAATGACGAGTGCGTCGCTCGGCGCCCGGTCCTCGCTGCGCACCGGAACGCCAGCAAGGTCGAGCATGTTCAGCAGGTTCGTATAGACGAGTTCGGCCGAAAGGTTGAAGGCGATGACATCGAATTCGCGCGCGTCGCGGTGGGTGTCGACGGAGAACAACGGGAGTTGCGCGCCACGCATCGCCGCTTCCATGTCGGTCCATGGGGCGTAGGCGCGTTCG
>JBMOIW010000050.1:0-13719 GCA_049317145.1 Acidimicrobiia bacterium
GCATCGTCAAGAAGTCCGGGGCCTGGTTCACCTACGAAGGCGAGCAGCTCGGCCAGGGCCGCGAAAACGCGAAGAAATACCTCTCGGAGAACCTCGAGTTGATGTTCGAGATCTCCGAGAAAGTCCTCACCGCCGCCGGCATCACCGCCATCGACGCCGGCGACGGTGAAACTGTCGATCTTGACGACGAGATCGAAGCAGAGCAGTAACCACCACCGCTCTGTGTTGGAATCTGGGGCGGCCGGACCTTAAGGGGTCCGGCCGTCGTAGAATCCAGGACTGTGTCTGAGCCTCGCCGCTATCTGATCCGAACTTTCGGATGCCAAATGAACGAGCATGATTCCGAGCGCATTGCCGGTCTACTCGATGATGACGGCATGATCGCAACTGACGATCCTGAGCAAGCTGATGTCGTAGTGCTCAATACCTGTTGCATCCGTGAGAACGCCGACAACCGGCTCTACGGAACCCTCGGGCATCTCAAAGCACTCAAGGACCGTAACCCGAATCTGCAGATTGCCGTGGGCGGATGCTTGGCACAAAAAGACCGTGATGAAATAGTGGCCCGTGCCGGTTGGGTCGATGTCGTGTTCGGCACCCACAATCTGCAGAACGCGCCCAGCCTGTTGGCCGAATCCCGCCGCATCGGCGAACCCGTGGTGGAGATCCTCGAAGAACACGAGGCGTACCCCTCGGCATTGCCCGCCCGCCGCGAGGTGGATCACCGGGCGTGGGTAACCATCCAAATCGGTTGCGACAACTCCTGCACCTTTTGCATCGTGCCGAGTGTGCGCGGTGCGGAAGTGTCGCGGCGCATGGGCGACATCATCCACGAAATCGAAGACCTCGCTCGCGATGGAGTTACCGAGGTCACCTTGCTCGGCCAGAACGTCAACTCATATGGACGCGACCTTGGTGCGGGCCAGTATCGTCCGCAGTTTGCCGATCTCTTGCGCGCAGTGGATGCGGTCGACGGTATTCGCCGCGTGCGCTACACCTCGCCGCACCCCAAAGATTTGCGACCCGAGACCATTGCGGCAATGGCCGAATGCGATGCGGTGTGCGAGCACCTGCATTTGCCATTGCAATCGGGGAGTGACGAGATCCTGGCGGCAATGCATCGCGGCTACACCGGCGAGCGGTATCTCGAGAAGCTCGCCGCAGCTCGGGCCGGTATCGACGATCTGGCGGTAACCACCGACATCATCGTGGGGTTCCCCGGCGAAACCGAGGCCGATTTCGAAGCCACGCTCGCCGTCGCCGATGCAGCTGCGTATGACAGCGCGTACACTTTTTTGTTCTCACCCCGCCCCGGAACCAAAGCCGACGAGATGACCGATCGGTTCGTCTCCGATGAAGTCATGGCGGAGCGCATGGAGCGTCTCTTAGCGGTGGTCGAGCCCCACGCACTGCGCGCCCACCACGCGCGTATCGGACGCATCGAAGAGGTGCTCGTCGAAGGACCCTCCAAGAAAGATCCCGAGATCCTGTCGGGTCGCACCCGCCAAAACAAACTCGTGCACTTTGGGTTGCCCGCCTCGCTGACCGACGCGCAGCGCGCGGCCCACGGCGCGGGTGCGTATGTAGTGGTCGAAATCACCGACGCCGCACCACACTGGTGTACGAGCAATCTCGTCGAGCTGTTGACGCCGGCGCGTCCGGCACGAGTGCGCATCCCCATTGCTGTCCTCTAAGCATCTCGCCCTCATCGGACCGACTGCGTCCGGAAAAAGCGCGCTTGCGTTGCAATTGGCGCGGGCGTGCGGCGATCTCGAAATCGTCGCAGTCGACTCGATGCAGATCTATCGTGGCCTCGATATCGGTACCGCCAAACCCACACCGGCCGAACGCGCCGAAATTCCGCATCACGGGCTCGATCTCACCGATCCCAGCGCTACGTACTCCGTGGCGGAATTTCAGCGGTACGTTCGCACCGCCATCACCGACATCGAAGCGCGCAACAACCGTGCGCTCCTCGTTGCGGGAACAGGTTTGTATCTCCAAGCGGTCATCGATGATCTCCAATTCCCCGGCGAAGACCTGACGGTGCGGGCCGAGCTCGAAGCCGCGACCAACGAACCCGGTGGATTGGCACGCGCCTACGCCGAGCTCGTGGCGCTCGACCCACTCGGTGCATCGCGCATCGATGAACACAATCAGCGACGTATCGTGCGTGCCCTCGAGGTCATTCGCATTACGGGGCGGCCATTCTCGAGTTTTGGACCTGGGATCACCGGATACGGTCCGCCCGCGTTTCCGGTGCGCATGATGGGCCTTTGGCTCCCGCGTGCTGCCCTGGCCACACGCATTGATGCTCGTGTGCAATTGATGCGCGAACGTGGATTCCTCGACGAGGTGCGCGCATTGGCCGCAACGCCCTTGTCTCGTACCGCCCGCCAGGCCATCGGCTACGCCGAGCTCTTGGCCTATCTCGCCGGCGAACAGCCCGATCTCGACGAGGCCTTTGCGCTAACGGTGCGCCGGACCCGCTCCTACGCGCGCCGTCAGCGTATGTGGTTCCGCCGTGATCCCCGCATCACCTGGTTCGGCACTGCCGAGGATCCCGCGCGCTGCTACCCCGATCTGCTGGCATGGGCGCAACCGATCGGGGTGTGATGACCACATTGCGTTTTTACAAATTGCATGCGGCGGCCAATGACTTCCTTGTCGTCGTGCGCCCGCACCCCATGCCTGGCGATGTGTCGGCCGCTGAGGCACTCGAAGCGTTCGAAGCACTGGACGCCGCATCGGCGAGCGCGCTGCTCGATCGCCATCGCGGGATTGGCGGCGACACACTGCTCATCCTCAATCCGGGCAGCGAGGGCGCGCACTGTCAGATGATGCAATACGAGCACGACGGTTCCATGGCCGAAATGACCGGCAATGGCATTCGCTGTCTTGCGTATGTCGCCGATCAGCTTGGCCTCACCGAGAACGATCAACTCATCGTCGACACCCCTGCCGGTCGGCGGACCGTCGATATCGTGCGAGATCCGGCAACCGGGGTAATGACCTACGCGTGGGTCGCAATGGGTGATGCGATTTTCGAGCCCGCACGAATTCCCGTCACGGGCACACAAGTCGAGGATCTCCAAACCGAGTTCCACGACGCGACCTACATCGGGGATGCGGTCGGTATCGGGAACCCGCATTTGGTGAACTACGTCGACGATGTTGATGCGGTGCGCGTTACTGCCCACGGTGCTTCGATGGAGCACGATCCCCGGTTCCCGAATCGCGCCAACGTGCATTGGGTGAGCGTGCTTGCGCCCGATCGCATCCGGATGCGTACGTGGGAGCGCGGGGTTGGTCCGACCCTTGCCTGCGGCACAGGCGCAACCGCCGCAGTCGCGGCGTTGCACCGGCGTGGCCGGGTGGGAACGCACGTTGTCGTCGAAGTGCCGGGCGGCGAGCTGCAAGTTGAGGTGGGATCCCCCATGCGCCTTGGCGGTCCGGTTGTGCATGTCTTTACGGTCGACTTCGACGTCGAACGTCTCCCGCGGTTAGGGAGCTGATGCGACGATGACGCAACGGCACGAAGCGCGCGGACGCCGCCGCCTTACCGCCACGGAAACTGATTTCGGTGTTGTTCGCCAACGCGCACTGTTGGTTGGCACCGATGCGCACGACCCGCTCGACGTCGCTGAAGCGTCGCTCGAAGAACTTGCGCTCCTGGTCGACACCGCCGGTGCCGATCCCGTGCACGCCGAGTTGCAGCGCCGCAAAACCCTGGATCCGGCGACCTACATCGGTGCCGGCAAGGTCGCAGAGCTTCAGGACCTCGTGGTGGTCGACGACATCGACGTCGTGGTGTTCGACGACGAACTCAGTCCGGCGCAGCAACGCAACCTCGAAGGCATCTTCTCGTGCGACGTGGTCGATCGCACCGCGTTGATCCTCGACATCTTCGCCCAACACGCAAAGACGCAAGAGGGCATGGTGCAAGTCGAGTTGGCGCAGCTCCGCTATCGGATGCCGCGCCTGCGCGGCCGCGGGAAGACCTTGAGTCAACAGGCCGGTGGCATCGGCACTCGAGGTCCGGGTGAAACGCAACTCGAGACGGATCGGCGCCGACTGCAGCGTCGCATGTCGAAGCTCGAACACGACCTCGAAGGGCTCGCACGCGTGCGGGCCACGCAACGCAAAGCACGTCAACGCGCAGCAGTGCCAGTGATTGCGTTGGTCGGCTACACCAACGCCGGAAAGTCCACGCTCTTAAATCGCCTCACCCACGCCGAGGTGTTGGTCGAGGATCGGCTCTTCGCCACGCTCGATCCCACGACGCGCCGGCTCACGTTGCCGGGGGGCGAAACCGTGGTGTGCACCGACACGGTGGGATTCGTGCGCAAACTGCCCCACCAGCTCGTCGAGGCATTTCGTTCGACACTCGAAGAAGTCACCAACGCGGATCTGTTGCTGCATGTTGTCGATGCATCGAGCGATCACGCCGAGCGCCAGATCGATGCCGTGCGTACCGTGCTGCACGAGATCGGTGCATCGGAGATTCCGGAGTGCATCGTTGGAAACAAGATCGATCTCGCCGATCCCGATACGTTGGCTCGCTTCCGAATCGATGAGCCGTCCGCGGTGTTGGTGTCCGGACGCACCGGCGAAGGGTTCCCGGAGTTGATGACGCGCCTCGTCCAGCGGTTGCACGGGCTTTCGCCCGTGGTCGAGCTCGAAGTGCCGTACGCGCGCGCCGATGTGTTAGCCGCGCTGCACCGGGACGGCGATGTGCTCGCCGAAACCCACGGCGATGGCGGTACGCGAGTGCGGGCGCGGATTCCCGCGGCGCGCCTCGGTCGGTTCGAAGCGTTTCTGGTTTCTCCGCCGGCCTGAAACCTCCACCCAACAATTCGACCCAGGTTGTGCGGCGAACGCCGATAGGCTCGATCGCAATGACCCGCTCATTTGTTCCGCCGCCGTATCCTCAAGATCGCCTCGGTACGCTCCGGCGCCTTGCCGAAGCACTCCCGGGGGGCATCGTCGACGTCTCGGTTGGACAACCGGTGGACCCAATGCCCGAGGTGGTCCTTGCCGCATTTGCCGCCGCCGCTCCCAACGCCGCAGGGTACCCAGTAGCAATCGGTTCGGGCGCGTTCCGCGAAGCCGCTTCCGAATGGATGCAGCGGCGCTTCGGCGTGACGAGCGCGCCCAACGACATCGTGGCGTGCATTGGCACCAAAGAAGCCGTTGCCTCGCTGCCGCACATGTTGCACTTACGTAATCCCGACCGCGACACCGTGCTATATCCGGCCGTGTCGTATCCCACCTACGAGATGGGCGCGCTCCTTGCCGGGCTGCGAGCGGTTCCGGTGCCGGTCGACGATCAATGGCGGCTCGATCTCAGCCAAATCACCGAAGCAGACGCGCAACGCGCACTGATGCTGTGGTGTAACGAACCGGCAAACCCCACCGGCAGTGCAGCGAGCACTGCGGAATTGCAGCGCATGGTCGAATGGGCGCGGGCGCACGGCATCGTGGTGGCGAGCGATGAGTGTTACGTCGAGTTCACCTACGACGCGCAGGGTGATCCGGCTGCACCCACAACGGCGCTCTCGGCCGGCCCGGAAGGCGTGCTGGTTGTGCACTCGTTGTCGAAGCGCTCCAACATGGCCGGCATGCGAGCCGGGTTTGTTGCCGGTGACGCACAGCTCGTCGGATACCTTGCCGAAGTGCGCAGACATGCCGGCTTGATGGTGCCCTCACCGGTGCAGGCTGCGGCCGCCGCGGCCCTCAATGACGACGATCACGTCGCGCTCCAACGCGCGCGCTACGCCGAACGTCGGCGGGCGTTGCTTCCGGCGCTCGAAGCATTCGGACTCGTGCACGATGGTGGCAGCTCCGCGTTTTATCTCTGGTTGCGCGACGTCGAGGGCACTGACGACGGTTGGGAGATCGCGGCGCGACTCGCCGAGGCCGGGTTGTTGTGCGCGCCTGGCGACTTGTATGGCGTGCGAGGCGCAGACCATGTCCGTGTGTCGCTCACCGCGACCGACGAACAGATTGCCCTCACCATCGAACGACTCGCCGCAGTTGGCGACCGGCGCTAGCGCAAGGACCGTTATGGATTCCGCATTGCAATCGACCATCACTGAACTCTGGGAGCGTCGCGACACGGTCGGTCCCAACGACAACCAGGCCCGCGCAGCAATTGCGGCTGCGATCGAACGTCTTGACGACGGCTCGTTGCGATGCGCCGAGGTCGTCGACGATGTTGTTGTGGTGCACGAATGGGTGAAGTCGGCGATCTTGTTGTGGTTCCGCTGCTCACCGATGGCCATTGAAACATCTGGTCCGTTTGAGTATTGCGACAAGGTGCCGCAAAAGCGCGTTCCGGATCGGGTGCGCGTCGTGCCCGGTGCGATCGCGCGATGGGGGAGTTATCTTGCGCCGGGCGTCACGCTCATGCCGAGCTTCGTGAACATTGGTGCGCATGTCGGTGCAGACACCATGGTCGACACGTGGGCCACGGTCGGGAGCTGCGCGCAGATCGGTGCGCGGGTCCACCTCTCCGGTGGCGTCGGTATCGGCGGGGTGCTCGAACCCCCGCAAGCGGCGCCCGTCATCATCGAAGACGATGTCTTCGTCGGTTCCCGGGCCATTGTCGTCGAAGGTGCTCGGGTGCGCCGCGGCGCGAAGCTCGGCGCTGGAGTGATCCTGACTGCATCTACTCCAGTCATTGATTCGGCAACCGGTGCCGAGGTGTCGCGTGGCGATATTCCCGAACGTGCCGTGGTGATATCGGCGACGCGCGACAAACACTTTCCGGGTGGTTCGTTCGGCTTGTCGTGCGCATTGATCTTGCGCACGCTCGACGAAGGCGAGGTGCACGACAAGCTCGCGCTCAATGCCATCTTGCGCGAGCACGGAGTTGCGACATGACCGACGCGGCCGAACTCGTGCGCACGCTGCCGCCCGACGATCTGCTCGCGCTCACCGCGGCGATGGTTGCGATTCCATCGGTGAGCCACAACGAGCCGGCGATTGCCAATGCAATTGCGCAGCGTTTGGCGGAACGGGCGTCGCAGCTGACGATGCATCGCGTGGGCGACAACCTCATTGCGCGCACCGACACCGGAGCGTCGAGCCGCATACTGCTCGGTGGTCATCTCGACACGGTGCCACCCTCCGATAACGCGGCGCCGCGCGTGGAGGGCGATGTGCTGCATGGCGTGGGCAGCGCCGACATGAAAGGCGGGCTCGCGGTGTTGTGCGCGCTCGCCGAACAACTGAGCGCACGAGTCGCCACCGGTGCGGTGCTGACCCGTGAGGTGACGCTGGTGTTTTACGTAGGCGAGGAAGTCGCGGCAGAGCACAACGGCTTGGCTGCGATCGAGCGCCGCGATGCGGCATTGCTCGCTGCAGATTTCGCGGTGTTGCTTGAACCTACTCAGGGCTGGATCGAAGCGGGGTGTCAAGGCAACGCAAACATTGAGATCGAGGTGCACGGCGTGCGAGCCCACTCGGCCCGCCCATGGCAAGGAGTAAACGCAGTCTCAAAAGCCGCGCCGCTGCTCGCGCGCCTTGCCGCCTTTGATCCCGGGACCGTTCTCGTCGACGGGCTCGAGTATCGCCAGAGTTGTCAGATCGTTCGCGTTGCGGCGGGTGTGGCAAACAACGTGGTACCCGATGTTTGCACCATCACCGTGAACCGACGCATCGCTCCCGGTGTCACTATCGATGCGGTGCGCGACGAGCTCGCAGCGCTGACCCCCGAAGCAGCAACAGTGAGTGTGCAGTCGGTATCAGACGCGGCGCCTCCGAACCTGCAGCTCCCGCTGGTCGCGTCGTTTGTTGCAACGACTGGAGCGTCCGTGCGACCCAAGTTGGGTTGGACCGATGTGGCGCGTTTTACGGCACGCGGGATTCCGGCATGCAACTTTGGCCCTGGGGATCCATCGCTTGCGCACGGCCCACGGGAGTGCGTCACGCGGGCGGAGCTCAACACCGTGCTTTTGGGATTGACGCGTGCACTGGGCCTCTAGAAACAACAACGACCGGGCGTAAAACCCGGTCGTGTGTGGGGAAGTTCGAGCGTTCCCTAGCGGGGTGAGAAGTCGTGGCTGAGCACGTGCGGCTCACGTGTGGGGCGCAGGTTGGTCGCAACAGTGGCAAGTTGGCTTCCCACTCGCAATCCGTTGGTGATCGCGCCAGTCGTCATCATTGCGGCAAGCGACTTTGCATGAGCAACGTTGGGGTCACCGAGGACAATGTCGACGGGGAATGCGAGGTTGAAGCTGTTCGGATCGAACCCTTCACGTGTCGTCATCTGGTGCCCCTTGAATTCCCGGCCTTCAGCCGGTGCTCCGCCAATTAGGGATGATTCTTACGGCAATTTGCCTGGAGATGCAAGAACGGACGTTGCACTGAATACAGAAATGATGTTTTCCCTCGGCGGAGCGGTCATCCGGAGTTAGAGCCGACGCAAGACGGTGACCACCTTGCCGAAGATCTCGACTTCGTCGGGACCAAAGACCATGTCGGTGAGAGCCGGGTTGGCAGGCCGCAAGGTGATCGTGTTGCCCTTGCGAAGGTACGTCTTGACCGTTGCTTCTTCGCCGGGGATCCCGGCTACAACCACATCGCCATTCTCGGCCGTGGGTTGTTGACGGACTACGACAAAATCACCATCGAGAATGCCGGCATCGATCATCGATTCGCCGCGAACGCGCAGCATGAACAAGGTGCCATCGCCGGTGAAGTCTTCGGGCAACGGCAAGCTCTCTTCGATGTTCTCGGCCGCAAGCACGCCAGTGCCGGCCGCAACGTCGCCGACCAGCGGAACGTGGCGCACGGGTCGGCGATCAACGGCTGCACCGGAGCTCGGCTCGAACGACACTTCGATGGCTCGGGGCTTGGTGGGATCGCGACGCAAGTAGCCCTTGTCTTGGAGGGCCGCGAGGTGTGCGTGCACCGTGGAGCTCGAGGACAGGCCCACGGCCTCGCCGATTTCGCGCACCGAAGGTGGGTAGCCGCGATGGCGTACTTCGGCATCGATGAACTCGAGGACTTGGCGTTGACGGGCGGTGAGGTCCTGCACCGGGGGTCCTTTCGTTGGAGTTGCAGGACCGTAACACGAGCAAGTGTTCGGGGCAAACATTTGTTCGAAAAAATCCTTGACGCCGAACACCTGTTCGACCAAGATGGCGTCTGCCCCGGTCAGCGGCTGAGCTCGCTCCCACCGATCGGGTGACCATTCGCAAGTGCCCTGAGGTGAGGCCCGGAAACGACAAACAAGGGACCTCGCCTCCGGTTCCTAGATGGCAAGGCCGGCCAGGGATGGCCACCCCGAATAACTGTCATCCCCGACTGATTGGCTGGATCCGACCCAAACGCCAGCCTCGAAGCACAAGGAGAAGTTCCATGGTTGCAGTTCTCGTCGACGAATACCGCCCCGCCCCCCGGCGTTCGTTGCTCTCCGCAGTCGACGAATACGTTGCCGGCCCGCGCGTTACCGAGACGGTGGAACCCACACCCGTTGCCACACCGACGCCCGAACAACCGGCCCGGCCGCGCACGGTGCGCCCTGCGCCCAGTACTGCGCAGCGGACGGCTAGTACTGCGCAGCGGACGGCTAGTACTGCGCAGCGCAAAGAGAAGACCGAGCAGCGGTCGCAGAGCGCAGCGCAAAGCATTTCGCGCGCGCAGTCAGTAGTTGTGGCGAAATCAAATTCCACACCCGCCACAGCACCAACGTTGCCCGAGGTCAGGGTGCGCGCCGACTGGTACGAAGCACGTGCGCTTGCCGCGCCAACGGTGCGTCGAACGATGGCACCGGTGCATGTATGGCGTTCTGCAACCGTTGCATCTCCCCGAACGGCTGCGGTCGAACCGGTTGCAGCCAACACACCGACACGTGTGAGCAACACGAACGCGACCGGCATGCACTCGCATTCGGTGTACGTGCGTCGTCGCATTGCCGTCGCTGGCATTGCGATCGTGATCGCACTCTTTGGATGGGGATTGTTCTCGGTGCTCGGAGGTGCTTCCCTCGTCGCCTCCGAGCACCGTCCAACCACTGTCACCTATCTGGTGCGCAGTGGTGATTCGCTTTGGAGCGTGGCTCGCCACGTTGCCCCCAACGACGATCCCCGGCGGGTTGTCGCTGACCTCGAACGAGCCCGGGGCGGGGCGCCGTTGCTCCCCGGCGAGACGATCCTTTGGACCCGCACATGACGCAGTTCGGGCGGCCCGCTACCCTGCGAGCGTGCGCTGCCCGTACTGCAAGGCTGATAACGACAAAGTGGTGGACTCTCGTCCCGCTGATAACGACGTAGCGATTCGCCGTCGGCGCGAGTGCATCGAGTGCAGTCGGCGTTACACCACGTACGAGCGCGTCGAAGAACTTCCACTTACTGTTCGCAAGCGTGGCGGTGAGCGTGAGCCGTTCGATCTCGACAAATTGTCCGACGGCATTGCACGCGCGACTGCGAACCGAGCGGAGGTTGAAGGGAAAGCAGAGTCCATTGCGAAGTCCATCGAGCATGAGATGCGCGAGCTCGGACCCGAAGTCACTTCCGAACAAGTTGGGTTGGCAGTCCTCGATCGGTTGCGCGCGCTCGATCCGGTCTCGTATTTGCGCTTCGCTTCGGTGTACAAAGGTTTTGAGTGACTCGACGATTTCGCCCGCGAAGTGGGGTTGCTCCAAAAAGCGACTGCCCCCAAGCGTCGGCGCAACAAATCGCGATGACCACAACCAGTTGGGGTCGCGACGCGGCGGACTCACGGCGGTAAACCGATGCGGCGGATATGCGCGAATCGGACGTAATTCGCGCGCGAACGACCGGGTCGCTTTGTGCGCTGATGCACGTTGTCGCCCTGACCTGCGAGGACGCGCATCCCTCGAAAAACCCGCGAACAAACGTTGACACCGCCGAATGACGGTGATGTAATTCACCAGCATCTCGTACCGAGCTGATCGGTAACCACAAGATATTGGGGTCAAAACGGTGACCACAGGATCTCGGGGTAGCGGGATGTTCCAGGGGGTATCGAGCCGGTTGTGTCCCGGTGGAGTCGTCTCTGGACAGCAGCTCGACAACAACTGGATAGCAGCTGGAAAGCAGCCGGATAGCAATACAGCACTCAGCGAAAGAAGCTGCAGCGAAAGAAGTTGCAGAGAGATGCTTCAGCGAGACAGTCCGTTTCGAAGCAAGTATCCCGGCAAGATGTTCGGCTCGCATCCGAAAGGCCCGCACCACGGCCATCCGTTCCAAAGATCGCATAGCAAGACCCGTTGGCGGCCTGCGCGCAACGGGAGGACCAGAACGTAAAAGGGGAATCACCACCATGGCGATCGCGCCGCAGCAACTCGGTATTGGAATCCGACGCTTTTTCACCTCGCCTGACACGCATCCATATGACCAAGTCGAATGGGATCGTCGGGACGCCCGCATCCAGAACTGGAAAGACGGCACGGACGCGTTTTTTCAGCCCGACGTCGAGTTTCCGGCGACTTGGTCGTTGAATGCCACCAACATCGTGGCGCAGAAGTACTTCCGTGGTACACCCGGAACTCCCGAGCGCGAGTGGTCGTTACGCCAAGTCATTGACCGTGTTGCGGACACGATCACTGCGTGGGGGGTGCGTGACGGGTACTTCGTCGACGACGAAGAAGCCGCGGCGTTTCGCAACGAACTTAAATTCATCTTGTTGCACCAGCGCGCCGCATTTAACTCGCCGGTGTGGTTCAACATCGGCGTCAAAGGTGTGCCCCAGCAGGCGAGCGCGTGTTTCATCTTGGCCGTCGAAGACACCATGGACGGCATCTTGAACTGGTACCGCGAAGAAGGCACCATCTTTAAAGGTGGTTCCGGTTCGGGTATCAACCTTTCCAAGATTCGCTCGTCGCAGGAGCACCTCAAAGGTGGCGGCACTGCATCGGGTCCGGTGAGTTTCATGCGGGGCGCCGACGCATCGGCGGGCACCATCAAGAGCGGTGGTAAGACCCGCCGTGCCGCCAAGATGGTCATCCTCAATGTCGATCACCCCGACATTGAAGAGTTCATCTGGTGCAAAGCCCGTGAAGAGCAAAAAGCCCGTGCCTTGCGCGACGCCGGCTTCGACATGGACCTCGATGGCAAAGACTCGTTCTCGATTCAGTACCAGAACGCGAACAACTCGGTGCGCGTCACCGACGAGTTCATGCAGGCCGTTGTCGACGACAAGGATTGGGACCTCAAGGCAATCACCGACGGTTCAACGGTGCGTACGGTGCGTGCCCGCGAGCTCATGCGTCAGATTTCAGAGGCCACGTGGCAGTGCGCCGACCCCGGTATGCAGTTCGACACCACGATCAACCGTTGGCACACCTCGCCCAACACGGATCGCATCAACGGTTCGAACCCGTGCTCGGAGTACATGCACATCGACAACTCGGCGTGCAACCTCGCCAGCATCAACTTGCTCAAGTACCTCAACGACGACAACTCTTTTGACGTCGAGGCGTATAAGCACACCATCGAAGTGATGTTCACCGCGCAAGAGATCTTGGTGGGCAACGCGGATTACCCCACCGAAAAGATTGGCGAGAACTCCCGTAAATTCCGTCAGCTTGGTTTGGGCTATGCGAACCTCGGTGCACTCTTGATGGCACAAGGCTTGCCGTACAACTCGGCCGAAGGCCGAGCTTGGGCCGGTGCGCTGACGGCACTCATGACCGGACACGCGTACGCCACCAGCGCGCGCACAGCCGGCCGCATGGGTCCGTTCGCCGGTTTCGCCGAGAACGCGGAGCCGATGATCAACGTCTTGCGCATGCACCGCGCTGCGGCTGCCGACATTGACGAAGAGCTGGTGCCGACTGAGTTGCTCTCGTCGGCGCAGCGTTCGTGGGACGACGCAGTGGAACTCGGCGAGATTCACGGCGTGCGCAACGCCCAGGCGACCGTGCTTGCGCCGACGGGCACGATCGGTCTGATGATGGACTGCGACACCACCGGTATCGAGCCCGACTTGGCGCTGATGAAGGCCAAGAAGCTCGTCGGCGGCGGCACGATGTACATCGTCAACCAGACCATCCCGCGTGCACTGACGCAGCTTGGTTACTCCGACACGCAAAACGAAGCGATCATCAACTACATCAACGAAGAAAAGACGATCATCGGTGCGCCGGACTTTAAGACGGAGCACCTGCCGGTGTTCGCCTGCTCGATGGGGGACAACCCGATTCACTACATGGGTCACGTCACGATGATGGCAGCGGTGCAGCCGTTCATCTCGGGCGCAATTTCCAAGACGGTGAACATGCCCGAAGAAGCAACGATCGAAGATGTCGAGACGTTGCACATTGAGGCATGGAAGTTGGGGCTCAAAGCAGTTGCGATCTACCGCGACAACTGCAAGGTGGCTCAGCCGCTTTCGACGCAAAAGAAGGAAGGCGCATCCGAGTCGACCGACACCACGAACGCGTTGGCCGGTCAAGTCGAGCGCATCGTCGAGACGATCATCGTGCAAGAGCCGGTGCGGCAAAAGCTCCCGCGGACGCGTACGTCCAAGACGTTCTCGTTCCGGGTGGCGGACTGCCACGGGTATGTGACGGTGGGCGAATTCGAAGATGGCCGTCCGGGCGAGTTGTTCTTGAAGGTCGCCAAGCAGGGCTCCACGCTTGCCGGCATCATGGATGCGTTTGCCATTTCGGTTAGCCACGGTTTGCAGTACGGCGTACCGCTCGGAGCATTCGTTGACATGTTCACCAACATGCGCTTCGAGCCGGCC
>JBMOIW010000051.1:0-13564 GCA_049317145.1 Acidimicrobiia bacterium
CGCTTGCACGACACCGGTCACGCAGTAGACGGCGTCGTGATCAATCGCGTGCTCCCGCAGTTCGGCGGCGCAATCCCAATGCACCTTCGCGCGCGTGCGGCATCGCTTGCCGTGCTCGCAACAGTCGACGGTCCGAGCGGGCGAAGCCCCGAAGGGTGTGCCGCGGCCGAGCGGCTGGCGGCGCAGGTCGGCGTCCTGGCTGACCTGCGCACCATTGCGGCGCGCGAGCAGGCACTCACGAACGATCTCGCAGCATTGGCCCCCGAAGCCGCGCGGGTTGCCGTGCCTCGGCTCGCCGGCGATGTGCACGATGTCCCGACGCTGCGCCAAGTCGCCCAGATTCTCACTGGAGCTCCCCACCCCAACTCCGGCGACTAGCGTCTCCTGCGATGAAGATCCTGGTTGCTGCCGAAGCCGCGTGGGTGCGTGATCTGGTCCGGACCGCATTCATCGGTGCTGGACAAGAAGTCATTGCGTGCGATCGCGGACAAGCGGTTCGCGATTTGGTCGCAACCCATGCGCCGGACCTCGTGATCCTCGACATGCAGATTGCCAACATGGGCGGAATTGCGGTGGCGATCGACCTGCGCCTCGAAGCCGAAGCCGGCCGGGTTCCCTCGACCGCGATTGTGTTGCTGCTCGACCGCGAGGCCGACCGGCACCTGGGCCGACGCGCCGACGCCGACGAGATGCTCTGCAAACCCGTGGATGCCGGAGTCCTGCGCCGGTGTGCGCAACGGCTGCTCACCGCCCGGGCCGACCGCCCGGTCTGGTCTTAACTAGCCAGCCACTGCGGGCACCAAAGGCGACCCGCTACCATGCGGTCTCCCAGAAACGGGGTGTAGCGCAGCTTGGTTAGCGCGCAGCGTTCGGGACGCTGAGGCCCCGGGTTCAAATCCCGGCACCCCGACCATCGAGACCCGCTTCGGCGGGTCTCGTGTTCATTAGGCCAACAACTCTGCAAGTTGCACTGCGTTGAGTGCTGCGCCTTTGCGCAAGTTGTCACCGGTCACCCAAAGGTTAAGTGCACCGGGGAGCGATTGGTCCTCGCGTACCCGCCCGACCAACACGGGATCACCACCGGCCGCTTCCATGGGCGTGGGTGCGCCATCGCCGTTCGCGATTAACTCCACGCCGGGCGCATCGGCCAATAATGCACACGCATCTGCCGCGGTGAGCGGATGCGCAAACGTTGCGTTGATGCTGAGTGCGTGTCCGACAAACACCGGAACTCGGACACACGTAGCGGTCACCCCAAGTTCGGGTTCGTGCAGGATCTTGCGCGTTTCGTACACCAGCTTCCATTCTTCGGAGGTGTACCCCGCGTTGTTCCTTGAACCCGCGAGGGGTATGACATTGCCGGCAATCGCACGATCCCACACATCGCCCCCGGCCACCGCACCATCAATGGTGCCGGCGTGTGAGTACCGCTCGATCTGCCCGACTCCGGCGCGCCATTGCGCATCGAGTTCTGCAATACCTGCCTGTCCTGCGCCGGAGACCGACTGATACGTGCTGACAACTAACCGCGTGAGCTGTGCTTCTGCATGTAATGGAGCGAGCGCGGTGAGCATCACCATCGTCGTGCAGTTCGGACACGACACGATGCCGCGACGCATCTCTGCCAAATCGCCAGGGTTCACTTCCGCGACAACTAACGGCACGTCGGGGTCCATGCGAAACGCCGCGGAGTTATCGATAACCCGCGCGCCGGAGGCCACCGCAATCGGCGCCCATTCCAATGCAATTGGATCATCAACGTCGACAATGACAAGGTCGAGGCCGTCGAAACAGTGGGGGGTGAGGACCTGGCAGGTAACCGCATCACCGGCGAACGACAGTTGCTTCCCAGCCGAGCGTTCCGAGGTGTAAACGCGCAGCTCGTCGACCAGAACGTTGTGTTCCTCGAGAATGCGCAGCATCTCGGAGCCCACCAATCCGGTCGCTCCCATCACTCCAACGCGCGCCATCTCACGCGCCTTCGAGTTTGAATGCATGATGCAATGCGCGTACTGCCGCATCAACATCGCGTTCGCGCACAACACATGAGGTGCGGATCGACGAGGTGCTAATCATCTCAATGTTGATGCCCTCGGTGGCGAGCGTTTCGAACATGGTCGCCGCAACACCCGGATGACTCTTCATCCCGGCTCCGACCAACGACACGCGCCCGATATTGGGGTCGGCGTGGCTGTCCCGCGCTCCCATCTCGTTGACGAGCTGCGCCACCACCGCTTGTGCCCCAGTGAGGTCGGTCTTTGGAACCGTGAACGAGATGTCGGCTACACCACCCACAGAGACGTTTTGCACAATCATGTCCACGTTGATGGCCTCGTCGGCCAGGGTTCGAAAGACGCGCGCAGCAATACCGGGCTGGTCGGGCACGCCTTCGATGGTGAGCTTGGCTTCGGAGGTGTCGTGCGTTACACCACTGATGATCGCCTGTTCCATGCTGAGATCCTCCTCAATGACCCACGTCCCCGGTTCCCACGTAAAGCTTGACCGCACGTGCACGGGTACGCCGTAGTTTCTGGCGAACTCAACCGAGCGCAATGCCAACACCCGCCCCCCGGTCGCAGCAATCTCGAGCATTTCGTCGTAGCTGATGCGCACCAACTTGCGCGCGTCGGGAACCACGCGGGGATCTGCAGTAAAGACACCCGTTACATCGGTATAGATCTCGCATACCTGCGCTTGGAGCGCAGCGGCGAGCGCCACCGCCGTTGTATCGGATCCCCCGCGCCCGAGTGTGGTGACGTCAAAGGAAGTCGAGACCCCTTGGAAGCCAGCAACAATCACCACGTGGTTATTTGCGAGTGCTTCTCGGATGCGATCGGCACGCACCTCGAGAATCTTGGCCTTGCCGTGCTCGGTGTCGGTGACGATGCCCGCTTGTGAGCCGGTGAACGACACCGCCTCCACCCCGAGACCGTTGACCGCCATGCACAGCAGCGACATCGAGATGCGTTCACCGGCAGTGAGCAACATGTCGAACTCGCGCCCGCCTGGTTCGGGCGTGATCTCTTGGGCCATGCGGATGAGATCGTCGGTGGTGTCGCCCATTGCCGAGACCACCACAACCACCGGGCTTCCGGCGCGGTAGGTGCGCGCGATGTGGTCGGCGACGGCCCGAATCCGCTCGGGCCCGGCCACCGAGGTGCCGCCATATTTCTGGACAATGAGCCCGGCCATGCCCGGCACGGTACCAGCGCCGCCTGGAATATCGGGATCATTTTTGCCGATACCCCCAATGGCAAGCGCCCACGTGGGTGCCGTTGCTAACCTCCGCCGCCGTGTCCAAAGCAGCGAAACGTCAACGGCAAAAAGAACGGCGGGCCGAGCGCATCCGCATCGAAGAGCAGCTGGTGCGCCGGCGCAAGATGATCCGTACCGGACTCATCTTTGCCCTCCTCATCGCACCGCTCATCGTCGCCTTCGTCGTCGTACGCTTGACGCAAGACAACAAGAAGAACCAGAAGGAAGTCGCGGGTTGCGTTTCACCCAAGACTCGCCCGAAGGACAGTCCGAAGCTCGAGGTCGACACCAACAGCATCTACTCGGTGTCCATCGAAACCTCTGAGGGCGTGATGACTGCTGACCTCGACACGTGCACCCAGTTGTGGGGCGCGAACAACTTCATCGTGCTTGCCCGCAAAGGGTTTTATGACGGGACCACGTTCCACCGCGCCGCGAAAGACTTCGTCATTCAAGGCGGCGATCCCAAGGGTGATGGGAGCGGCGGCCCGGGATACACCTTTATTTCCGAGCTCCCGGCGAACGGATATGCAGTAGGCGATCTTGCGTACGCCAAGACCGGCGACGCGCCCGCCGGTTCCGCCGGATCGCAGTTCTTCGTCATCACTGCCGAAAAGGGCGTTACCGAAACCTTCAATAAGCAGCCGTATCAGTACGGGCAATTCGGCAAGCTCACGGGCGGACTCGATGTCGCGAAGAAGATCGAAGCGCTGGCTCCGCCCGAAGGCGATGGCAAGCCGACCAAAGAAGTGAAAATCTCGAAGGTAACGGTCTCGAAGCCGTCACCGCGAACGACGACGAGCTCTACTGCGTCAACTACGACAACCGCACCGACTCCAAGCAGCTCGGCGGCTCAGTGATCTCTCGTCGTATCGCCATAGTTGGTGTGCTGGCTGCGCTGACATTGTCGGCGTGTTCGTCGTCGTCGAAGTCAGCGCCGTCCACGTCGTCCTCCTCCACCTCGACGACATCCGAAACCGCACCGGGCGGCTGCGCCAAAGCCGGGACACCCCCGAAAGGCAGTCCGGCGCTGGCGATCACCCCGGGTGCGGCGTACACGGCGACGATGAATACCACCGAGGGCACGATGATGATTGCGCTGAACACGTGCACCCAATTGTGGGGCGCAAACAACTTCATCGTGTTGGCCCGCAAAGGGTTCTACAACAAGACCACCTTCCACCGGGCCGTCAAGGACTTTGTGATTCAAGGCGGGGACCCCCAGGGCAACGGCACGGGCGGACCCGGCTACGAGTTCGTTTCCGAGCTCCCTCCGAACGGATACAAAGTCGGTGACTTGGCGTGGGCCAAGACCGGCGCGGCACCGCCTGGAAGCGCCGGTTCACAGTTCTTCATCATTACGACACCGCAAGCAGTGAACCAGACCTTTGATGTCAAGCCGTATCTGTACGGACAATTCGGGACGCTCACCAGCGGACTCGACGTCGCCCGAAAAATCGAAGCATTGGCACCTCCGCAAGGGGACGGCCCACCCACGCGCACAGTGACGATTACGAGCGTCACCATCACCGGCCCGTAACGCGTTTTGGAAGCGCGCCGAAGCTCGGTGCGCCATGTCTCAGCGCGCCAAGTCGAGGCGTTCCCCGTCGGCAAACACCTGCGCAATGCCGTCTTGATACTCGGTCACCACACCCGCACCCCGCGCCTGCCACGATCCGTCAGGATCTCGTATCAGCGCAGTCGCTTCGTCGATGCCCACAAGAATTGCGTGGGACGCAAGGAGATCCAGCGATCGTTGCCGCAGGTGTTCGGCGGTTGCTCCGTGATACGGGAACACTGCCAATCCATCGACCAAACCGATACCAACGGTGTAGGCACCCCCGCGCGGATCGACCATCGGATCGCACAACACCGTCGCGCCCGCTCCTGATGCGGCCAATACCGCACCGTCCTCCCAAGCGGCACGGATGCTCGTCATGACCGCAGAGTCCTTGAGCACGCCGCGCAAGTGCAGCGGGGAACCATCGGTGATGTAGATAAACCGCGCCGCACCAATCTGCGCGGCGATGTCGGCATCCTCGGCTTCGCTACGGTGCAACACATTGAGCGGGCGAGTAGTGGCCCCCCAACTCGCAAAGTGTTCCGCGGCGCGTGTGACCACGCGATCCGGGTGTTCAAATGCTGCTGCAGTTGGGAGAACGAGCACCTCGGATGCGGCCGCGCGCTCCAAGAGCACGGCATCGAACGCAGCACACGGAGGTGTGAACTCACCACCACCAATTAACGCAAGCGTTCCTACCATGCCATCCTCCTCACCGAATGCGGTGAGCCTACCGACGCCGTGCCCACATCAGGCGCGCGAACAATCCGGAGTGCAACGCGGGGTAGCGTAGAGATACCCCGGACGAAGGACGCCGTGATGCCGGATCAGCCGTGGATGATGCGCACGTACTCCGGGTACAGCTCGGCCCGCGCATCGAACGCGTTGTACCGCACGAACCTAGCCAAGGGGCAAACCGGCCTGTCTGTTGCGTTCGATCTGCCGACGCAGACCGGCTACGACCCCGATCATCCGCTCGCCCGCGGCGAAGTCGGCAAGGTCGGTGTGCCCGTTCCGCATCTGGGCGAAATGCGCACGCTGTTCGAGAGCATTCCCATCGAGACCATGAACACCTCGATGACGATCAATGCCACCGCGATCTGGGAGTTTGCGTGTTATCTCGCACTCGCCGACGAGCGTGGCATCCCGTTTGCCGAGCTCACCGGCACCACGCAAAACGACATCATGAAGGAATACCTCTCTCGTGGAACCTTCATTTTTCCACCCGATGCATCGCTCCGCCTGACCACCGATCTGATCTTGTACGCCGTCGAGCATGTTCCGAAATGGAACCCCATCAATATCTGCTCGTACCACCTGCAAGAAGCAGGCGCGACCCCGGTTCAGGAAATCGCGTTTGCGTTAGCAACCGCGTGCGATGTCTTGGATGCAATCCGAGCTCACGTTGCTGCAGATGCCTTCGCGCCGATCGTTGGCCGCGTCTCGTTTTTTGTAAACGCCGGAATTCGTTTTATCGAAGAAACCTGCAAGATGCGCGCATTTGCGCGGGCATGGAACCACATCACCGAGCATCGTTACGGAATTACCGACGAGCGGTTCCGCCGCTTCCGTTATGGCGTCCAGGTCAACTCGCTCGGGCTGACCGAATCGCAGCCCGAAAACAACGTGGTGCGCATTGTGCTCGAAACGCTGGGCGTGACCCTGAGCCGTGACGCACGCGCTCGGGCGATTCAACTTCCGGCGTGGAACGAAGCAATCGGGCTGCCACGCCCCTGGGATCAGCAGTGGTCACTACGCATCCAACAAATCCTCGCCTACGAGACAGATCTCCTCGACTACGCCGACATCCTGGCCGGCTCGCTCGTCATCGAATCGATGACTGCTGATCTCGAACACCGCGCGCTCGGCGAACTCGAAGATCTCTTGGCCCGAGGCGGAGCATTCGCCAATATCAGCGAATGCAAAGCGCGACTCGTCCAGAGCATGGCCGAACGAGTGCGTCGCATCGAGTCCGGAGAACAAACCATCGTGGGCGTCAACCGCTTCACCGAAACGGAACCGTCACCCCTGACTGCCGGGGCGCCCGACGACATCATGGTGCACGTCGATGAAGCTGCCGAGACCGAAGCGATGGCACGCCTTGTGACTTGGCGTGCTGCCCGAGAACCGGCGGAGCACGCCGAGGCGCTCATTGCGCTCACGCAGGCGGCTCGCGACAACAGCAATCTGGTGCCGGTATCCATCGCGTTTGCGCAGGCCGGCGGGACAGTCGGCGAATGGGCTGACGCACTGCGCGAAGTCTTTGGCGAGTACCGTGCCCCGACCGGTATCGGGGGCACCGTGGTCGCTCCACCCAAAGGATTGCGCGCGACCCACGCTCGGGTCCGTGAAGCAAGTCAAACCCTGGGGGGACCGCCTCGGGTCTTGGTAGCAAAACCTGGACTCGACGGACATTCGAACGGCGCCGAGCAAATTGCTGTTGCCGCGCGCGACGCAGGCCTCGAAGTGATCTACCAAGGCATCCGTCTCACCCCCGAACAAATTGCAACCGCGGCGCACGACGAAGATGTCGACGTAATCGGACTTTCGATTCTCTCGGGTTCCCACCGCACGCTCGTTCCCGAGACCTTGCAGCGCATCCGGGCAATGGGTTGTAACGCCCCGCTGGTCGTCGGCGGCATTGTTTCGGAAACAGACCGGGCTGCGTTGCTCGCCGCCGGAGTCGCCCGGGTATACACACCCCGTGACTACCGCTTGGCCGACATCATCGATGACTTGGCGGAACTCGCCCTCGACTTTCGCCGCAGCCGCCAGTAAGGGCTTTGTGGAACCGACTCCTCACCTCCATCTGGTTGCGCGCCGATGAATCGTTCCGTGAAGATTTCCATCCTTGCCGCCGGGGCGGCTGCCGCCAGCCTTGGCTTCGGAATTGCCGCCGCTTTTGTGTCATATCTTGGGATCGCCGCGGGTATCTGCGGTGTTGCGGCGGGCTGCTGCGCGGTCGTTGCCGCTCGCAGTGCGCAGCGCGCTCGCCAGGAAGTAACCGCAGCCCAAGGGGCACTCGCTGCTGCTCGCCTCAGCTTTGACGAAACGTTGGCGATGGCCCACGAAGAGGCCAACCGGCATCGCCTTGCCACCGAAACCTTGGTGGGCGCGCCTCCCATTGAGGAAGAAGTCGATGCGAATCTCGACATGGTGTTCGACCCGGCCACCGGACTCCTCGACGAGCGCTTCTTCGCCGTGATCGTGCAGCAACGCGTCGCCGCGGCCCGACGACAACTTCAACCGCTCTCAATCGTGCTCTTCGAGATCGATGGTTTCTCCGAGGCTTCCGAGGGCGTACGCGCCGACGCGCTTACTGCGCTTGGCGATGTCATTCGCAAGACGCTTCGCGAGTGCGATTCGGCGTGTCGCATCGGCGATCTCATGGCTGCGGCAATTCTTGAAGACACCACCGAAGCTGGTGCAGTGTGGGCGGCAGAGCGTGTCCGCAGTGCGCTTGCGCACAGCGCATCCGGTCGGGGCATCACGCTGTCGGCCGGAGTGGCGTGTTACCCGTCGCACGCACTCGGCGCCCCTGAGTTGGTTGCAATGGCAGGGAAAGCACTCGAGTCCGCGCGCTCCCGGGGTCGGGACCACGTCGAGATCGCACCCACCGAGTAGCGCAGCGTTCTCGCACTACTTGTTGTACAGCGCTTCTATCTGTTGCTGATATCGCTCGTTGATGCCGCGACGTTTGAGTTTCATCGTTGGCGTCAGTTCGACGGAGTCCGGCTGCCATTCGTCGGGCAATACCGTGAACTTCCGAATCGCTTCGACCTGTGAGACATTGGCGTTCACGCTGTCGATCGCGCGCTGCACCTCTGCGACAACCGTTGGTTCGACCGCCAAGGCTGCCGTTGAGGTGTCGGCGATTCCGTGTGCACTTGCCCACACGGGAGCGACCTCCGGATCAAGCACGATCAGCGCAGCTATGAACGGTCGGGCATCGCCGATTACACACGCTTGTCCGATCACCGGCGACGCGCCCTTCAGCGCCGACTCCAGGTTTGCGGGAGAAATGTTTTTGCCGCCGGCGGTGATAATCAACTCTTTCTTGCGGTCAACGATTGCGAGATACCCGTCGTCGTCGATGACCCCAATGTCGCCAGTGCGGAACCAACCATCCTCGGTGAACACTTCAGCGGTCTTGTCAGGAGCATTGAGATATCCCGCAAAAATGTTGCCGCCGCGCGCCAGGACTTCGCCGTCAGTGTCGAGACGAATTTCCGCTCCAGGAATGGCGGGACCAACGGTTCCGGGCTTGACGGCGAATGCCGCCCACGTGAGCGGACCACACGTTTCCGATAGTCCGTAAATCTCGGAAAGCGGCACCCCAAGCCCACGGAAAAACAACATTGTCCCGGGCGAGAGCGGGGCCGCACCCGACGCTGCCGATATGCACGCATCGAGCCCAAGGATTGATCGCCACGGCGCAAGCTGCTCGGCGTCAGTGCGTTCCCATTCCGCGAACAGCTCATCAGGAATAGCTTCACCGGCGCGGCGGCGGGCGTCGACGTCATTGCTCAACGCGAGTGCCGCCTGAAAGGCCGCAGCTTTCTCAGGGTCCGCCCCCACCAACGCACCGATGGTTGCGGCTGCTTTTTCGAACACGCGCGGAACGCCAAAGAAGATTTCTGGCCGAACCGCACCGAGATACTGCACAATCTTGCCGGTGTCGGGGCATGTGGTGACGTTGTTCGCAAACGTGATCGCCTGATAGTGCGAAACCATCCGCTCGGCGATATGCGCCATCGGGAGATAACTCACGATGCGCTTGCCTTGGGGATCCAGTTCGAATGCTTCCAAAATGCTGTCGACCGTCCAGCAGACGTTTGCGTGCGTGATCTGCACACCCTTGGGCGGTCCGGTCGTTCCGGAGGTGTAGATGACGGTAGCCAGATCTTCGGGCTGAACGATCTCGCTGGCGGGACGGAGATCGACCGGATCCCCGGACAACAATTCGGCGTACGGGCGCACACCTTCGGGGTACGCCTGTTCGTACTCAAGCACGAACAGGTCGCGCAGCGCGGTCAAGTTCTTCCGGACTTCGAGAAATCGATTCAAGAACCCTGCGTCTTCGACAATGGCGGTACGTGCTCCCGAGTGTCCGACGAGATACTCGATCTGCGAAGCCGAAGAGGAGTTGTAAATCGAAATCGGTGTCGCTCCGACAAGCTGCACCGCAATGTCAAGAACGTGGAACTCCGGTCGATTCCGCATGAGGAGCATCACGCGATCGCCGCGCCCCACCCCGATCGCCGCCAACCCGCCGGCCACGCGAGTCGCCTGCTCGGCGACATCGTTCCAGGTCAATTCGATCCACGAGTCATCCGACGCTTTGGTACGGAGCGCTACCCAATCGCCACGCGTCGCTACGGTCGCGGCGAATCGGCGAGGGACGGTGGGTTGACCGACTGCGGCGTTACCCGGTGCAGGCATACATCCTCCTGAATTTTCCAACATTGTGACTCATGCCGATACGTCATTCGCGCCACCGGTGGCGCCGGTTCACCCGATTAACCACGGGTGAATTTCTGTACAAAACACCGATGCTCGATCGGACCGAGCGCGTAGTTGCGATACAGCCCGAAAAACAGTTCTCGCGTCCGCTCGGTCCAGTCCAATGCCGCCGGGGCGCTGATGCGGTGCACAACCTGGGCATAGCCATGACTGTCGACGCGGTATTCGGCCCAGACCCCGGGATAATCCTTGGTGCACGAGACCTCGACAATCGGGACTTCGGGGACGGCCGCAAAGCGACGCAGGCGGTTGCGATGCGTGTGCCCAGCAAAGTAACCGTGCACTGCGGGGCGCCGTGCAAACAGCGCAACCAATCGCTCGCTGTCATCGGGGTTGATCCCGAAGTAATCCGCGTTGCGCTCCGGATCCGCCGGATCCCACGGATGATGATGTCCGAACACGA
Source organism: Acidimicrobiia bacterium (assembly GCA_049317145.1). Lineage (GTDB taxonomy): Bacteria > Actinomycetota > Acidimicrobiia > IMCC26256 > JBMOIW01 > JBMOIW01. Next base: position 10,743 of record JBMOIW010000051.1, read on the forward strand.
GCACTGGATCAGCGCTGTCGTGCGCCAGCGCGTCGAGCCAATCGAGTTGTTCTCCAGCAAGCTCGCCCTGATCATCTCCGGCGCGCACCGTGTCGAGCACCGCGCAAACGACACCGTCACCGACGATTGCGTATGGCCCGCGCTCGGAAACGAGATGCGGCTCGATCATGGCGTCATGGTTCCCGCGCACGTGATGCGTACGCGCACCGAGGCGCCCGTACGCTGCAAGAAAATCGGCATATTCCTCGGGGGTTCCCCGATCAGTGAGATCGCCTTTGACGATGACGACATCGGGGTTGCACGCAAGCATTTCGTCGATCGCGGCGTTATTCATCGTCTGCGGATACGGCGCCTCACCCGGGCGCACCGTGATAATCGGGCCGACCGCCGGATCGGTGTCCCAACGGCCGCACTCCACTTCTCCGAAGTGCACATCGTTCGCCGTTGCGATCACCGTGCGAGCATTCGCACCAACTACTTCGAGGGTTTGCACGCGCCCAGGGAGGTAATCACTTTCCGGCGCACCTTCGACGCGCAACTCATAGGAAGCGTTTGGCTCTAACCCGCTCAGCGTTGCCAGCTGCACCGGACCGGTCGTGACGATCTCCTGATCTCCCACACGCGTGTGACATTCCTGTTCGGGGTCTTCGGGAACAACGCACACCACCACCGTGTCGTGCGTAACGGTGGTCAGCTCGGCGTATTGGATCATCCGTGCATTGTGGCCGAGATCGACACCCGGCGCGCGCCAGGGTTATCGGCGAGATCTGGAGCGCAGACCGGTCAGCGAAAGCGACGCGGGGTCCGACTGGCAAGTCGCCACGAGCCCCGCATCGTCGGGACGCCTCTCGCCGTGCGCCGGGCAACATCGACCCAAGCGTTCTGCGCAGCGCTCGATGCAAATGGTGCTGCAGCAGCAGCCAGCGCGGCTTGGCGCTCGGCTTCCAACGCGGTCACAACAGCAACGATTGCCGCAACTTCTTCGGGCATTGCATTACCCGCGATAGCCCGTAATCCGGGTTGGCTCACAGCGGCACGTTCCCGTGCTTGCGCTGCGGAAGCTGCTCGCGCTTGGTGCGCAACATGTTGAGGGAGCGCACCAACAAGCTGCGGGTTTGGCGCGGGTCGATGACATCATCGATATACCCACGTTCGGCCGCTTGGTACGGGTTCGAGAAACGCTCGGTGTACTCATTGATGAGCTCGGTGCGTCGCGCCTCAGGGTCGGCTGCGTTTTCAATTTCTTTGCGAAACACAATGCTGACCGCGCCCTGCGGCCCCATCACTGCAATCTCCGACGACGGCCACGCGAACGCAAGGTCCGCACCAATGGACTTAGAGTTCATAACGACGTACGCGCCACCGTAGGCCTTACGCGTGATGATTTGGATTCGCGGCACTGTCGCTTCGCAATATGCGTACAGCAGCTTGGCGCCGTGCCGAATGATGCCGCCGTACTCCTGGTCGGTCCCAGGCAAAAAGCCGGGGACGTCGACGAACGTGAGGATTGGAATGTTGAATGCATCACAGGTCCGGACGAAGCGCGCGGCCTTTTCGGAGGCGTCGATGTCGAGACAGCCGGCCAGCACGGACGGCTGATTACCAACCACACCAACGACATGTCCGTCGAGGCGCGCGAACCCGCAAACAATATTGGGCGCAAAGAACGGCTGTGTTTCGAAAAACTCCCCGTCGTCGACAACATCGGCAATAACGGCCTTCATGTCGTACGGCTGGTTCGGGGCGTCCGGAATGACGTGGTGCAACGCCTCGTTCACACGGTTCGGATCGTCGGTTGGGGCCTCGTACGGGGCCTCTTCAAGGTTGTTCGACGGCAAGTACGACAACAACGTGCGCACTTCATCGAGACAGTGGTCCTCGTCGTCGCAGACCATGGTGGCCACGCCGGACTTGCTGGCGTGGGTCATTGCGCCGCCGAGTTCTTCTTGCGTGACGTCTTCCCCGGTGACGGTCTTTACGACATCCGGTCCGGTGATGAACATGTGCGATGTGCCCTTCACCATGAACACAAAGTCGGTGATCGCTGGCGAATACACCACACCACCCGCGCACGGTCCGAGGATGACACTGATCTGCGGAATAACACCGGAGGATTTGACGTTGCGGTAGAAGATTCCGCCGTACGACGCGAGGCTGACGACGCCTTCTTGAATACGCGCGCCAGCGCCATCGTTGAGTCCGATCATCGGTGCACCGACGGACTCGGCAAGATCCATCACCTTGTGAATCTTTTGTGCGAACACCTCACCGAGCGCGCCGCCGAACACCGTGAAGTCTTGCGAGAACACAAATACCTTGCGGCCGTTGATGGTGCCCCAACCAGTAACGACCCCGTCGGTGAGCGGCCGGTTCTTTTCGATGCCGAACCCGTGGGCGCGATGGCGCGCCAGCATGTCCAGCTCAACAAAGGAATCGGGGTCGAGCAGGCGCGCAATGCGCTCCCGGGCAGTGAGCTTGCCGCGGGCGTGCTGACGCTCGACTGCGGCCGGGCTTCCGGCGTTACGGGCCTGGTCTTTGAGCGCTTCGAGCTCGGCAAGACGATCGTGGTGGTTTCCGACGGGCTCTTCAAGTGCCATGGCGGGAGAGCGTACCGGAGGGGCCCGCCGCCCAGCCCGGGGCGGTATTCCCCACCGGGGATCCCCACCACCGCCCTCGCTACAAAGCAGACTCGGGCATCCACGACCCTCAAAACTTTGGAGCGAACTAATGGGAGCACTCGCAAGCCTGCTCAGCCAAGCGACTTACACCTCAGAAAGCACAACCTCGAGCAGCGGCAGCGCCGCCGGTGGGGTCGTCTTCAT
>JBMOIW010000052.1:0-12875 GCA_049317145.1 Acidimicrobiia bacterium
ACGACAGCACTTGAGTACCTTGAAAAGCAAGACTGGGATGCAGTGCTCCTCGACATGCAGCTCCCCGGGATGGATGGTCTCGAAGTCGCTCGTCAATACCGCAGTCAGCCTGGTGTGCACGCGCCATTGATTGCGATGACCGCCAGTGCCATGGAAGGTGATCGAGACGCATGCATGGCAGCCGGAATGAGTGACTACCTCGCCAAGCCGGTGAGTCTGGCGGCACTGCGCGCGGTGCTGTCCAGGTGGATTCCTGAGATGGAGCGTGGGGACACGCCCGTTCGGTCCCAATCGCTCGCTTTAGAAGCCATTACCGACGAGCTTGGAGCTGATCGCAAAACTGTGCACGACATGGTGCAGGTGTTTCTCAACGAAGCGAGCCGACGGCAAGACGCAATTGCATCTGCGGTCGATACCGACGCGTTCGTGAGTGCGGTCCATGTGCTGGGTTCGGCGGCGGCGGCGCTCTCACTGACCGGCTTGTTTACGGCGTGCCGAGCCGCAGAGCAAGCCGCACGGCAGGGAGCGTCGTTCGACCGGATGACGCATGTCGAGGCAATCAGCGCTGCAGTCAATCGGTCGCAGGAACAGTTGGAAGCGTGGTTGCTGGCGGAGCAGACACGTTAAGCGCGAAATCGGAACCCGACGCCGCGCACCGTCTCGATCACGCTGCGATCATGCTTCGAATTGTGCAGCTTCTTGCGCAGGTTCGAGAGGTGGACATCGAGCGCATGTTCGTCGGTCGACGCGGAATCTCCCCACACTGCCGTAATGAGCTCCGTGCGGGTGTAAACCCGATCGGGCGACTGGGTCAGGACATCGAGCAGGTCGAACTCGCGGCGAGTGAGATCGACTTCGAGTCCGGCGACTTCGACACGCCGGGCGAGTGGTTCGACGCGCAATTGCGAGAACACCCGAGGTGCACTCGCGCGCGGAGCGCGTGGCCGACGCAGCACGGCGCGGACGCGCGCCGCCAATTCGCGAGGGGAGAATGGTTTTGCCAGATAATCGTCGGCGCCAAGTTCGAGTCCGATTACTCGGTCGGCTTCGTCGCTGCGACTTGTCAGCATCAGAATGTATGCGTCACTGAGTTCGCGCAATTTGCGGCACGTCGCAAACCCATCGATGCCGGGCAACATGATGTCGAGCACAACAACGTCGGGCATAAGGCGTTTCGAGGCGATTGCCTCAATGGCGGCCTCGCCGGAGCCCGCGACGTGCACAACGTGGTTATCCGCGATCAAGGTGGATCGGAGGAGCAGTTGCGTTTCGGTGACGTCGTCGACCACCAAGATCGTTGCACTCACGAGCGCACCCCGCGTTTTTGGGGTAACCCGAACTCAATTGCGCTACGCGCCGCCCGCGCCCGGGCGAGATCGACGCGGTGCTGTCGCTCGAGTCGCGCTCGCCGGCGACGTTTGATCGCTCGGCGCCTCCAAACAAACGCACTGCCACCGATCACGACGACGGTGCCGCCGATGTAGGTCCAGGAACTCCCGGGTACGAGATCGAGCCCGGTTGAGGTCACCTTGCGGGTGCGGTCGTTGGTGACGGACGACACCGGTACCGCAGGTCGCGCGGATGTCGTGGGCGGTGCAATGACGGGTCGGGGAATACTTCCGCCGGGGATTGTGCTGCGCACTGACTGCGGGATGATCACGGGACTCGGGATGCGCTCGCCGGATCCCGATGCATTGCGCGGAGTTGCGAAGCCTTGATCCATGAGTCGACTCACCCAGCCATAGTGGTCCTGCACACTGAACACCGCCGCAATCATCGTGCGCCCGTCGCGGGTTGCGCTGGCCACGAGCGTGCGACCGGCCTGCTTGGTCCAGCCCGTCTTTGTGCCGGTTGCGCCCGGAAAGGTGTTGAGGAGCCCGTTGTGGTTCGTCAACGAGCGCCGACTGCCACGCGGATCCACAAAGGTCGCCTTCTTTGTCGCAACGATGTCGGCGAGCTCGGGGACGGAAAGCACGTTACGAGCGGCGATCGCGAGGTCGTACGCGCTCACTGCGTTTGGCTGCGCCATGGCAGTAGTCGAGTCGAGCCCGGCCGGATCCGAGAACGTGCTGTCTTTCATGCCCATGCGCTGCGCGGCATTGGTCATTCGTGCAGCAAATCCATCGAGCGAGCCGCCAGCGTTTTCTGCGATTGCGTACGCCGCATCGTTCGCTGAGACCAGCAACATCGAACGTAATGCATCACTGAATGGCCACGACTCGCCCTCGCGCATATCGATGCGCATCGGTTCGCGTGTGGCCGCGGTTGCCGAGACGGTGAGGCGTGCATCGGACGGAAGAATCTCGGCCGCAGTCAAGGCGGTCATGATTTTTACGGTGCTGGCGGGAAGCTGGGGAGCGTGAATGTTGCCACCGGTAAGCACGGCTCCGGAATCGGCGTCAACGAGGATCCAGGCCTTCGGTGCGTCGGCGGCAGTCTGCTGCGAGCGCGCGCCAGCAACGGCCGGGCAAGAAAGGAGGACTGCAAGGGCGGCAAGGCACCCGGCAAGACGACGCATGATTGCCATAGGTTAGGGGGCGGAACCCCAAAGGGGTGGGCGCCAGTTGCTCACTGGGCGCTTGATGAGTTCGATCTAGGATGCGCGGCTGTGAATCGAATCTCTGCTCGCATCGCCGCTATTGCTCCGTCCGCCACCCTTGCCGTTGACGCCAAAGCCAAAGCGCTGCAGGCCGCCGGCGAGCCCGTCATCGGTTTTGGTGCCGGGGAGCCCGATTTCCCGACGCCGGAAGCGATTGTTGCCGCCGCGGTCGCGGCGTGTCAGCAACCCAAGTACCACCGGTACTCGCCGGTGGCCGGTCTCCCAGAACTGCGCGATGCGATTGCGCAAAAGACCAAGCGAGACTCCGGCTTTGCCTGCACCGGCGATCAGGTGTTGGTGACCGCTGGTGGGAAGCACGCGATCTATCAAGCTTGCGCAACGTTGCTCGATCCCGGCGATGAAGTCCTGCTGCCTGCACCGTATTGGACCAGCTATCCCGAAATGGTGGCGCTTGCTGGTGGCGCAACAGTCGTGTTGCCCACGGATGTCACTGTGGGATTCAAGGTCACGGTTGACCAACTCGAAGCCGCGCGCACCGAACGCACAAAAGCATTGATCTTTGTCTCGCCGAGTAACCCAACCGGTGTGGTGTACTCGCCCGCAGAAGTCGAGGCCATTGGTCGCTGGGCGGTCGAACACGGCGTTTGGGTGATCACTGATGAGATCTACGAACACCTCACATACGGTGACGCAGTGTTCTCGTCGATGCCGACGTTGGTCCCCGAACTTGCCGACACCTGCGTCATCGTCAACGGTGTTGCCAAGACGTATGCGATGACCGGATGGCGCATCGGATGGATGATTGCGCCGCTCGATGTCACCAAGGCAGCCACCAATCTGCAGTCGCATCAAACCAGCAACATTTCCAATATCGCGCAGGTGGCAGCACTCGCTGCGGTCAGCGGTGATCTCACCGCAGTTGCCGAAATGCGTACGGCATTCGATCGGCGTGGGCGCCTCATGTACGAGATGCTTTCGAACATTGACGGTATGACCTGCATCGAGCCGCAGGGTGCGTTTTACTGCTTCCCGTCAGTCGAAGGCGTCTTGGGCCGCACCGTTGGTGGACGCACGGTGAACACCTCGATGGAGTTGTGCGAAACCTTGCTCGACGTTGCAAAGGTTGCAATCGTTCCCGGTGAAGCATTTGGTGCACCGGGGTATGTTCGCTTGTCGTTCGCGACGAGCGACAGCAATATTACCGAAGGTATCGAGCGCGTTGCGGAGTTGCTCGCATGAGCCCGCGCGTGCTGGTTGCCGAACCTATTGCCGAGCGTGGCCTCGCCAAAATGCGTGACGCCGGCCTCGAAGTCGATGTTCGTACCGGGCTGACGCCAGAGCAGCTATGCGAAGCAGTTGTCGGCGCGGCTGCGCTGGTCATTCGCAGCGCAACGCAAGTCACGGCCGGGGTACTCGCTGCGGGAACCGATCTCGTTGTGGTTGGACGCGCCGGAATCGGGCTCGACAACGTCGATGTCGACGAAGCAACGCGTCGCGGGGTGATGGTCGTCAACGCACCGCAGAGCAACATCATTTCGGCCGCAGAGCAAGCGATTGCCCTGTTGTTGGCGCAGGCGCGCAACGTTGCGCAGGCGGACCGGGATCTCAAGGCTGGTTCGTGGAACCGGGCCAAGTGGGAGGGCGTCGAGCTCTTCGGGAAAACCCTCGGCGTCGTAGGACTGGGGCGCGTTGGGGTACTCGTCGCACAACGCATGGCTGCGTTCGGTATGCAGATCCTCGCCTACGACCCGTACGTCAGCAAAGAGCGGGCCCGGCAGCTCGGCGTCTCGTTGGTTGCGACCCTCGAAGAACTCATGGCAGAAGCCGACTTTCTCACGATTCATCTGCCAAAGACTGCGGAGACGATTGGGCTCTTCGGTCGTGACATGCTGGCACTCGCGAAGCCAGGTCTGCGTATCGTGAACACGGCGCGCGGTGGCATTATCGATGAAGCGGCGTTAGCGGACGCGCTCGAGCGCGGTGTTATTGCTGGTGCAGCGCTTGATGTGTTCGTGAAAGAACCGACGACTGAGTCGCCGTTGTTTGGGTTCGACAACGTTGTGGTCACACCGCACCTCGGGGCGTCGACCACCGAGGCACAGGACAAAGCGGGCGACACAATTGCCGAGCAGGTGGTGCTCGCGTTACGCGGAGAGTTCGTTCCGTTTGCGGTGAACTTGGCTGCCCGCGAAGCCAGCGCCACGGTGCAGCCGTTCTTGCCGTTGGCCGAGCGGCTCGGCGAACTCTTCACTGCGCTTGCGGGTGGAGCTGTCACCACCCTGGAAGTCGCCTATGAGGGACAAATCGCAGATTACGACTGCGAGGTCCTCACGCTCGGCGTCCTCAAAGGAGTCTTGCGCGCGGTCGTTGACGAACCAGTGACGTTCGTCAATGCGCCACAACTTGCGAGCGAACGTGGGCTCGATGTGCGTGAATCCAAGGGTTCCGCAACGCAAGAGTTCGTGAACCTGGTCGCCTTGCGCGGTGTGCGCAATGGACGTGCAGTTCACGTTGCCGGAACGTTGGCGGGCAAGACGCAAGAGCCGCGCATTGTCGGAATCGATGAACACGCCGTTGACCTCCCCCCGACGCGTCACATGCTCGTGGTCCATAACGATGATCGCCCGGGGATGATCGGCGTGGTCGGAACTGCGCTCGGTGCCGACGGGGTCAACATCTCGGACATGGACGTTGCGCCGCGCGTCGAAGCGAACCATGCGGTCATGATGCTCGCGATCGACCGTCAGCCCTCGGATGCCGCAATGACGCAACTGCGCGCTACGCCGGGAATCCTCGTTGCGCAATCCATCGAGCTCTCCTAGCTCTCGATCGTTGGGAGTTTCTCGACCGGGCAATCGCTTGACGCCAGGGGCGCAGTCTGTCAATCTACGAGGCAATGCAATCCGGCTTCTCAACCCTGCTGCTTTTGTAGGCGAGCACCACATGGTGCTCGCCCAACCCCTCGTGCGTATACGCCGAGGGGTTTTTTGTTGGCCCATAAAGGAATTCTGATGGACACAGTGCGAATCTTCGATACGACTCTTCGAGACGGCGAGCAGTCACCTGGTATCGCGCTCGACGTCACCGAAAAGCTTGAGATCGCCGAACATCTGGCCCGACTCGGGGTGGACATCATCGAGGCCGGTTTCCCGATCGCGTCCGATGGTGACTTCGAGGCGGTCTCGGCAATTAGCCAAGCGGTGCAGGGTCCGACCATTGCTGCGTTGAGCCGCACGGCATTCGTCGATGTGGATCGGGCGTGGGAAGCGGTGCGGCACGCCGAAAAGGCGCGCATTCATGTGTTCATCGCGACTTCCAAGATTCACATGGAAAAGAAACTGCGCATGACGACCGACCAAGTAAAGGCCGAGGCCGCGGCCGGAGTGGCGCGAGCACGGAGTTACGTCTCCGACGTCGAGTTCTCGCCCGAGGACGGGTTTCGTTCCGACCCGGACTTTATGTGTGAGGTCTGTCAGATTGCCGTCGACAATGGTGCGACAACCCTCAACATCCCCGACACCGTGGGGTTCGCCGTGCCCGAGGATTTTGGCAAGCTCATTGCGTATGTCATCGACACGGTCAAAGGTGACTACGTCGTAAGCACCCACTGTCACAACGATCTGGGGCTTGCCGTGGCGAACTCCCTCGCGGGCGTGCAAAACGGAGCGCGGCAGGTCGAGTGCACCATTAACGGGTTAGGGGAGCGTGCTGGGAATGCGGCTATGGAAGAAGTCGTGATGGCGATCAACACGCGCAACGAATACTTCCAGGGGCTGCGTACCAACATCCGCACCGAAGAATTGGCGCGAGCCTCGCGCCTGGTCTCGCGTCTCACCGGGTATCCGGTGCAGTACAACAAGGCGGTTGTTGGTCGGAACGCGTTTGCCCACGAGTCCGGCATTCATCAGCATGGTGTGCTCTCGGACCGCGAGACCTACGAGATCATGGACGCCGCCAAAGTGGGGCAGCAGGCTGCGCAAATCGTGCTTGGCAAGCACTCGGGTCGTCATGCGTTCGCTGACTCGCTGCACAAAATGGGGATCGACGTGCAGGGCGACGCGCTGAACAATGCGTTCCTCCGGTTTAAAGAACTTGCGGATCGCAAGGTCGAGGTCACTGAAGGTGACCTCGAAGCACTCGTGGCCGAAGAGCTCGGAACGCGCGTGGTGCATCGGTATGACTTCGTGAGCGTGGCATCCCACGGTGGAACCGATCAACAAGCAACGGCAACCGTCACCATCACCGATAACGAGACCGGCGAAAAGGCCGTGAAAGCAGCGATCGGAAACGGCATGGTGGATGCTGCGTGTCAAGCGATCCGTGATATCACTGGATTTTCCGGAACGCTGCTCGATTACTCGGTTGCGTCGATTACCAGCGGACTCGATGCGCAAGCCAACGTCGTGGTGCAGTTGCAGTCGGAGGGGCAGCGGGCAAGTGGTCGTGGGGTGTCAACGGATGTTGTCGAGGCAAGCGCGAAGGCCTATTTGGCAGCGGTCAATCGCATCTTGCGCCGGCGGTCAGTGCGGGTAGACGTGGCTGCCGCCAGCGAAGGCGCCAGCATCTAGCGCACGATCATCTCCGCACTACAGGAAGCCATGATGCACGCGTCGGCTCGAACACGCCGATGAGCTGGGCGTCTTGCAATGTGATGCCAATGTCGTCGAGCCCGTTCAGCAATCGGTGTTGGGTGTGGTCATCCATTGAGAACGGTTCATCGAGATCGATTGCCGGGCACGTCACCCGCCGATCAACGACGTCGACGATGACTTCGAGCGTGGGATCGGCTTCGAGCGCAGCCATGAGTCGCGCGTTCGCTTCCGGCGAGATGGGCGCGGGCACGAGTCCGATCTTGGCGCAGTTGTTACGAAAAATGTCGGCGAAACTTGGTGCAACAATCGCTCGAAATCCATAGTCCTGGAGTGCCCACGGCGCGTGTTCACGCGATGACCCGCACCCAAAGTTGGGTCCGGCCACGAGGATCGTTGCGTCCTCGTACTCGACGTTGTTGAGCACGAAGTTGGGATCTTTCCGCCACGCTTCGAAACACCCTTCACCAAACCCCGTGCGTTCGATGCGCTTGAGCCAGTGGGCTGGAATGATTTGATCGGTGTCGACGTCGGCGCGGTTGAGTGGTGCGGCTCGGCCAACGATGAGTTCGACTGCGTCCATTGGAATACCTCGTTCAGTCCAAGTCGGCGGGTGTGGCAAACGTGCCCGCAATGGCGGTGGCTGCGGCTACTGCAGGGGAGACGAGGTGGGTTCGTCCTCCGGGACCTTGCCGACCTTCGAAGTTGCGATTCGAAGTACTGGCGGCGCGTTCGCCGGGCTGCAACTTGTCGGGGTTCATCGCAAGGCACATCGAACATCCGGGTTCGCGCCAATCGAAGCCCGCATCGCGGAACACGACGTCAAGCCCCTCGGCTTCGGCCGCAGCTTTGACGCGAGCAGAACCCGGAACAACCATGGCGCGAACACCAGGGGCGACCGTGCGACCATTGGCTACCGCAGCCGCTGCACGCAGGTCTTCGATGCGCGAATTGGTGCAGGAGCCAATAAAAACGGTCTGTACTGGGATGTCGCGCATGCGGGTTCCGCCAACGAGCCCCATGTATACGAGCGCGCGCTCCGCCGCGCCTCGCTGCGCCGAATCGGTGAACGAAGCCGGGTTGGGAACGATTCCGTCGATGGTCGTGACTTGTCCCGGGTTGGTGCCCCACGTGACACTCGGCTGAATCGTCGCTGCGTCGATCACGACTTCGCGATCAAAGGTTGCATCGTCGTCCGTACGCAGTGCACGCCAATCGTCGAGTGCAGCATCCCAGTCGGCTCCCGTGGGAGCGAATGGTTTGTCCTTGAGGTAGGCAAAAGTGACTTCGTCGGGCGCGATCATTCCGGCACGGGCGCCGGCTTCGATACTCATGTTGCAGATCGTCATGCGCCCTTCCATCGACAGCGCACGAATGGCCGAACCGCGATATTCGATGATGGAACCGACGCCACCGCTCGTGCCGATCGTGCCGATAATGGCCAAGACGACATCCTTTGCAGTCACACCGGGCTGCAATTCGCCCTCAACGGTGATCGCCATGGTGTTCGGCTTTGTTTGCGGAAGTGTTTGGGTTGCAAGTACGTGCTCGACTTCACTCGTGCCGATACCGAAAGCGAGCGCACCGAACGCACCGTGCGTGGATGTGTGCGAGTCACCACAGACGATTGTCATTCCGGGTTGTGTGAGCCCTTGTTCAGGACCGATGACATGCACGATCCCTTGACCGGATTCGCCCATGCCGTGGCACACGATGTCGAATTCGGCGCAATTCGCGGCGAGGGTTTCCATCTGCTGTTTCGAGATGGGATCGCGCACGATGATCGCCCCGTCGACTGGTGGGTCTGTCGGTACGTTGTGGTCCATCGTGGCAAGAGTCAGATCGGGACGGCGCACGCTGCGTCCCGCCAAGCGGAGCCCCGCAAAGGCTTGGGGCGAAGTGACTTCGTGGACGAGGTGCAGATCGATGTACAACAGGTCTGGTTCACCCGCTCGGGTACGCACGACGTGGCGATCCCAGACCTTTTCGGCCAACGTTGTTCCCATTGCTGCTCCTGCTTGACTAGACCTCCATCATGCCCGGCGCGCCGGGCATCAGCGGGATCCCCGCCGGGGCGGCCCGGCGCCCACAGTATCCAGGCTCCCTTCACAGTTCTGTAACCGTCCCGCAACATTGGGTCCGTACCGTGATGGAATGGATGTCGTGCTGGTGCGATGGCCCGAGGATGTGACCCGACTTGGCGAACTGCGTGCGTCGGGCACCCCGCGGCTCTTATTAGTTGCACCTGAAGCCGAACCGCCAACGGTGGTGGACGCAGCGGAGGATTGGATCCGGTTGCCGGCCGAGGATCGCGATGTGCGGGCCCGGGTCACAGCATTGGCGAATCGATCCGGTGGGCTAGCAGTGCCCGAAGTCGATGACGATGGCCTGGTGCGATTTCATGGGCAGTGGGTCGCATTGTCGCCGGTGGAGCGGGCATTGGCCACTGCACTCATCGCTCGCTTTGGCGCGGTCGTCGGGCGCGACGTGTTAACTCGTCGCGCATGGCCCGAGGGTTCGCCCACGCGCAACGCGCTTGACGTGCACATGTTGCGATTGCGGCGTCGGCTCGCGGATCTCGGACTCGAAGTGCGTACCGTGCGCGCCCGTGGATACCTCCTCCAAGTTGCCGGGGGCTAGCGCGTGTCCGTAACGGATGTATTGCTCGACATTTTGATTGTGCTTGCCGCGGCCAAGATTGCGGCCGAGCTCGCGGAACGGGTTCGTGTACCGGCCGTCGTCGCCGAAATTTTGGCCGGTGTGCTGATTGGGCCATCATTGCTGGGCTGGGTCGGTCGTGACAATGACGTTCTCGCGGTTCTTGCCGAAATCGGCGTGATCTTGTTGCTGCTCGAGGTCGGGCTCGAGATGAACCTGCGCGAGCTGGCGTCGGTGGGTCGTGCCTCAGTATCGGTCGGCATCATTGGTATTGCGTTACCGGTTGCTGCGGGCTTTGGAGTCGCGTACGCGTTCGGTGAGTCCGGGAACACTGCATTGTTCTTGGGGGCGGCGTTGGCAGCAACGTCGGTCGGCATTACGGCTCGCGTCTTTTCGGACATGCGCGCGCTCAGCACGGTCGAAGCGCGTACGGTGCTGGGTGCCGCTGTCGTCGATGACGTTCTCGGGCTCGTTGTGCTCACCGTGGTGGTCAGCATCGTCACTACCGGCTCGATCTCGGTGTGGACCGTGCTCGGCATCATCGGAATTGCACTCGCGTTTCTCGTGGTGACGACGGCACTTGGGGTGGCGTTTGTCCCGCGCGTGTTTCAGCGGATCCAACGCTTTGCGCGCGCGCCGGGCACGCTGATTGCGCTCGTGTTGGTGTTCACGCTGGGACTCTCCGAATTAGCCCATCTCGCCAACCTTGCGCCCATCATTGGGGCGTTCGTGGCGGGCTTGTCGTTGTCGCAAAGCTCGGTCGCCGATCGCATCCGCCGCGATATTGCTCCCATCGGTCACATTTTCATTCCGGTGTTTTTTTTGCAGATCGGTATTGCGATCGATGTGCAAGCGTTTTTGAAGCCGCATGTTCTCCTCATCGCCGGTGCGCTCACCGTGGTGGGCATCATCGGAAAGTTGTTGGCATCGGCCGGAATGTTTGGCGCGGCGGGAGATAAATTGCTCGTCGGGATCGGGATGATCCCTCGAGGAGAGGTCGGGTTGATCTTCGCCACGATCGGGTTGGCCGAAGGCATCCTCTCCAAAGACTTGTATGGCTCATTGTTGTTGGTTGTGCTCGCAACCACGTTGGTGACGCCACCGGTTTTGCGTTGGCAGTACAAGCGGGTGCGGGCGCGCACGCGAGTTGCTCCTGCGCCGAGTGGCCCGCCGCCCGCTGGTGGCTGGTTGCAAGTGCGCAACGGTGCGATTGAACTCGTTGGCGATCCGCCCGAGCGCATGGCGCTACCCATTGCATTACAGGCAGCTCTTGCCGTGGTGGATCGGCCGGCAGGTCCTCGGGTTTTGGATTGGCTAGCCCGCCAGCCCGATACGGTATTTCGCTGGGATCGTGCCACTGGTGACGCGTTGCAATCGGTGCTCGAATCCGGGAATGCGCGCTCGTGGCGGTTCCTCGAGAGCACGGCGACGCTGGAGCGGGCGTTGCCGGAGTTGTCAGCCGCGATTCGTCGCCGCCAGGCGGATCCATTCGTGTTAGACCCGGCGCAAGTCCTTGAGTACGAACTCGTCGATCGCTTGCGGGCATTGTCGTCCGATGATCGCGCGGCAGCCGCAGTGCTGCACGAACTCGATCACCCCGAACGACTCTTTCTTGCGGCGTTGATTCTCGATACTGCCGGTGTCGACGAACCGGTCGCGATGGCGCGACGTATCGTGCAGCGCCTCGATCTCGGCGCTGCGGCAGAAGAAGAGGTCGCGCTCTTGGTTGGTCAGCCGTCGCTGATGCGTGCGGCTGCCGCACGCTTTGACGGCCTCGAGGAGGATCAGGTCTTTCGACTCGCCGGTGCCGTCGACCGCCCGGAACGTGCCAACGCGCTCTATCTGTTAAGCGTGGTGGCGGGCGAGCTCACCGCTACGGATCGGGCCCGACTCGATGACGTACGCGTGCGGGTGTTGTCGGTACTCGACCATCCGGAACTCACCGGGCTCGACGCTCGCAATCTCGTCGAAGCGCGTAAGCGAGCAGCGACTGCAGCAACCGCGCAAGAAGCACGCATCACAGAGCGGATCGACTGGGCGCCGCGCAGTTATTTGCTGGATCACGATGCGGGAGAGATCGCTCGGCACGCGGTGTTCCTCGAGCCATTGCCGCGTCGCGACGAAGTGCGGGTGCGCGTCGCCGTGCCCGAGGACGCGAGCAACGACATGCAGTGGCGTATCGATGTGGCCGCGCGGGATCGCTTGGGGTTGCTCGCACACGTTGCGGGAGCGTTGAGCGACTCCGGTCTGGACATTGTTTCGGCGTCGATCGCCACATGGCCTGACGGTGGGGTGCTCGACACGTTTGTGGTGCAACGCGTGGCGAGCGACTTGGGAAATGAGTCGAGTGGTACGCCCAATAGCGATGCGCTCGAACGCGGCATCGCTGTTCGTTTTGCTCAGCCGCTCGCCGCGCCGCCAAACCCCGACGCGCAGATCGGTTTCGATGATGACGCGTCGCCGTGGGCAACGGTGTGCGATGTGCGCAGTCCCGATCGACGGAGCTTGTTGCATCACATCGCAGTGGGATTTGCCGCTGCGGGCGTCAGCGTCGAATCGGCGCGCCTCGCCACGAATTCAGGTCGCGTGATGGACCGCTTCGAGTTGGTGGACTCCAGCGGTACAAAGCTCGATGCGCACGCGAAAGACGCAGTGGCCCGAGCGATTCGTGGTGGAGTGCGTGAAGAGCGACGATGGTTCCGTCGGCGCAATGCCGTGGTCGTAGGCGACCCGGCGCCAGATGTAATGGACTAGTCGAGCGGACGGACCGAGACGATCTCAACCCGGAACGTGCGCTTCGGGCCCTCGTAGTCGACAACGTCACCGACGGAAGCGTCGAGCAACGCCTGACCGAGTGGCGACGAAGTGGAGAGCACGTCGTAGGTGTCGTGACGTTCCTCGATCGACCCCACGAGGTACGTCATGGTTTCGTCGTCGTCATCCATGCGAATCTCAACCACGGTTCCTGGAGCCACAGTTTCACCGTCGCCGCCTTCGACGACAATCGCGGAACGCAAGAGTGCCTCGAGGTGGCGAACCCTCGCCTCGTTGTGTCCCTGCTCGTTCTT
>JBMOIW010000053.1:0-12732 GCA_049317145.1 Acidimicrobiia bacterium
GCCACGGCACTGCGATGCCGCACTCCGGCAAGCCCTTCGAGCGCCGAATCCACAATGGTGCGCGAGGCCCGACCAGAGACGTGCGCGACAAAGCCGATGCCGCACGCATCTCGTTCTTGCGCACTCGCCATATCTGTGCCCCCACGTTGGGTCCGCACGCCGGGCGGCGGCGTCACTGCATCATGCGCGACGCCGCTGTCGCATACGGGGATGCTATCGGCGGATTTGCCCCATACCTGAACACCCCGAAACCTTCCCCCGCGAAGCGGCTAGGTTCCGGGCCGTGACGATCTCCGTTGCAGTACTCGGTGGTGGCCAACTCGGCCGCATGTTGGGTCTCGCCGCAATCCCATTGGGGATCGAGGTGCGCTTCCTCGATCCCGCGCCGAATCCGCCGGCCCAGGCGGTGGGCCCCTGCGTCACGGCCGCACTCGACGACCTTGCCGCGATTGACGCCTTCATCGAGGGTGCAACCGTGGTCACGTACGAATGGGAAGGCGTGCCGGCAGCGATCGCCGAACACATCGCAAGCCGCGTCCCGATCGCTCCCGGCCCAATGGCACTCGCGCGCGCCCAAGACCGGTTGGCCGAAAAGGAACTGTTCGCAAGCCTGGACATTCCCACTGCGCCATACCGCCGCGTGGATTCCCTCGACGCACTCCACGATGCAGTGCGCGTCCTCGGTACGCCTGCGCTTCTCAAGACCCGCACTGGGGGGTACGACGGAAAAGGGCAAGCGCGCATCAATGACGAGTCCGAAATTGCCCGTGCCTGGGACGAGATCGGCCAGCAGCCTGCGATCCTCGAAGGTTGGGTTCCGTTTGCGTTCGAGTGCTCGATCATTGCTGCACGGCGCGCCACCGGTGAGGTGCAGATCTACGCCATTCCCGAAAATACGCATCGGAACGGCATTCTGCGCACCTCCATCGTTCCTGCCCCCAAACTCGCGCCCGAACTACAGACCCAAGGCGACGATTTCATTCGCCGTCTCCTCGACGCGCTCGACTACGTCGGGGTCATTGCCCTCGAGTGTTTCGTTACCAGTGAAGGACTCGTTGCGAATGAATTCGCACCGCGTGTGCACAATTCCGGGCATTGGACGATCGAAGGCGCGCAGACCAGCCAGTTCGAACAACACGTGCGCGCCATTTGTGATCTTCCGCTTGGGAGCCCGGCGCTGGTCGGCGCGAGCGCCATGCTGAACTGCATCGGCGCGCTCCCTGATTCTGCGGGTGTACTTGCGATCCCCGGTGCACACCTGCACACCTACGGCAAGGCACCGCGGCTGGGGCGCAAAGTGGGCCACGTCACCGTGACCGCCGCGGACTTCGCCGAGCTTGAGCGGCGCGTCGAAATACTCACGGAGCTCCTGCCCTCCGTAGGCTGATCGGCCCGCGTCCCGATCCAAAACAAACCCCGGTAGCCTGGCGCGTCCGATGGGAGTTTGCCGTGGCTGACGAACCGAATCCGAAGCGACCACCGTTGCTGCAACCCGGTGATCGACCGCCAGCGCCGGGGGATCCATCCCCCACGTTTGGCCCACCGGTTCCCACTGAGGAACAACCGAGCCGTTCGCGACGTCGGATGTTCTCAATAATCGCGCTCATCACGGCGTTCGCACTCCTTGTCGCCGCGCTCGGCGTGCAAACTTGGCGGTTACAACACGCAGGTGCGCGCGCCAGCGCCACAGCGCCGACATCCCCCGCAGTGAACCCTGCTTCCCCGCCATCGTCGAGCGCACCGCCTTCGAGTCCGCCCTCGAGCACTCCTCCCACTACCACCACGCCGCTACCTCCCGGACTCCAACAGTTCGCCAACATTCCTGGCATTCGCTGCATTGCTGACTTGTTCGGGAATCCACCGCGCGCACGGATCAATCGCACGACCCTATTGAGTCAGCTCCAAAGCGTTGCGTCATGGGATGAAGACGCACGCGAGTTGCAGTTCAAACAAGTCCCCGAACCCGTGCTCCTGACGCGGGCCGGTTTGGCGGACCGCGTCGCGCGAGATGTCAGCAACAGCTACAGCACGCAAGATGCCGATCTCGACAGCCGACTCCTTTCCAGCTTGGGCGCTGTACCGGCGGCATACGACATGCGCAACGCGACCACCAGCCTCTACGGAAATCAGGTTGCAGGCTTTTACGACCCCACCACAAAGCAGCTCATCGTCGGGAGTAACGACGGCCGCAAACCACTCGATGTACTCGGAGAGGTCACGCTGGCCCACGAACTTGTGCACGCACTGACCGACCAAGCCTTGGGCCTACCCCCACTGGACGTGACGACGTCACCGACGGGAGTGCTCGACACCGATCGCACCACTGCGCAACGTTCGGTGGTTGAGGGCGATGCAACGCTGGTGATGTATCGCTACGTGCTCTCCGCCCTTTCGTTGCAACAACAGCAGCAATTCCTCAACGATCCATCACTGCGCAATCAAGCCGGGGCCGTTGCCGTACCGCACTTCCTCGAGGCGCAACTCATGTTCCCGTACGCGGCCGGCCTCGACTTTGTCTGCGCGCTCAAGCAGAGCAGCGGCTGGGCAACGGTGAACGCGGCGTATAGCCAACCGCCGACGACCTCGGCCCAAGTGTTGTTCCCCGATCGCTTCGTGGCGCGTGAAGCTGCGATCGATCCCCCGGACCCGGGAGCACTCGGCGCACCGTGGAGTAAAGACCGCGCGCAGACCTTGGGGGCCGCCGACTTGTTAGCGCTCTTCGAGGCACCCGGCGATGATCGCAACGCGACGCTCGAAAATCCGAAGGGTCTGGTCGCAAGCTGGGCAGGCGGCGAAACCGTGCAATGGTCCGACGGTGCACGCACTGCGGTTGGCGTGTCGCTGGTGGAGCGCCGAAATGGTGGCGGGGGTGCGTCGTCCCTCGCGTTTCGCCCGACACAACAAACGACGACGGCGCCCGGACCACTGTGCAACGCAATGCGCGACTGGTACACCAAAGCGTTCCCGCTCAGCACCACCGGCGGTCAAACGGGTGATGAAATTGCTGCGTGGACCGGAGATCGTCAGAGCGCCGTGTTGCGATGCGCCGGCACCAACGTGCGGTTGGGCATTGGCCCCGATATAGCAACGGCCCGCACGATCGCGCAGTAACCGCTCCAACCCGACACCAACGCATGACACATTTCGCTGGAAACGCGGTTACGCAATCGCGCCTGTAGCGCGCAACGCCTGCACTTCTACGTCCGTGAAACCCCAGTCGGCCAACACCGCGTCGGAGTGTTCGCCCGGCCAGGCGGGCGCGCCCGCTATCGCTCCGGGGGTCTTCGTGAAGCGGGGCGCAGGGGCGGGTTGTACCGTGCCAAACGCTTTGATCATGGCCTGGCGTGCTTGGGCGTGTGGATGCTCCGCTGCCTCGCGCATGGTGAGGACCGGCGCGTAGCACGCGTCAGACCCGGCAAAGATTTCGTCCCACTCAGCACGCGTCTTGGACGCAATTGCCGCACTGATTCGCTCGCGCAATACCGGCCATTGTGAGCGATCCCCTTGGGCTGGCAAATCGGTCTCGGCGATTCCCAATCCCTGAATGAGTTGCGCATAGAACTGCGGTTCCAGCGCGCCAATTGCAACGTAGTGGCCGTCGGATGTGCGGTACGTGTCGTAAAACGGCGCACCGGTGTCGAGCAGGTTGGTACCGCGCGCGTCGCTCCAGTGGCCCATCGCCTGATATCCCCAGAGCATGGTCATGAGCAATGCCGCGCCGTCGATCATCGCAGCGTCAATCACTTGTCCTGTTCCGCTGCGTTGTGCTTCGAGGATTCCGCACACGACACCGAAGGCAAGGAGCATGCCACCCCCGCCGAAGTCCCCAATCAGGTTCGCGGGCGGCGTCGGTGCAGCGTCAGCTCGCCCGAGGTGCGCCAACACTCCAGCGAGCGCGATGTAGTTGATGTCGTGCCCGGCGCGTGCGGCCCACGGTCCGTCCTGCCCCCAACCGGTCATTCGTCCGTACACCAAGCGTGGATTCCGAGCCGCACACGCATCGGGGCCAATGCCTAAACGCTCGACCACCCCCGGACGAAATCCTTCGATCAATGCGTCGGCGCGTTCTACGAGGCGCAGCACCGCGGCCACACCGTCGGGATGTTTGCAGTCAATCGCAACGGACCGACGTCCCCGGTTGAGCACCTCAACGTTGGGAGCGTCGTGGGCCTGCACTCGATCGGGACGATCGATCCGAATGACTTCGGCACCCATGTCGGACAGCATCATGGCGGCAAAGGGCGCCGGTCCCATGCCGGCGAGTTCGATCACGCGAATTCCGGATAACGGTCCCATGGCTCCCCCCCGCAGACGGCGCGCACCCTATCCGAGTTGCACCGCGGTTTTTCGCCATTGCACAAGCACGACACCAACGAGCGCGACTCCACTTGGCGCCAGGACACCAACGCACACGGCAGCGACGAACCAGATGGGGGTAAGCGAGCCGAGGTGTAAGACGCGCGCAACGAATGGAACGGTGACCATGGTGATCACGAGTGCCGCATTGCCTGCGATCAACCACCGCACTGGCACCGTCCAAAACGGTCGCACGCGCCACCACGGCACGCGCGGTGACCTGCTCGCACACATGATCACAACTTGTCCCGCAAGCAAAACAATGAATCCGGCCGCGCGGGCGTTTGGCTCGGGCAATTGCCTCCGCGCAAGGAAATACACCGCAAGCGTCGCGATGGCCAGGAGCGCGCCCATCGCAAGCGCACCCACGATTTCGGCGCGACTTGCCAACCACCCCCCACGCATTGGCCGGCGAGCAATGCGCTCCGGGCGCACCGGATCTGCCTGGAAGACAAGGGCAACCGTGGGATGCAACACAATTTCCAGCAACAAGATCTGAGCGGGCAACAAGAGCAGCGAAACATTAAACAACGGCAAAAAGATCGCGATGCTCAAGACCGGGACGTGATACGCAATCAGATAGGTCATCGCGCGGCGCAGGCGAATAACCGTCGCGCGACCAGCCGTGATACCGGCGACGATGGACGGAAACGCATCGTCAAGGAGCACCACGTCAGCCGCTTCGCGTGCGACTTGCGTTCCCCGAGTCCCCATTGCGATTCCGACGTCTGCCTGTCGCAGCGCAGGGGCGTCGTTCACTCCATCGCCAGTCATGCCCACCAGGCACCCTTCTTCCTGAAGTGCTTTCACAATGGCGAGTTTGTCCTGCGGGGCGACGCGCGAAATCAACGCGCGGCGTTGAATCGCTTCCGCCCGAAGACCCGGCTCGAGCGCAAGGATCTCTCCGCTTGACGTGGCATCGTGCTCATGCGCGATACCAGCCGCCTCGGCAATAGCGTGCGCAGTCGCTGCGTGATCACCGGTCAACATGACAACCTGCACGCCCGCGGCACGACATTGTGCGACGGACTCAGCCACCTCCGGTCGCACCGGATCACGAAAACCAATCAAACCGACCAGATGGGTCTGGCTTTCGGCATCCTGACGGCCCGAAGGCAATTCGTTAGTAGATGCTGCTGCAACCGCCAGGACGCGCATCCCGGCGCTCGCCAAGGACGTCTCCAGTTCCGTGAATATTCCAGCGGCCTGTTTATCTTCGGGATGCGCGTCGAGATACGCCGCCAACGCACCTTTCCATGCAAGCCGGAACGATCCATGCTCTCGCCACACGTGCATCGACGCGCGCATTTCGGGCGTAAACGGGAAATCGAGGACGAGAGATTTTTCAATTCCCAGAGCTCGATCCGTTGCGACCTGTTGCAGCGCTTGCTCTAGCGGATCGAACGGTATTTGCTCCGAAGCCTGCCGCGCAGTTTCGATAACGAAGATTCCCGGTTCAGTGAGACCCTGGTCGATTGCGTGTACAACACCCGCCGCATCAACAACGCACGCAACCCCGATACGCCCTTCGGTGAGCGTGCCGGTCTTATCGGTGCAAATCACATCGACGGCGCCGAGCATTTCGAGCGCATCCAAATTGCGTACCAGTGCGTGCCGGCGCGCAAGATCCACTGCAGCAAGTGCCCGATAAATCGCTAAGACAATCGGGATTTCCTCCGGTATTGCTGCCAATCCCAAGGCGACCCCGGCAATCACCGCGTTCGTTACGGACTGCCCATACGCAAACTGCACTGCGCCAACGAACACGGCCATCAGTACTGCAATCGCGCTCAACCGACGTACCCACCGGTGCGTTGCGCGTTCGAGGGGCGAAGAGCGAACCGAACGCTCGCCCAACAACGCGCCGATCTTGCCCATCTCCGTCGTCGAACCGATGGCCGAAACCTCACCGGTCATCTGGCCGGTTACCAAGACTGTGCCGGCGAGGAAACATTCACCAACGCTGAGCGGTTCGGGGAGGGACTCTCCGGTGATGAGTGATCGATCAACAAAGGCGTGTCTCGTCGAAAGGCAATCCAGATCGGCCGGCGCCACATCCCCCTCGACACAATCCACAACGTCGCCCACCACGAGCAGCGCCGCGTCGAGATCCACCAGCTCCCCATCCCTCCACACACGCGCTCGGCGCGCGCCAAGGCGAGCCAGTTCGTGAAGCGCTCGCGATGCGCGCGTGTCCAGGACGACCGCCACCCCGACTACTGGAATGAGTGCCAGAAGCGCAATCGTCGCGTCCAAGAAATCACCAACGGCGAAATACACCACCCCCGCAAAGACGAGCAGCAACGCCATGGGATCAACGATCGTATGGACAACAATCCGCAACGCCCCCCATTGCGGAGTTCCCGGCAACACGTTGGGACCATCCCGAACTAACCGGGCATGAGCTTCGGCAGCGGTCAATCCCGGCATGCCGAGATCCTGCCTCCCTGCTGTCGAATCCAGTCCCAACGCGCTACGGTGCGCGTCCATGCGGTTTGCTACCTGGAATGTCAACTCGTTAAAGGCGCGTCTCCCCCGAGTGCTTGGCTGGCTCGAGGAACATCAGCCGGATGTGCTCTGTATCCAAGAGACCAAAATGAAAAACGAGGCGTTTCCCGCCGACGCCCTCGCCGAGGCCGGCTACGAAAGCGCACACTTCGGCCAAGGACAATGGAACGGTGTCGCAATTCTGAGCCGCGTCGGTATCAGCGATGTGACCACCGGTTTCGGTGACGGACCCGATGCCTACTCTGGCGATGCGCGTTGCATTGCCGCAACGTGCGCCGATGTTCGCTTCGTCAATTTGTATGTACCCAATGGTCGCGAAGTTGCGACGGACTATTACGAACGCAAGCTGACGTGGTTCGAACAACTTGCGGATTGGCTGCAGGCGAATTACGTGCCGTCTGCGCCACTCGTTGTGCTCGGCGACTTCAACGTGGCACCCGAGGATCGCGACGTTTGGGACATCGCTGCGTTTGCGGGAGCAACGCACGTCACTGCCAAGGAACGTACGGCGCTCGATCGGCTCACGCAATGGGGGCTCACCGATGCGTTTCGGGCGCTGCATCCCGACGAGACAAGCTTTACGTTCTGGGATTACCGCGGCGGCGATTTCCACAAGGGCCACGGTATGCGTATCGACCTGGCGCTCGTGAGCGCTCCAGTAGCCGCACAGCTGGCCATGGCGACCGTGGACCGCAACGCCCGAAAGGGCTCCCAGCCGTCGGATCACGCTCCCCTGATGGTCGAACTCCGGTCCGACAACTAGGTACGTTTGGCCCACCACCGGGATGGGCAACGTGATTCGGATGGACGGGCAGCCAAATCCGGAATCCGAGCGTCATGCGCGCGCCGCGCAGGCCATTGCGGCGCTGCGTTCCTATGCGTTGTCCTCGCCGCCGCAGCGCCGACTCATTGACGCTGCGGTTGCCCAAGCGCACACGGCACTGAGCACGGAAGTCACCGGATGGGTGGACCGTCTGAGCGCGTCGCTGAGCTTTCGTGACACACCCGCCGCACCGCGCGCCTGGGTCGACGCGGCACCCGAATGCCGCCGCTCCAATTCCATTCTCGCCGATGCGCTGCGCACCACCTCCCCCACTGTCGTCCCCGACATCGCAATCGACCCGCGACCCGCGGGTCTGCTCACCGGCTACCGCAGCGCGCTTATCGCCCCAGCCGTGAATGGTGGTCGGATCATTGGCGGGATCGTGACGGCAAGCACCCAGACGAACGCGTTTGATGAAACTGATATTTCCACCGCAGCAACCATGACTGCGCTCCTCAGTAGTGTCCACGGGGTCGCGGCCGACGCAACTCCCAACAACGGAGGGCAACTCCGTTTCGAATACCCGCAGGCAATGTTCGGTCTCTGGGCCTGGGATCCCGTTACCCATCAGATCTGGATGTCCCCCGAGACCGAAACCATGCACGGCCTCGCGCCCGGCGAATTCGGGGGAACTGTCGACGACCTCATCGCCCTCCTCGGCGGCATTGCGGTCAACGACTTACGGACCCGCGCCGGAAATTTCTTCGATCCCAGCAGTCTCGGATCCACCCAATACCAGATCACCAGCGACGGTGGCACTACCCGAACAATCGCGATTCGTGGTCGAAGAGAGAATCCCGAGGATCCACAATCGCAGTGGATCGGGATCGCCCTGGATGTCTCCGACCAGCAGCGTCGTGAGGCCGAACTCGTTGCCGCCAATTCGCAAGTGGCGTACGCGCGCCATCTTGCCCAGGTCGCCTCCGCGACCGCCACCAATACCCAGGACCGCCTCTTCAACATCATCCGCGAAGCGCCCGTGGGGTTTGCGCTCCTCGATACGCGTGGACACATCATCACGACCAACGCGCGCTTTGCCGAGATGGCCGACGCCCGCCAAGCCGATTCGGTTGATCAAGCTTTGCGCGATTGGAGCCCGCGCCTTTGGGACCGACTCGGCCCGGCAATCCAAACTGCGCTCGAGCACTTCATTGCGGTCGAGCATCTCGAGATTGCCAGCGATCCCGGCCCGACCTCCGCCACGACGCGCGTGTGGACGACAACAGTGTTCCCGACGATCTCTGCTGAGTCGGTAACCGAACTCGGTATCGTTGCACTCGAGATCACCGAACAAAAGCGCGCCGAGCGTGTAGAGCGTTTGTTCCGAGAGTTTTCGGAACTCTTCACCAGCCCGCAACACGACGCCGCGGCAGCACTCCGCTTCGCAACCGCGCTCCCGGTTCCCGGATTTGCGGACTACTGCGCAATCGCGGCGCGTCTGCCCGATACCAATCTCCCGGTTGGATTCTTTGCGCACGCAGTCCCCGGATCGCCGCTCATTCCCGCGCACGAACTTCCGCCTCCCACCGTCAATGCGCTCCTCGATGCAGTAGAAGCCAACGGAACGGGGCTGAGCCGCTATCGAGCTCGTCCGGTCACCAACGGTCCGCTCCTCCACGCATTGCGGCCCATGGACCTCGGGGACGCAATGGTGGTTCCCCTGAGCGCCGATGCGACGGTGGTCGGCGCACTCGTCATCGGCGTCAACCGCGACACCCGCCATCACATCCACGCGCGCGATATCGGCGTTATCGAAGAACTCGGATTCCGCTGCAGTACTCGACTTGCCACCGAAAAACATCGAGCCCAGGCCGAACGCACTGGTGCGCGCTTGCGGCTCCTCGCCGAACTCGGCCGGTTGACCTCGCGCGGGATTGCGACCGACGAAGGAATGCGTGCAATCACCGAAGCGCTCTGCCCGCTCTACGCCGATCTGGTGATCGTCGTCATGAGACAAGATTCACACTTCGTGCCAGTCCTCGGTCACGCAACGAATCCCAAATCGGCTCGCTGGCTACAGACCCTTCACCGCAGCGCCCCTACTACCGCCTTGACACCTATGGCGCATTCGCTCGCCGCGGGAAAGCCGCTGTACTTCACGCGCGAAGATATCCTCGAACACCCTGGGGACTTTCACTCCAGCGTGCGGGAATTGTTCACACAAACGAACCTTGCTTCCGGCATCAGCATCCCGCTCTACGGGTCGGAAGGAACACTCGGGTCGGTGTTTTGTGGCATCGAACGCAACGGGCGCACGTTGACGGACGAAGACATTGCGCTCGCCCCCGAGATCGGCCTCCTCCTTTCGCCGATCTTTGAAACGATTCTGCGGTTAAAGCGCGCCCGCGAAAACACTGCGACGCTGCAACGCAGCTTGCTGCCCGCGCAACTCCCCGAGCACTTTGGTATCCAGATGGCCGCGCATTACCGTCCGGCCGAAACCGAACTTTCCGTTGGTGGCGACTGGTACGACGCAATCGAACTCGCCGACGGCTCATTGCTCCTCGCCATTGGCGACGTGGTCGGACACGGCGCGGCCGCGGCCGGACTGACCGGTCAACTCCGCACCGCTCTCCGGATCGCAAGTACCCAAACGTCCGATGTCGCCGCGCTACTCGGAATGATGCATCGTTTTGTCATCGGCCTCGGCGCCCTTGAGGTAGCCACCACGCTCCTGGTGCGCATCGATCGCAATCGCAACACCTTCGAATGGGCGTCGGCAGGCCATCTTCCCCCGCTCCTGCAACACCGCGACCAAAGCGTCGAGTATTGCATCGGCGAAGCGGGCCCGCCGCTGGGCGCACTTTTGCACCCGCGCTATGAACACCATGCGAGCACGATCGCACCGGGCGATGCACTTCTCTTGTATACCGACGGCCTGGTTGAACGTCGCGATGAATCCATCGATGTCGGCATGACGCGATTAGCAACGGCGACCGCCTCGGTCACGCGCGTGGCCCATGATCCGGCCGCAGTCTTGGCCACGATCATCACTGAGACGCTCTCTGGCAAAGCCCCCAACGACGACATTGCCGCCCTGATGGCGTTTGTCGACCACACCTTGCGCGCAACGGCCTTCTCGATTCCCCCAGATCCCGAAGCGCTGCGAACGGTACGCCAGCGCCTGGAGGCATTTCTGCGCACCTATCGCGCGTCCGATGCTGAGATTGCCGACGTGCTGCTCATCGCGAGCGAACTCTGCTCGAACGCGATTGAACACGGCTCGCCAACCGCTTCAGATGACGTTTCCGTGAGTTGTGCCCTGTCGGGTATCGGGATCGAACTCAACGTCGAGAACCTCGGCAACTGGAACGTCAATACGCCGCTCGTTGGGGGACGCGGGCTCCAGATCGTGCGATCACTGGCTGCCTCGCTCGAGGTCACGGGCACGCACGGCGGGGTGCGTATGACGGCGGCGCTGTCGCGCCGACCCCAGCGCGCCGCCGCACCTATACCGACGCAGCGCTAGCGACAACCGCTAGGACTGCTTCGCCTTCAGTGCTTCGATCAACGCCGGGACAACTTTGTTGGCGTCCCCGACGATGCCCAGATCCGCCACGGAGAAGATCGGAGCATCGCCGTCCTTGTTGATCGCAATGATGTGATCCGAACCCTTCATGCCCACGAGGTGCTGTGTCGCGCCGGAAATACCTACGGCGATATACACCTTGGGCTTGACCGTCTTGCCGGTCTGCCCGACCTGTTTGTTGTACGGCACCCAGCCGGCATCGACAATGGCGCGCGATGCACCGCTCGCACCCCCGAGCGCGCGTGCGAGATCGTCGACGAGTGGCGCATACTTCTCGGCCGCACCAATTCCGCGTCCGCCCGATACAACAATCGCGGCTTCTTCGAGTTGGGGCCCCTGACGCTCTTCAACGTGACGCTCGAGCACTTCGGCCTCACCAGCACGGCCGACCTCGACGGCGTCGATGCGTTCGATGGAGGGCATAGTTGTACCGCCGGGTTCTGCGGTCAATGCTTTCGGCCGCATTGCGGCGAGCCACGGCGTAGGCCCGGTAAACGCAGCTTCGACGATCGTTGCGCCCCCAAATACTGCCGTGCCGACGATTAACGCTTCACCATCGAGGCGCACCGACATACCGTTGGTGAGGACGGGACGATCCAGCCGCGCCGAGCAGCGGGCAATTGCGTCGCGACCATCGTAGGTCTGCGCGAACAACACCGCATCCGGCTGATGGATTTCGATGAGTGCCGCAAGCGCTGCAGCACCAAAAACTCCCGTGAGTCCCGCGCCCGGATCCACGGCGTACACCTTCTGCACGCCGTATTCGCCAAGCACCGAAGCCATCGCGTCAGCATCGGCACCGACGTACACCGCTTCGACGTTGTTCGCCAAGCCGCGCGCTGCGGAACAGAGTTCGAGCGTGGAGGCTAACGGTTTTCCGTTGGCGGACTCTGCGAACACCCAAATGGTTGCGACCGTCATGGTGATCCCCTCAAACCAGTTTCAGCGATTCGAGGTACGCAACAACGCGTTCATACCCCGTACCGTCATCTTCAACTTTTTCGCCCGCTTGACGCGCCGGTGCGGCGGAAACGTTTGTGATCTGTTGGCGCGCCCCGGCCCATCCGACTGCATCAAGACCCAGGTCGGCTGCAGTGCACGCATCAACCGGCTTGGACTTGGCCGCCATGATTCCTTTGAAACTCGGGTATCGCGGCTCGACAACACCCGCGGTCACGCTCACGACTGCCGGGAGCGGAGCGCGTACCACGTCGAATCCCGCTTCGGTTTGGCGTTGGACGGTCGCCATGCCGTCGGCAAGTTGCACTTGCTTGGAAAAGGTCAGCGACGGCCAGCCCAACAGCTCGGCAACTTGCGCCGGGACCGTTCCGGTGTAACCGTCGGAGGATTCCGTCGCAGTGAGCACCAGATCGACGGCACCCGCGCGCCGTACACATGCCGCAATGACTTTCGCGGTCGTGAGCGCATCAGTACCCAAAAACGCCGGATCCGACACCAAAAGTGCCCGGTCCGCGCCCATCGCGAGTGCCGTGCGCAACCCCGAGACTTCGTCGTT
>JBMOIW010000054.1:0-12430 GCA_049317145.1 Acidimicrobiia bacterium
ACCCGCCGAATCAATTGGTAATTGCGGCGTACTTCCGGGGAGGCAGTAATGGCTGAGTTCTCGCTCGAGCTCAACGAAGACCAACTCCAGATCCAGAAGTGGGTGCACGACTTTGCCGAGGATGTCGTGCGGCCGGTTGCACATGAGTGGGATGAACGCGAAGAAACACCGTGGCCCATCATTCAACAAGCGGCCGAGATCGGTTTGTACTCATGGGACTTCTTGTCGCAGTGTTTTTCGGATCCCACCGGTCTCACCATGCCGCTGGTCTCCGAGGAGATGTTTTGGGGCGACGCAGGAATTGGGCTCTCGATTTTCGGCACTGCCTTGGGAGTTGCCGGCATTCTTGGGAATGGGACTCCCGAGCAAATCGCCGAGTGGATTCCGCAGTGTTTCGGCACGCCCGACAAGGTTCAGCTCGCTGCGTTTTGTGTCAGCGAACCCGACGCGGGGAGCGACGTATCGGGGTTGCGTACGCGTGCCGTATACGACGAAGCGACCGATGAGTGGGTGTTGAACGGCACCAAGCTCTGGATCACCAACGGTGGCATTGCCGACGTGCATGTCGTGGTTGCCTCGGTTGACCCCGAACTTAAAGCGCGCGGCCAAGCGAGCTTTATCGTTCCCCCAGGAACACCGGGACTCTCGCAAGGGCAAAAGTTCAAGAAGATGGGGATACGCGCAAGTCACACTGCAGAGGTGTTGCTGGAAGACGTTCACGTCCCGGGATCGTGTCTACTCGGCGGAAAAGACAAGCTCGATGCACGCTTGGCCAAAGTGCGCGAAGGCGGCCACTCCGGTAAGCAAGCTGCGATGAGCACCTTCGAGACCACGCGACCGCTGGTCGGTGCACAGGCCATCGGTATCGCCCGGGCGGCGTATGAGTATGCACTCGAATACGCGAAAGAGCGGAAACAATTTGGGCGAGCAATCATCGAGAACCAGTCGATTGCTTTTGCGCTGGCCGACATGAAGACTGAGATCGATGCCGCGCGGTTGCTCGTGTGGCGCGCGTGTTGGATGGCGTATGCCGGGAAGCCATTCCTTGCCGGTGAAGGATCCATGAGCAAGCTCAAGGCGGGCGAGGTTGCCGTCAAGGTAACCGACCAGGCGATTCAGATTCTTGGCGGCTACGGATATGTGCGCGAATACCCGGTTGAGCGTTGGCACCGGGACGCAAAGATCTACACAATTTTCGAGGGAACCTCAGAAATCCAGCGCCTAGTTATCTCGAGGGCCATTTCCGGTCTGCACATTAAATAGGCGCCACAACGTAAGTGCCCTGATCTGCTTATTGAAGCGCAGCGTGCCTCGGTGTTGCGCGCTCCGGCGGTGCGTTCCTGCGTGCCCGTGAAATGCGGAGGGAAGCGGCTAGCGTTTCGTGCGTCTTCTCTGAAAGGTCAGCATGGGTCTCGGTTCGCTTGCGGTCTGGTGTGCGCGTCGCCGCTGGATCGTGCTCTTCGTGTGGGTTGTGCTTGGCGGTATCGGCATCGCCCTATTCCTCAAGGGCGGCTCGTTTTCCGAAGTACGCGAGATTCCCCCGGGTGAAGGCAAAGCCGCGTATCAACTGCTCAACGAGCGTTTCCCCGAAGCGGCCGGAGATAACGCCGACATCGTGTTCGAAGCACCATCGGGAGTGCGCTCGCCCGAAATACGTGCGCAGATCGACCGCATCGTCGCCGAAACGAAACGGGTTCCGGGAGTCTTGATTGTCCAAAGCCCATTGGACGCGCCGGACTCCAATCAAATATCGAGTGACGGCACGATTGCTTTTGCGAGAGCGCAGTTCTCGACTCCAGGAATTGACGTTCCGTTAGAAAGCGCGCAGCGCATCGTTGACCTCGGAGCAAAGGCATCAACGAACGGACTTGAAGTTGCGGTGACCGGCCCTGCCCTAGAGAAAGCGCTTCAACCGAAGCCGCCCGCGAGCGAAGCGATCGGTATCGCTGCCGCAATGCTCATCTTGCTGATCGCGTTCGGGTCAATTGTTGCGATGGGCGTTCCGATCGCAACTGCGTTGCTCGGGCTCTTTGCCGGGCTTGGTGGCTTGGCATTGTTGACGTATGTAATCGACGTCCCGAGTTTCGCTCCACAGCTTGCTGCGATGATCGGGCTGGGCGTCGGCATTGATTATGCACTGTTTGTCGTGACGCGTTACCGCCAAGAACTGGAGCGAGGATTCCTCCCCGAAGCGGCAATTCGTCTGGCACTTTCCACGGCTGGTCGCGCGGTCGTCTTTGCTGCAGCGACGGTAGTTATTTCCCTTCTCGGGATGTTCTTGATGCAGGTTGCATTTGTGCGCGGCTTGGCGGTCGGGGCCGTTTTCGCCGTGCTGCTCGTCATGGCCGCATCCATCACCCTGCTGCCGGCAATTCTTGGGTTTGCGGGGACGAGCATCAATCGTTTGCGTATCCCGGGTTTTGGAAAGCAGCGTGCGGAAGGTCACGCAACCCTGTGGTACCGCTGGAGTCGGTTGGTGCAACGCAATCCGTGGCCGGCCGCAATTGCGAGCTTCGTCGCGATGTGCGCTTTGGCATACCCGACCCTGTCAATCACGTTGGGCTTCTCGGACAATGGAACACTTCCCAAAAAGCAGACCTCGCGTGTCGCGTATGACCTGTTATCCAAGGGATTCGGTCCGGGTTACAACGGTCCGCTGATCGTCGTCACCGCAATGGATAATCCCGCGGAGCTCGAGGCCGTCCAGAAGTTGCGGTCGGTGTTGCAGTCCACGCCGGGAGTTGCAAACGTGGGGCCAGTGTTCCCGAGCCCGCGTGGTGGCGCAGCGCTTGTCGTGGTTACCCCGACAACGTCACCCCAAGATAACCGGACCTCAGAGCTCGTACGTCGGTTGCGGGAGCAAGTGATTCCTCAAGCAACTGCTGGCACTGCAATTGCACCCAAGGTCGGGGGCTTTACTGCAACGGGCATCGACTTCAGCAATTATTTAGCGGAACGCTTGCCGTTATTTATCGGCGTAGTGCTGGCGCTGTCGTTCCTGTTACTGATGGTGGTATTCCGGTCGCTGTTGGTTCCGCTCAAGGCAGTAATCATGAATGTGCTGTCCATCGCCGCTGCATATGGCGTGGTGGTGTTGGTATTCCAGGAAGGTTGGTTTGCGTCGCTGATTGGGGTTGATCGCACTGGCCCGATCGAGCCATTTGTGCCGATGTTGTTGTTCGCAATTCTGTTTGGACTATCGATGGACTACGAGGTCTTCTTGTTGTCTCGTGTCCGCGAGGAGTTTGAGCGAACCGGCGATAACGGGGAAGCAGTGGCAGATGGACTAGCCACGACCGCTCGCGTTATCACGGCAGCAGCGGCCATCATGATTGCGGTCTTCTTGGCGTTCGTGTTGGACTCCAACCGTGTCATCAAGATGTTCGGTGTCGGTCTGGCGAGTGCAATCTTCATCGACGCAACGATCGTGCGCCTCATGCTCGTCCCGGCCACGATGGAGCTGCTTGGAAAAGCAAACTGGTGGCTTCCCTCATGGCTGAACCGGATACTTCCGCACCTTGATATTGAGACCGCGGATGTCGGAGATCTCAACGCGGAACGTCAACTTGAGCGGCGCTACGACGCAACGGTTGCAATGGGCGTTGGCGCGCCCGGCGTGGACGAAGAGCAGTAGCGCAATTGCGTCTTAGCGCTTCGGTCGAACCGCTTCGGTAGGTCGCGTGCGTTCAATACGGGCGCACTGCACCAACCGATCCGGCGACGGAAAGGGAGCATCGGGCGTACTGTCGGCGCCGCACAGGACGCTGCCACCCGAGGCAGCAATGACGGTGACTTTGCGAGTCTCAGCCATATCAACTCCTTCCGCCTCCAGTGTCGGCGCGAAGGGACCGATAGGTGAGTCACTTTTGGAAAACCCTTTGTGAACTCCGTGAAATTCCTGGTTACAGACCGAGCAATTTCCGGCGCCAGTCCGCTTCGGCTTGCTCGGCTTCGGCAATGGGTGTCACCCCACGCAGGCCCGCCCACGCCAGCTGGGCCACCCACTGTGCCAGGGTCTCGGGATCGTCGCGCGGGTCGTCATCGAGCAGTGCATAGCGCGCCACCGCTTCGGCAACGCCAATGAGGGCATGGGCAAGCACCAGACGCTGTTCTTCGGAACCTTCGACGACGATCAGCGCGCTGATTGCAGCCGATGCATCGGCGATCGTGCGTTCGGCAACCGTAGAGAACTCTGGATCGTTGCGAACGGAGGCTCCGAAGAGGAGCCGGAACGCGGCTCGGTCGCGGCGTACGTAACGAAAGTACGCGAGGAAACCAGCCTCGACTTGTTCGCGAGGGTTGGTGGCCAAGGTTGTCGCGGCACCCAACTCGGTGAGGAGTTGGAGTCCGACGTCGTCTAGCAGTGTGACGAATAGTGCCCGCTTGTTGGGGAAGTGCTGATACAACACCGGTTTCGTGACGCCGGCAGCCGTTGCGACATCATCCATTGACGTGTTCGAAAAGCCTCGCTCGGCAAAGACCGTGCGGGCGATGTCGAGGAGTTGGCGTCGTCGCTGGTCAGCCCGTAGGCGAGGTCCGGCCATACCCGAGGGTAACAAATGGCCGGAGGGCGCCTACGGTGGTGCCGGGCCTACTTGCTGGCTTTAAGCGGCATCTCGTAACGGTTGGTGACGCCAAAGTTGGTTGTCCAGAGTTCGTCGAGTCGAACGAGTTCTGCGTCGCTTACGGGCAGCCCGGCCGCCGCAGCGTACTCGCGCACATCCGCCACCGTCAGCGTCGTGGGCAACACGTTGACGAATGCGGGATTGGCAAGGATGCCAGCGATGGCAGCCTGGCCAATCGTCCGTCCGGTGTCGCCGCCGTAGAGGAACGTGAGCGTGTCCGCCTTGTCGAAGTTGTCGAGCATGTTCTCGCGATTGCGGTGCGCTCGATGATCGCCGGCGGGGAACTCGGTGTCACGAGTGATCTTGCCAGACAACACGTCGGAAGCGTGCGGAACCCGGGCAATGAGACCGGCGCGACCCTCTGTGACCGCGGGTTGGGCCGCGAAGGTGCGACCCGGTTCTTGTTCGAGAATGTTGTACACGGTCTGCAAACTGACAATCGAACGATCGGCGAGTGCATCGATGCCCTCTTGCACCCATCCGATTGCAGGGCCAAGGGCAACCCCAATTTCGCGGATCTTTCCTTCGGCGCGTAGCTTTCCGAGTTCATCCCACAGCGCATCGTCATGTACGGGTTCAATGCGAACGTTGTGCAGTTGATACAGATCGATGTAGTCGGTACCGAGCCGGCGCAAACTCGCTTCGAGTTGTGCGCGCACCGCCTCGGGGCGCCAGTCCTGCGGGCGTTCGGATTGCCCCGGGTACATTCGCGGAGCATCGATGTCGTACCCACACTTCGTGGTCAACACGATCTCTTCCCGATGGGCGGCAACAAAGTCGCGCATCAGTGATTCACCGAACCCGTTTTCGCCGTACACCGGTGCAGTGTCGAAGAACGTGATTCCGCAGTCGAGTGCAGTGCCGAGCATCGTGTCGGCGTCGTCGGTTTCGCCCCACCACTTCGAGGCCAGCGTCCACGTGCCGAATCCCACAGTGGAGACAACAAGATCGGATTGACCAAAACGGCGGTACTGCATTACTGCTCCCAGGTTGCGTCCCCGGATCGTAGGACGTGCGGTCGGCGGAACTCCAACCGCTCTCAGAACCGGATAATGCTCCGGGCGACCTCACCCGCCATCATCGCGTCGAATGCGGCGTTCACATCCTCGAGGGGGATTTCCCGCGAGATCAGCTCGTCGAGTAACAGGCTGCCGTCTTGGTAGCGCGCGACCAGATCTGGGATGTCGACGTGCACGTCCGAGCTGCCGTACCAACAGCCGCGAATGCGCTTTTCCATGATCACGATGTCCATCGCCGCATCGAGCTCGATGCGGGTATCGAGGGACGGGACACCAATCATCACTGCGGTTCCGCCCCGGCGCGTCATTGCGATGGATTGCTGCATGGTTGCGCGCAAACCGATGGCTTCGAAGACAACGTCGGCCCCACGAAGTTCGGTGAGGCCCAAGACTTCGGCAACCGGGTCGACGTCTTCGGTGACGAGCACGGTGTCCGTTGCGCCGAAACGACGCGCAAGATCCAGCTTGTGGGAGTGCATGTCGATTGCGACGATCCGCTCCGCTCCGCAAAGGCGCGCGCCTTGGATGACGTTGAGGCCGACACCGCCACAGCCAATGACGACAACACAATCCCCAGATCCAACGTTGCCGGAATGCATTGCGGCACCAACACCGGTGAGCACACTGCACCCAATCAACGCGGCGCGATCGAGCGGCATGGCGGGATCAATTTTTATCGCACCGAAGGAAGGAACGATTGTTGCTTCAGAGAACGTACCCGCGCAGGCCATTTGGAAGATCGGTTGTGCGTTGAGCGAAAAACGGGGTGTGCCGTCCATGAGTCCGCCGGTGAGGAGTCCGGCGGAACCCTGCTCGCAGAGATGACCTTGATGGCGCCGACAAAAGAAGCATTCACCACATTGCGGCACCCAGGAAATCACCACGTGATCGCCGACCGCGAGATCGGTGACGCCCTCGCCGATTGCGTCGATCACGCCGGCACCTTCGTGCCCGAGCACGGCGGGAACCGGGGTATAGAGCGTTCCGTTTTGCACAGAAAGGTCGGAATGGCACACGCCAGATGCGGCAATGCGTACGCGCACTTCACCGGCTTTTGGTTCGGCGAGGTCGACATTGCGGATCTCGAGGGGAGCTCCAACTACTTCGCACACTGCGGCTTTCGGCATTTTGAACTCCTCGTCCTCGGCTACCGACGATCGTAAACCCGAATCCGGAGCGTGACGCGCTTACGGGGCGGGCGTCCCTCTTGCTCGGTCCTCGCGCGTTGCGGCGCGAATGCCGTACCCCAAGACGATGGGGACCGGAAGGATGATGCACGAGGCAATAAGGCTCACAACACTGGTGACGACCAGCCACTTCGGGAACCCGGTGAAGAGCGCAACGAAAAACGTGATGATTGCGACGAGCAGTGCGCCGTAGCCGACGCGTTTTGCAAGCCGGACATAGCAATAGATCGTGCGGCGCCGTTGGAGGACTGGGTCGTCGGGGTTCACACTCATGCGGACACGGCGACGTTGTTACAGCGTCGGTGCAGCGCCCGCGTCCTCAAAGGGAAGCGAAACGCCCTTGGATTTGCGCAGACGTCCGCGTCGCCGTTTTTCGGGTTCGGCGTCGTTGCGAATACTCGCGTCCTCGGGTGTGGCGGTGGCGTTCTCGAGCGGCGGAGTGCGTTCCTCGGTCCCGGGGACAAATGTCGGTTCCGCCTCGTTCAGTTGCTGAAGGTCGAGAAACGGTTCGTCCTCAGTGCCGTCGGTCTCCGGAACACTCAATGGCGCGTCAGCGAGTGCCGGAGTGCGTTTGCGGCGGCTTGCCCAAAACACAACATTGATTAACCCGACACCGATGATCAGATCGCCGAACGAAATGGTCTCGCGGGTGCCGGGGACAACGATTACATCACCCAAGATTGGGAGGAGATCATTGCCCGCGCGCGGATTGTGCAGCGCGGAGGGTGTGACCGGTTTGCCATCGACGGCAACGGTCGGCATGCCGTGATTCAGACCGAGGACGAGCGTGTTGCAGGCAACCCCGATTGCCACGATCGCCATACCGCGAATATTGAGATTCAGTAAGCAGAATGTCAGCAGGAAGCCATATGCGGCGATGTAGCAGCCAAATCCGATGGTCGAGATCTGGTTTTCAGAAAGTGTGACGAAACGCAGCGTGATCGGAATTGCGAGCGCGGGAACCAATAGCCAGCGCGACCGCAGCGGTGTGCGGGCCAGGCGCGCCCAGCTCCCCACGGTCACGGCGACGGTTGCGAGGCACGCACTAGCGAGGAGAATGAGAAATGCCACGCCAGGAGGGTAGCGACTCGGCGGAGGTCGGCGGCTGATTTCCGGCTCCGACGCAAGCTGCACGGCGCGTACCGCTACGCTTTCGACATGGTGGAGTTGCGATCTGCTGCCCCGGGCATCGTGCGCGATCTGCTGGTGGACGAGGGCACCATGGTCGCCGAGGAAGACCCGATCGTGGAGTTCGAGGGGCCGCTGGGGCGCGAGGTTTTGGCCGTGATCGTTCCCGGTGTGCTTCGGGAATGGCATGTACGACCGGGCGACTCGGTTGCCGCGGGCGAATTACTCGCCCTCATCGACGAAACATGATCGACGTCGCGTTCGACGGATTGGTTGGTTGGCTCACGATCAATCGGCCGGAGCGGCGCAACGCACTCACGGTCGAAATGGCCGAGGAGCTCGGTTCGGCAATTGCGACGATGACGACGGCGCGGGTTCTGGTGGTGACCGGAGCCGATGGCGCATTTTGTGCCGGCGCCGATCTCGATGCTCGCGTGCAGGCGTTGGAACATGGCGACCCGTTCCGCCCGGCGTTCGTTGCAGTGTGTCGTGCGATCGCGGAATTTCCCGGCGTGGTGGTGGCTGCAGTTGATGGCCCGGCGCTCGGTGCCGGCACACAACTCGCGGCGTGGTGCGATCTGCGTGTTGCCGGTGACACTGCAATGTTTGGGATTCCCGCCGGGAAACTCGGTGTGCATGTCGGGGCCGACAGCATCGCTCGTCTGTGCGCAATTGTCGGCGTGAGTGCTGCGGAACTGCTTTTGCTGGGTTCCGACACCATCGATGCGGATGCGGCACACCGGCTTGGTCTCGTGCAACGACGCGCGGCTGACGCGCAAACCACCGCGCGTGAATGGGCCGCGGCGCTCGCCGGTTTGGCTCCACTTACGGTGGCTGGCCACAAGCGCGCGTTGCGGGCGCTTTCGGAACCCATCGCTCTTTCTGGGGAAGCTCGCGCCGAGATCGACGCATTGGAGGCCCGCGCCTTTGCGAGTGCTGATTTCCGAGAAGGACTCTCCGCACGCGCCGAGAAACGACCGCCTAAGTTTCTGGGGCAATAGCGCGGTTAGTACGAAGCGGGAAGCGAGCGCTCGACGAAGTAATACATGAGCACTAACGCAGGCAGGAATACCGCGAACCCAATGCCCCACGTGGTCCACTTGGGGCGGCGATGGAACAAGAACCACCAGCCGGCGCCAATCAGCAAGGTCAACAGCACACTGACCACCAATCCGAAGACCGGAATGTGCGCGCCCGCCAAGGTCGTGCTCGTCACCACTTGGGTCGCCGGCACCGTCGGCGAAGGGGGAAGCGGTTTCGGGCTCGTCGTCGTATCCAGACGCGCGCGCACGATAAGTCGTTCTGCTGCCGAGTATTTGGGATGACACGTCGTGAGGGTCAGCATGGTGTCGGGCGATGGATCGAGCACCTCGGTTTGGCGTGGCGTGACAACGAACGGTTCGGTGCTCACGCGGTAGGTGTAGGTGCCTTTGAGGGTCCGCACGATGATCGGATCGCCAACCCGCAATTCGTCCAAGCGACCAAAGGGGGCGCCGTAGGTCGTGCGATGGCCGGCGATTGCGGCATTTCCTGCTTCGCCGGGGAGGACCGTTTGCGGATATCGCCCCGGCCCCTTTCGCAGGTCGGCACCGGAAACGCCATTAACAACGGTGCTCTCGAGCTCGATCCGCGGAATCTTGATGACCGCGATCGCGTCGCCGTTGGGTGCGTTAACCGAAGGAACTGTCGTCGTCGTCGTCGTCGGGACACTGGTGGAATTCGGCGGCATCGTTGCCGTTGTCGGTGTCGCTTGCGAGTCGAACTGCGATCGCAAGTTGGCTTGAGCGCGATCCGCTAGGAGGTTGGTGCCCCAGAGCTGATACGCAACGAAGCCAAGGATCACCAAGCCCGCCACGAGCAGGGTTCTGCCAAACCAGTCGAGGATTGTCCGAACGTCGCGCACGTAACCAGGGTAGGGGGCCGAGCACCGGCTGGGGTGGCGGCGCCTCGGTTCGACCGGGTCCTGGGTGGCTTTCTACACTTTGGCCTCGGCCCGACCCGGTCGGAGCGGAGCAGCCGGCATGTCCACCCCACGAAATTCTGAGCCCGTTCGCATGCGCGACGTGGTCACGCTCCTTGGGACCTTTCCTGCGCTTTCGGGGTGTTCGCTCGACGTCGCACGGGGAGAGGTGGTCCTCGTCACCGGACCCAACGGGGCCGGCAAGACCACGTTGTTGCGAACGATCGCCGGCCTGCACGCAATCGATCGCGGAACCGCCGAAGTGTTCGGGCTCGATGTGGTCCGGCATCGCAGCGAAATCCGACGCAAGATGGCGTTCGTCGGCCACGACGTTGGGGGATACGACGAGCTGACCGTGCGCGAGAACCTGGTCTTTGCGGCGCGGGCCGCCGGAACCGTGGGTGCTGGTATTGAGCACGCCATACACCAATGCGGGCTCGTCGAAATCGCGAACGTGCGACTGGGTGGAGCGTCGGCGGGCCAGCGTCGGCGCATGGCACTTGCTCGCGCGCTCGTCGCACGCGCGGAGTTGTTGTTACTCGACGAGCCCCATGCCGGACTCGATGCTGCAGGTCGCGTGTTGCTGGACTCGTTGCTGAGCGATGCCGCCGACTCCGGAGTTTCGGTCGTGCTGGTTTCGCACGAGATTGCGGCCGCGCGCCAACACGCGACGCGTGAGGTTGTGCTGAGCGGGGGACGCATTACGTCATCCGTCTCTCTTGCGGGAGTTGCTGGCCGATGAACCTGATGCGTGATGCAGCGCTCATTGCGGGCAAGGACCTTCGTATCGAATGGCGGTCGCGCGTGTTGGTTGCGCAAGTGTTGCCGTTCGCGGGCATGGTGCTGTTGCTCTTCGCGTTCGCGCTGGATCCCGACCGTGGTGTGTTGAGCCGCGTTGCTCCGGGATTGTTTTGGATAGCGGTACTCCTGGCGGGTTTGTTTGCAATCAGTCGCGCCTTCGCAATTGAGTCGCGCACGGGCAACTACGACGGACTCCGCCTCTCCGGGATGGACGGGGCGGCGATTTTCTTGGGTAAGACCGTTGCGATAGCGCTTGAGCTTCTTGCGCTCGAAGTGCTCTTGCTCGTCGGGGTGTACGCGCTCTTCGATGTGCAGACGGTGGCGCCCCTCCCCGCAGTGCTCGTGGCGCTTCCCGCAACCATTGGTATCGCCGCCTCAGGCGCGGTGTACGGGGTGATTGCCGCCGGTCTGCATGGTCGTGAAAGCTTGCTGCCACTGCTGCTGCTGCCGGTGTTGGCGCCGGTAATGATCGGAGCGACGCGCGGGCTCGAAGCCGCAACGCAGGGTGTCACCCGCGACGCGTGGCCGTGGGTTGGACTTCTCGCAGGATTTGCAGTGTTGTACGTCACGATTGGGATCGTGACGTTTGGTCCACTTTTGGAGGACGCATGAGTACACGCGGACGTAGCGACGCGTTGTCATGGTTGTTGCTTGGAGCAACAGTGTCATCGCTTGCTCTCTTGACGGTGCTTGCCCTTGTGGTGTCACCGCCGGACGCAGTCCAGGGTGATGCCGCTCGATTGTTGTACCTGCATGTTCCTGCGGCATGGTCGGCCTACTTGGCATTTGGCGTCACCACAATTGCGTCGGTGCTCTACCTCGCACCCAAGACGCGCCGGTCGGCATGGGACCGTATCGCCGGCGCATCTGCAGAACTTGGCGTGGTCTTTACCGGCTTGACGCTGTTCCTCGGGGCGGTGTGGGGTCGACCGGTGTGGGGCATCTGGTGGACTTGGGATGCGCGCATCACGACGACCACGGTGTTGTTCTTCTTGTACCTCGGGTACCTCGCGCTCCGGCGCATTCCCGGTGATGCGAACGTGCGCGCCAAGCGCGTTGCGATCGTGGCACTGATTGCGGCGCTCGACATACCGATTGTGCATTTCTCCGTCACCTGGTGGCGCACGTTGCATCAAGAAGGCACGGTGTTTAATCCCCAGTTGGACGCGCAGATTCACGGAGTCATGGCATTCACCCTCTGGTTTGGCGTTCTGGCGTTCACGTTGTTGTATTGCACGCTGCTGCGGGCTCGCGTGGACTTGCTGCGACTTGAGCAGGAGGTCAATGACCGGGCTCTGGATCGTGCGATCGCAACCCGCCAAGGAGAACCGGGAGTCGAAACCCCGCCATCGATTGCTGAAGAGGTGGGCGCATGAGTAACTGGGCGTACGTTGCGATTGGTTGGATTGGAACGGCAGTTGTCCTCGGTGCGTACACCATTTGGTGCGTTGCGCACCGTCGACGGGTACGCCGGGCTTTGCGGCAGGGATCCGCATGACCGACTCCGTGCATTCGTTGCGCACCCGCGGTCTCCGTGCTCGCTACGTCATCGCTGGAATCATCTGCTTGGCAGTGATCGGCGGCTTACTGTGGTTCGGCTTGACGCAGAACATCGTCTATTACCGCACGGTTGCCGAGGCAGTGGACACGCGCAGCAAAGCCGGAACCGCTCGGTTTCGTCTTGCCGGCGCGGTTGTTCCCGGGTCGATT